>JADLEH010000117.1 GCA_020846255.1 Propionibacteriaceae bacterium
ATCGACGAGTCCCACGTGTCCGTGCCGCAGATCGGTGGCATGTACGAGGGCGACATGTCCCGCAAGCGCACGCTGGTGGAGCACGGCTTCCGGCTGCCCTCGGCGATGGACAACCGGCCGCTGCGCTGGGAGGAGTTCGTCGAGCGGATCGGCCAGACCGTCTACCTTTCCGCCACGCCCGGACCCTACGAGCTGGCCAAGTCCGACGGCTTCGTCGAGCAGCTGATCCGGCCCACCGGCCTGATCGACCCAGAGATCGTGCTCAAGCCGACGAAGGGCCAGATCGACGACCTGATGGGTGAGATCCGGGCGCGCACCGAACGCAACGAGCGGGTGCTGGTGACCACGCTCACGAAGAAGATGTCGGAGGACCTCACCGACTACCTGATGGAGAACGGCGTCCGGACGCGGTACCTGCACTCCGAGGTGGACACGCTGCGGCGGATCGAGCTGCTGCGCGAGCTGCGCCTCGGCGTGTTCGACGTCCTGGTCGGCATCAACCTGCTCCGGGAGGGCCTGGACCTGCCGGAGGTCAGCCTGGTGTCGATCCTCGATGCCGACAAGGAGGGCTTCCTGCGCAGCGCGCGATCGCTGATCCAGACGATCGGCCGGGCCGCCCGGAACGTCGACGGCCAGGTACACATGTACGCGGACAAGATCACGCCGTCCATGGCAGCTGCGATCGACGAGACCAACCGGCGCCGGGTGAAGCAGGTGGCCTACAACACCGAGCGTGGGCTCGACCCGCAGCCGCTGCGCAAGAAGATCGCCGACCTCACCGACCTGCTCGCCCGGGAGGACGCCGACACCGAGGGCCTGGTCCGCCGTGCCGGCCGCGGCCGTCCGACCAGCCCGGTGCCGCTCTCCGCGGAGCGGTCGCGGGACCTGGGCTCCATGCCGTCCAGCGAACTGGCCGGCCTGGTCAGCGAGCTGACCGAGCAGATGCACTCGGCAGCTGCCGACCTGCAGTTCGAGCTGGCCGCCCGGCTGCGCGACGAGATCTCCGACCTGAAGAAGACGCTCCGGCAGATGCTGGAGGCGACCCGCTGACCGATCGCCGGCCGGCTTTGGTGCTCGCGCGAACCCCTGAGAGAATCAGGGCGAAGCTTCGTGGGCCGATCCGGCCGGCGAACCCCGCACCGACACCGCACTGGAGACAGCCTGCATGCACGTGACCATCGAGGTGTGGCTGATCACCATCGCAGTCATGACGGTCGTCCTTGGGGTCGACCTGCTGGTGATCGGTCGCCGTCCCCACGAGCCGTCGATGCGCGAGGCCGGCATCGCGATCGGGGTCTTCTCCGGACTGGCCGTGCTGTTCGGGCTCGGGATCTGGTACGTCGCCGGGGCACGCTACGCCGGTGAGTTCTTCGCCGGCTGGCTCACCGAGTACAGCCTCAGCGTGGACAACCTGTTCATCTTCGTCATCATCATGGCCAACCTCCGGGTCCCGAGGCAGTTGCAGCAGTTCGCCCTGATGGTCGGCATCGTGCTTGCCCTGATCTTCCGCGGCATCTTCATCGCCCTCGGTGCCGCGGCGATCGAACGGTTCAGCTGGGTCTTCTTCGTCTTCGGGGCGTTCCTGATCTACACCTCGGTGCGGCTCTACCTCGACTACCGCCAGAAGGACGACGACGACGACGCGACCGAGAACGCCGTGATGCGGTGGGTCCGGCGCACCTTCCCGTCCACCCGCGACTTCCACGGCACCAAGCTCGTGGTCCGCGAGAACGGCCGGCGCCTGATCACCCCGATGCTGTTCGTCATCGTCGCCCTCGGCACCACCGACCTGCTCTTCGCCCTCGACTCGATCCCGGCGATCTACGGGCTCACCCAGGAGCCGTACCTGGTCTTCACGGCCAACGTGTTCGCCCTGATGGGGCTGCGGCAGCTGTACTTCCTGATCGGCGGGCTGCTGCAGCGGCTGATCTACCTCTCGGTGGGCCTGTCGGTGATCCTCGCCTTCATCGGCGTGAAGCTCGTGCTGCACGCCCTGCACGAGTACCACTTCGACAGCCGGCTCGGGTTCGACGGCGAGATCCCGATCTGGCTCTCGCTCGTCGTCATCCTCGGCACCCTCGCCGTGACCACCGTCGCCAGCCTGCTCAAGTCGCGCCGGGAAGCGGTCTAGGGCAACTAGGCCAGGAGGGCCGGCCGCAGCCCGTCCGCACCGGATACCCCGGCGGGCTGGAGGCGACCGCTCAGCCAGGCCCAGAGCCGGGCGTCGCTGCCGCTCACCGTCCGGGGCTCGCCGCCCTTGCCGAGCTCAGCCACCAGGGAGTCCGACTCCAGCCGCAGCGCCGGCAAGTCGGCGTCGTCGAGAAGGTCGAGCACCCACCGCAGCAGCCAGGCTGCGGCAGCCGGATCGACGGCGTCCGGGCTGAAGTTGCAGTCCAGGTCGAGATGGTGCAGGCAGACCTCGTGCAGCCGGGCCAGGGGCAGCACGGCCAGCGGCCACGTCCGCCGGCGCAACCTGACCGGCACCGACCAGTCCTCGATCCGTTCGATGGCCTGCTGCAGCGCGCCGGCGCTGGTGTCCAGGTCGATCTGCAGCTCGAGGCCGGTGCGGTCGGCACCGCTCTCGAGATCGGCGTGCCGCTGGGCTGCGCTCGGCGGCGCCGGCTGCGGCAGGCCGGCCAGAGCGGCCTCGGCGATCAACCTCAGGTAGTCGGCGTTGCGTGCAAGATGGGTGGCGAGATGGGCCCGCGTCCAGCCGGGCAGTGGGCTCGGCCGATGCCAGTCCTCGTCGCTGATCCCGATGGTGTAGCCGAGAAGTCGCTGGGTGGCCTCCGGCTTCCACCGGTGCAGATCCTCCACCGGCACTGCTCCGGAGTACTGGCTCATGGCACAAACCTAGGCCCCAGCGACTTCGCGGGCCAGCAGGCCGGGGCCGGTGGGTGGACTGTCGGCGGCACCATCTACCATGAACCGCGTGACTGACCGGCTGATAATTCGCGGGGCGCGCGAGCACAACCTGCGCAACATCAACCTCGACCTACCCAGGGACGCCCTGATCGTTTTCACCGGCCTGTCCGGTTCGGGCAAGTCCAGTCTCGCCTTCGACACCATCTTCGCCGAGGGGCAGCGGCGCTACGTCGAGAGCCTTTCCGCCTACGCCCGCCAGTTCCTCGGCCAGATGGACAAGCCGGACGTCGACTTCATCGAAGGGCTCTCCCCGGCGGTCTCGATCGACCAGAAGTCGACCAGCCGGAACCCGCGTTCGACGGTGGGCACGATCACCGAGATCTACGACTACCTGCGGCTGCTGTACGCCCGCGCCGGCCGGCCGCACTGCCCGGAGTGCGGCGAGCCGATCAGCCGCCAGTCGCCGCAGCAGATCGTCGACCGGCTGCTGGCCCTGCCGGAGGGCACCCGCTTCCAGGTGCTCGCACCGGTCGTCCGCGGACGCAAGGGCGAGTACGTCGACCTGTTCCGCCAGCTGTCCGGCCAGGGCCTGTCCCGGGTACGGGTCGACGGCGAGATCCACCAACTGCTCACGCCGCCGACGCTGGAGAAGCAGAAGAAGCACTCGATCGACGTGATCGTCGACCGGCTGGCCACCAAGCCGGGGATCAAGCAGCGGCTGACCGACTCGGTGGAGACCGCCCTCGGCCTGGCCGGGGGAGTGGTGTCGATCGACTTCGTCGACCTCGACGCCGGCGACCCCAAGCGGGAGCGCCGCTACTCCGAGCGCCTGGCCTGCCCCAACGACCACGACATCTCGGTGGAGGAGCTCGAACCCCGCCAGTTCTCGTTCAACGGGCCCTGGGGAGCCTGCCCGGCCTGCTCCGGGATCGGCACCCGGATGGAGGTTGACGTCGAGCTGGTGGTCCCCGACCCGGGCCGGAGCCTCACCGACGGCGCGATCTCCGTCTGGCAGACGCCCTACCTGGCCAGCTACTTCCAGAACCTGTACGTCGCGCTCGGCGAGCAGGAAGGCTTCTCTGTGGACGCGGCCTGGGCCGACCTGCCCAGCCGGGTGCAGGGCCTGCTGCTGATGGGCCTGCCCCACGCGATCACCGTGCACAGCCGCACCCGGCACGGTCGCGAGCACACCTACCGGGCCAAGTACGAGGGCGCGGTGCCCTACATCCGTCGCCGCCACGCCGAGGCCGAGACCGACAGCGCCAGGGAACGCTACGCCGGGTACATGCGTGAGGTGCCCTGCCTGACCTGCAACGGCGCCCGGCTGAAGCCCAGCTCGCTTGCGGTCACAGTCAGCGGCCGGAACATCGCCGAGGTCTCGGCCATGTCGATCGACGAGGTGTCCGGCTTCATGCGCAACCTCGAGCTGAACGAACGCGAGGCGCAGATCGCCGAGCGGGTGGTCAAGGAGATCAACGAGCGGCTCCGGTTCCTGCTCGACGTCGGCCTCGACTACCTCTCCCTTTCCCGGCCGGCCGGCAGCCTCTCCGGTGGGGAGGCGCAGCGCATCCGGCTGGCCACCCAGATCGGTTCCGGGCTGGTCGGCGTCCTCTACGTGCTCGACGAGCCGTCCATCGGGCTCCACCAGCGCGACAACCGGCGCCTCATCGAGACCCTGCTGCGGCTGCGGGCACTCGGCAACACCCTGATCGTGGTCGAGCACGACGAGGACACCATCCGTACGGCCGACTGGGCTGTCGACATCGGCCCCGGCGCCGGCGAGCACGGTGGCGAGGTGCTCGTCTCCGGCCCGGTGAGCGAACTGCTCGCGCACCCGACCTCGCTGACCGGCGCCTACCTGTCCGGGCGGCGGACGATCCCGATGCCGGCCACCCGCCGCGCCGGCTCCGGCAAGGCACTAACCGTCCACGACGCCGCCGAGCACAACCTGCGCGACGTCACGGTCGCCTTCCCGCTGGGCAAGCTCATCGCCGTCACCGGGGTGTCCGGCTCGGGCAAGTCATCGCTGGTCAACAGCATCCTGTACACGGCCCTGGCGAAGAAGCTCTACAACTCCCACACCGTCCCCGGCAGGCACCGCACCATCACCGGGGTGGAGCACATCGACAAGAGCATCCACGTCGACCAGTCGCCGATCGGCCGCACCCCGAGGTCGAACCCGGCCACCTACACCGGCGTCTTCGACCACATCCGCAAGCTGTTCGCCGAGACCCCGGAAGCCAAGGTGCGGGGGTACCAGCCCGGCCGGTTCTCCTTCAACGTGAAGGGCGGCCGCTGCGAGAACTGCGCCGGCGACGGAACCATCAAGATCGAGATGAACTTCCTGCCCGACGTCTACGTGCCGTGCGAGGTGTGCCACGGGGCCCGGTACAACCGGGAGACCCTCGAGGTGCACTACAAGGGCCGCACCATCGCCGAGGTGCTGAACATGCCGATCGAGGAGGCCGTCGAGTTCTTCGCAGCCATCCCGGCGATCGCCCGGCACCTGCGGACGCTGGTTGAGGTCGGGCTCGGCTACGTCCGGCTCGGCCAGCCGGCCACCACCCTCTCCGGTGGCGAGGCGCAGCGGGTGAAGCTCGCATCGGAACTGCAGAAGCGGTCCACCGGGCGCACCATCTACGTGCTCGACGAGCCGACCACCGGCCTGCACTTCGAGGACATCCGCAAGCTGCTGACCGTGCTGCAGACCCTGGTCGAGAAGGGCAACACGGTCGTCGTGATCGAGCACAACCTCGACGTGATCAAGGCCTCCGACTGGGTGATCGACCTGGGGCCGGAGGGCGGTTCGCGCGGTGGCCTGGTGATCGCGGAAGGCACCCCTGAGGAGGTGGCGGACAACCCGGCCTCCTACACCGGCGCCTACCTCAAGCCGATCCTGGCCGGCCACCGTGTCCCGGTGGCTGCGGAGGAACCTGACCTGCTGGCTGTCGTCAGCTGATCGTCAGCGTGTCGCCGTCCGCGGTCACGGTGGCCCTGGTCAGCGCCTTCTCGGCCGGGCCGGTGAGCACCGAGCCGTCGGCGAGGGAGAAGCTGCTGCCGTGGCGGCCGCAGACGATCGCAGCATCGGTCACCCGCTGCACCGGCAGGTTCTGGTGCGTGCACAGGTACCCGAACGCCTCGTAGGTGCCGGCCTTCGGCTGGGTGACCACGAACTGGCCGACGATCCTGCCGCCCCCGACCGGGATCTCGGCCGCCTTCACCGTGGTCGGCCCGGAGCCCGACGAGGTGGTGCCGGCCGCCGCCGGGGCGCAGCCGGCGAGGCAGATCGTCACCGCTGCGAGGCCGGCGGAGTTCAGGACCGTACGGCGGGAGGGGAACGGCTGGGCACTCATCGGGTTCTCCTTTGGTTGCAGATTCAACATCGTAGGGGTGCCGCGGCCGTCCTGGCTGTGACGAAGCTGTGTAAACCGTGGCGGAGCCGCCCGGGCCGGTCAGTGCCAGTGCCTATGCTGGCTCGGGTGAGGGAAGCGAGGTGCCATGGCTGATCCGGCGAGCTATCGGCCGGCCACCGGGACCATCCCCACCGGCCCTGGCGTGTACCGGTTCAGCGATCGCGACGGCCGCGTGATCTACGTCGGCAAGGCGATCAACCTGCGGCAGCGGCTCAACTCCTACTTCGCCGACGTCTCAGCCCTGCACTTCCGTACCCAGACGATGGTGCGCACCGCTGCGAGGGTCGAGTGGACACTGGTGCGCAACGAGCTCGAGGCGCTCCAGCTCGAGTACACCTGGATCAAGCAGTACGACCCCCGGTTCAACGTCAAGTACCGCGATGACAAGTCCTACCCCTGGGTGGCGATCACCTGGTCGGAGGAGTTCCCGCGGGTCTTCGTCGGCCGCGGCAGCAAGCGCAAGGGCAACCGCTACTTCGGCCCCTACGCGCAGGCCTGGGCGATCCGCGACACGATCGACTCGCTGCTGCGGGTCTTCCCGATGCGCTCCTGCACCAAGGGGGTGTTCAACAGCGCCCGCGCCTCCGGCCGGCCCTGCCTGATGGGCTACATCGGCAAGTGCGCCGCACCCTGCGTCGGCAGGATCGACCCCGGCCCGCACCGCGACCTGGTGCAGGACGTCTGCGACTTCCTCGCCGGCCGGACGGGTGCACTGGTCCGCCGGCTCGAGGACCAGATGTACGCGGCCTCGACCAACCTCGAGTTCGAGCGGGCCGCCGTGCTGCGCGACCAGCTGTCGGCGCTTCGGCAGGCGACCGAGCGGAACGCCATCGTGCTGGGCGACGGCACCGACGCCGACGTGGTCGCGCTTGCCGAGGACCCCCTCGAGGTGGCGGTCCAGGTGTTCCACGTCCGCGACGGCCGCATCCGGGGGGAACGCGGCTGGGTGGCCGAACGCAGCGAGGACGGCGACACCGGCCAGCTGCTGGAGCGGTTCCTGCTGCAGCTCTACGGCGACGCCGAGGACGACGAGACCATCCCGCCGGAGGTACTGCTCCCGGCACTCCCGGCCACAGCCGACCTGCTGAACCAGTTGCTCACCGAGCAGCGCGGCGGCCGGGTCCGGCTGAAGGTGCCGCAACGGGGTGACAAGGCCGCCCTGCTGCAGACGGCTGCCCGCAACGCGGCCGACTCCCTCGCGCTGCACAAGGTGCGCCGGGCCAGCGACCTGTCCACCCGCAACCAGGCGCTGGAGGAACTGCAGGAGGCCCTCGACCTGCCCCAGGTGCCGCTGCGGATCGAGTGCTACGACATCTCCCACATCCAGGGCACCGAAGTGGTCGCTTCGATGGTGGTGTTCGAGGACGGGCTGGCCCGCAAGAGCGAGTACCGCCGGTTCATCATCCGCACCGTCGAGGGCAGCAACGATGTCGGGGCGATGCGCGAGGTGATCACCCGGCGGTTCACCAGGCTGCTGGACGAGCGGCAGCGGGCGGAGGCACGGGACGCGGCCGAGGGCCCGCTCCTGGTCGACCCGACCACCGGTGCGCCCCGCAAGTTCGCCTACGCACCGTCGCTGGTGGTGGTCGACGGTGGCGCCCCCCAGGTGGCGGCAGCCGAGCGGGCGATGGCCGACCTCGGCATCGTCGACGTCGCCCTTTGCGGTCTGGCCAAGCGGCTGGAGGAGGTCTGGCTGCCGGGGGAGGAGTACCCGGTGATCCTGCCGAGGACCAGCGAGGGCCTCTACCTGCTGCAGCGGGTCCGCGACGAGGCGCACCGGTTCGCGATCACGCACCACCGCGGCCGGCGCAGCGCCACCATGGTCGAGTCGCTGCTTGACGAGGTGCCAGGGCTCGGGGAGATCCGCCGCAAGGCCCTGCTGAAGTACTTCGGCTCGCTCCGCAAGCTGCGCGCTGCGACGGTGGCGCAGATCGCCGAGGTCCCCGGCATCGGGCCACGGACGGCAGCAGCGGTCAAGGAAGCCCTCGCCGGCCAGGAGGCCCCGGTCTCGATCAATCTCACGACAGGTGAGGTTCTTCAGGACTGAGCCGGTGGCTGGCTGGATAATGGCCCCATGAACGACACGCCAGTACCGGTCCGGCTGCTCGTCATCACCGGGATGTCCGGGGCCGGCCGGCGCACCGTCGGCCACACCCTCGAGGACCTCGGCTGGTTCGTCGTCGACAACCTGCCGCCGAGCCTGCTGGTCGAACTCATCCAGACCAGCCGGCAGCGGCAGTTCAGCCGGGTGGCCGTGGTGCTGGACGTGCGGACCCGGTCGGAGTTCAAGCAGATCCCGGAAGCCTTCGCCGATCTCGGCAAGGCCGGGGTGATGCCCCAGATCCTCTTCGTCGATGCGAGTGACGAAGCGATCGTGCGACGCCAGGAGTCGGTGCGGCGGCCGCTGCCGCTGCAGGGTTCCGGGGGCCTGCTGGACGGGATCCGGAAGGAACGGGAGATGCTGGCCGGCATCCGCGCCAGCGCCGACCTGGTGTTCGACACCACCTCCATCAACGTCCATGAGCTGGCCAAACGGGTGACCATGGCCTTCGGCGGCGAGAACGACCCGGAGCTGCAGCTCACCCTGATGTCGTTCGGTTTCAAGAACGGCATCCCGATCGACGCCGACATGGTCTTCGACATCCGCTTCCTGCCGAACCCGCACTGGGTGCCGGCCCTGCGCCCCCAGACCGGGCTCTCCCAGCCGGTGTCGGCCTTCGTCCTTGGGCAGCCGGACGCGGAGCCGTTCCTCGAGCACGCCCTTGCCCTCGTCGAGCTGGTCACCCCCGGGTACCTCCGGGAGGGCAAGCGGAACGCCACCATCGCCATCGGCTGCACCGGTGGCAAGCATCGCTCCACGGCCATCGTCGAGGAGCTGGCGCTCCGGCTGCGGGGCAAGGGGGTCACCGCCGAGGTGGTGCACCGGGACCTGGGCAAGGAGTGACCCCCTTCGTCCAGCCGCCGGCAGTGGTCGCCTTCGGCGGCGGGCACGGGCTCGCGGCCAGCCTCACCGCGCTGCGGCAACTGACCCACCGGCTGACCGCCGTGGTCACCGTCGCCGACGACGGTGGATCCTCGGGGCGGCTGCGCGACGAGTTCCCGATCCTGCCCCCCGGCGACCTGCGGATGGCGCTGGCCGCACTCTGCGGTGACGACCAGGTTGGCCGGGCCTGGGCCGAGGTGCTGCAGTCCAGGTTCCCCGGCGACGGTCCGCTCGGCGGCCACAGCATCGGCAACCTGCTGATCGCCGGCCTCTGGCAGCAGATCGCCGACCCGGTGGCCGGCCTCGACATGGTGGCGGCGATGCTGCACGTCGAGGGCCGGGTGCTGCCGATGGCGGCGGTGCCGCTGGTGATCGAGGCCGACGTGATCGGCGCCGACCCGGCGGCCCCGGACGAGATCACCCGGGTCGTCGGCCAGGAGGCCGTAGCCCTCGCTGTCGGCGACATCCAGGACGTCCGGCTGGTCCCGGCCGACCCACCGGCCGTGCCGGAGGCGCTGCAGGCCATCCGGGCCGCCGACTACCTGGTCTTCGGCCCCGGCTCCTGGTACTCCTCGGTGATCCCGCACCTCCTGGTCCCGGAGCTCGTCCGGGCCATCCACGAAGCACGGGCCCAACGCATCCTCACGCTGAACCTCACCCCGACCGATGACGAGACCCCCGCCTACACGGCTTCCCGCCACCTCGAGGTGCTGGCCGACCACGACCCCGACCTGCGGCTGGACGTCGTCGTGGCGGATCCGTCGTTCGCGGCCGGGGATCCGCACCTGGCCGGCTACGTGGCGTCGCTGGGCGCGAAGCTCGTGGTCGCACCGGTCCGCATGCGGGACGCCACCCCGAGGCACGACCCCCACCTGCTGGCCTCGGTGTATGCCGGGATCATGGGTCTGTAGTCTTACCCAACACGCCCACCACCCAGCTCGAGAGGCAGATCCGCGAAAGATGGCAATGACCCAGCAGGTGAAGTCCGAGCTGGCCACCCTCGAGGTGACCAAGCCTGAGCTCCGCAAGGCCGAGGTCGCCGCCCTGCTGCGCTTCGCCAACGGACTGCACATCGCCGGGGGCAGGATCGTCGTCGAGGCCGAACTGGACACCGGTGCGGCCGCCCGCCGGCTGCGTACCGCCATCGCCGACATGTTCGGCTTCAACTGCGAGTTCGTCGTCATCACCGGCAGCGGGCTGCGCCGGGGCACCCGCTACGTCGTCCGCCTGATCCGCGACGGCGAGTCCCTCGCCCGCCAGACCGGGCTGATCGACCCGCGCGGTCGCCCCGTCCGCGGCCTCCCGATCCAGGTGGTCAGCGGCGGCACCGACGTGTCGGTGGCTGCCTGGCGCGGCGCCTTCCTCGCCCACGGCTCGCTGACCGAGCCCGGCCGTTCGATGGCGCTGGAAGTCACCTGCCCGGGATCGGAAGCCGCCCTCGCCCTCGTCGGGGCGGCCCGGAGGCTCGGCATCGGGGCGAAGGCACGCGAGGTCCGCGGCATCGACAGGGTCGTGATCCGGGACGGGGACGCGATCTCGGCGATGCTGACCCGGCTCGGCGCCCACGAGTCCGTGCTCGCCTGGGAGGACCGCCGGATGCGTCGCGAGGTGCGGGCCTCGGCCAACCGGCTGGCGAACTTCGACGACGCCAACCTGCGCCGCTCGGCGCGCGCTGCCGTCGCTGCCGGCGCCCGGGTCAAGCGTGCCCTGGAGATCCTCGGCGACGACATCCCCGACCACCTGCTGGAAGCCGGCCGGCTCCGGCTCGAGCACAAGCAGGCCAGCCTCGAGGAACTCGGGCAGCTGCACGTGCCGCCGCTCACCAAGGACGCCGTTGCCGGCCGGATCCGCCGCCTGCTCGCCACCGCGGACAAGCGGGCCGGTGAACTCGGGGTCCCGAACACCGAGGCCGGGCTCAGCCAGGAGATGCTCGAAGACCGCGACTGACCCTCCTCGTTGCTGCCGCTGCACGGCCGTCCGGATCGGAAACCCGGGTAACTTCGTCGTAACCGAACCGCTAGGGTGGAGTTGAACGCGGCTGAGCTCAATCCCGCCGCGTACACCCGTTCGTAAAGGAGACCCTCACAACATGACCGTCAAGGTTGGCATTAACGGCTTCGGCCGGATCGGCCGTAACTACTTCCGCGCCCTGGTCGCTTCGGGCGCCGATCTCGACGTGGTCGCAGTCAATGACCTCACCGACAACAAGAGCCTCGCGCAGTTGCTGAAGTACGACTCGATCCTCGGCCGCTTCCCCGGTGAGGTGACCTCCGACGAGTCCGCGCTGTACGTCGACGGCAAGGAGATCAAGGCGTTCGCCGAGCGCGATCCCGCCAACCTGCCGTGGGGCGAGCTGGGCGTCGACATCGTGATCGAGTCCACCGGCTTCTTCACCGACGCTACCAAGGCGAAGGCGCACATCGACGCCGGCGCCAAGAAGGTGCTCATCTCCGCCCCGGCGAAGAACGAGGACATCACCATCGTCATGGGCGTCAACGACGACCTGTACGACTCGGAGAAGCACAACATCATCTCCAACGCCTCCTGCACCACGAACTGCCTGGCCCCCCTGGCCAAGGCGCTGAATGACGGCATCGGCATCGTCAAGGGCCTGATGACCACCATCCACGCCTACACCCAGGACCAGAACCTGCAGGACGCGCCGCACTCCGACCCGCGTCGCGCCCGCGCAGCCGCCCTGAACATCGTCCCGACCACCACCGGTGCGGCGAAGGCCGTCGCCCTGGTGCTCCCGGAACTCAAGGGCAAGCTGGACGGCTACGCCCTGCGCGTCCCGGTACCCACGGGCTCCGTCACCGACCTCACCTTCGAGGCCTCCCGCGAGACCACCGTCGAGGAGATCAACGCGATCGTCAAGGCTGCAGCCGAGGGCCCGCTGAAGGGGATCCTCGAGTACAGCACCGACCCGATCGTCAGCAAGGACATCGAGGGCTACCCGCTGTCCAGCATCTTCGATGCGCCGCTCACCAAGGTCATCGGCAACCAGGTCAAGGTCGTCGCCTGGTACGACAACGAGTGGGGCTACTCCAACCGGCTGGTCGACCTGACCGCGCTGGTCGGCTCCAAGCTCTGATCTGACCAATCCAGGCATCTGGGCCGGCTCGCGTCTCACGGCGCGGGTCGGCCCGTTGCATGAACGCCCATTCAAGAAGAAAGGCAAGACGTGAAGTCCGTATCCGACCTCGGTGACCTCCGGGGTAAGCGGGTTCTGATCCGCTGCGATTTCAATGTGCCGCTGGATGGCACCACCATCACCGACGATGGCCGCATCCGCGCAGCACTGCCGACCCTCACCCAGCTCAAGGACGCCGGCGCCAAGGTGGTCGTCATGGCCCACCTGGGACGGCCCAAGGGCACCGTGAAGCCCGAGTTCTCGCTCGCGCCCGTCGCCGCCCGCCTCGGCGAGCTGCTCGGCACCGACATCAAGCTCGCCGGTGACGTCGTCGGCCCCAGCGCCCAGGCCACTGTCGCCGGCCTGCAGGACGGCGAGGTCGCCCTGCTGGAGAACGTCCGCTACGAGCCCGCCGAGGAGTCCAAGGTGGACGCCGAGCGCGAGGAGTTGGCGGCCAGGTACGCAGCCCTCGGCGACGTGTTCGTCTCCGACGGCTTCGGCGTCGTGCACCGCAAGCAGGCCTCCGTCTACGACGTGGCCAAGCTGCTGCCCAACGCTGCCGGATCGCTGGTCGCGAAGGAGGTCGACGTCCTGAAGAAGCTCACCGAGAACGCCGTCCACCCGTACGTGGTCGTACTCGGCGGCGCCAAGGTCGCCGACAAGCTGGCGGTCATCGACAACCTGCTCAAGGTCGCCGACACCCTGATCATCGGCGGCGGCATGGCCTACACCTTCCTCAAGGGGAAGGGCTACGAGATCGGCGCCTCCCTGCTTGACTCGGAGAAGATCGACGCCTGCGCCGGCTACCTCGAGCAGGCGACAGCCGCCGGCAAGCAGATCCTGCTGCCTGTGGACGTCCGGGTCGTCGAGGACTTCGACATCCCGGCGCGGACCTCGACCGAGGTGACGATCGTCGACGCCGACGCCATCCCCGCAGACCAGGAGGGTGCCGACATCGGGCCCAAGTCAGAGGCGCTCTTCGCAGAGGCCATCCTCGGTGCTGCGACGATCTTCTGGAACGGCCCGATGGGCGTGGCCGAGATCCCGGCGCTCGCAGCCGGTACCGACGCCGTGGCCAAGGCGCTGGCAGCGTCCGAGGGCTTCTCCGTGGTCGGCGGCGGGGACTCCGCAGCCGCCGTCCGCAACCTTGGCTTCGCCGACGATCAGTTCGGTCACATCTCGACCGGCGGCGGCGCGTCCCTTGAATACCTGGAGGGCAAAGTGCTCCCCGGTCTTGCTGTCCTTGAAGGAGAGAACTGATGTCACGCAAGCCGCTGATGGCCGGCAACTGGAAGATGAACCTCAACCACGTCGAGGCCACCGGGCTGGTGCAGAAGCTGGCCTGGACGCTTGCTGACGCCAAGTACGACCCCGAGAAGTCGGAGGCAGCGGTGATCGTGCCGTTCACCGACATCCGCACCGTGCAGACCCTCGTCGAGGGGGACCGGCTGCCGCTGAAGTTCGGCGCGCAGGATGTCTCCATCCACGCCTCCGGCGCCTACACCGGCGAGATCTCCGCCGACATGCTGGCCAAGCTGAACTGCTCCTACGTCGTGGTCGGCCACTCCGAGCGCCGCGAGTACCACGGTGAGTCCGACGCCCTGATCGGCGAGAAGGCGAAGGTGGTCTTCGAGGCCGGCATGACGCCGATCGTGTGTTGCGGCGAGGTGCTGGAGATCCGCAAGGCCGGCACCCATGTGCAGTTCGTGCTCGACCAGGTCAAGGAGTGCCTCGAGGGTCTGACCCCCGAGCAGGTCGCGGCCATGGTGATCGCCTACGAGCCGGTCTGGGCGATCGGTACCGGTGAGGTGGCCACCCCGGAGGACGCCCAGGAGGTCTGTGGTGCGATCCGTGGCTATGTCTCCGAGGCTTTCGGCGAAGCCGCCGGGGCAGCTGTCCGGATCCAGTACGGCGGCTCGGTGAAGGCCAGCAACATCGTCGAGATCATGGCCAAGCCGGACGTCGACGGTGCCCTCGTCGGAGGCGCGAGCCTGAATGCCGACGAGTTCGCCAAGATCGTCATGTTCTACTCCTCGGCCAGCTGACGCTGCCCTCGTCCGGACTCGCCCCGTTTCAGCCGCTGACGCGGCTGAAGCCGCGGGCTCGTCTATTCCGTGATCGGCTGACGCCCCGCCCCGTCCATGCTCCAGCGGATATCTGACGAACGCCGGCCGGGGTCAACCCGGCCGGCGTTTAGTTTGTGCGGGACTGCTGAGTTAGGATGCTCGGCGTGACTTTGTTGCCCCTCGCTATGACCTGGCCGATCGTTACCCTTTCCGTGGTGTTGATCCTCACCAGCGTCGTTCTGGCCCTTTTCATCCTTCTGCACAAGAGCCGCGGCGGCGGTATGTCCGACCTGTTCGGCGGCGGGATGTCCACCGGGATGGGTGGTTCCTCGGTGGCTGAGCGCAACCTCGACAAGCTGACGGTCACCGTCGGTCTGGTGTGGCTGGCCAGCATCATCGGATTGCTGGTGCTTTACCGATTCTTCCCGGAGATCGGGACCCTGGGCTGACGCCCACCTTTTTTGCAGCAAGGAGTGGATTCGCGTGGTTGGTGGCAGTGCGATTCGTGGTAGCCGGGTAGGCGCCGGACCGATGGGTGAGGCCGAACGGGGCGACGCCGCCCCGAGGCTGTACGTCTCCTATTTCTGTGCCAACCAGCACGAGACCCGTCCGGCCTTCGCAGCCGACGCGGTCGTGCCGGAGACCTGGGACTGCCCCCGCTGTGGGCTCCCGGCGAACCTGGACTCCGAGAACCCGCCGCCGCCCCCGAAGATCCAGCCGTACAAGACCCACCTGGCCTACGTGAAGGAGCGTCGCTCCGACGCCGAGGCCGTCGCCATCCTGAAAGAGGCCCTCGACTCGCTGCGGGCCCGCCGGGCAGCCGGCGAAGTCATCTACTGAGCCCGCCTCGAACCCTGACCTGACGAAGGGTCAGGGAGTGCAGTCGAAGTAGGGCAGCTCGGCGGCTGACGCCCGGTCCACCAGCCACAGGGTCCGTGCCTGGCCGGCCACCCGGCCGGCCGGCAGGTCGATGTCCCCGGCGAGCGCCCTTGCCAGCACTGGAGCCTTCTCCTCGCCGCTGACCAGGAACCAGACCTCCTCGGAGTTGTTCAGGGCCTGGATGGTCAGGCTGATCCGCTCCGCCGGCGGCTTCGGCGCGTCGCTCACGCCGATCACCGACTGGCTGGTCGGCTCGCTGGAGGGATGGTCGGGGAAGATCGAGGCGACGTGGCCGTCCGGGCCCATCCCCAGCAGGCAGAGATCGAACCTGGTGTCGCCGAGTTCCTTGGCGTAGGTCGCGGCCGACGCAGCGGCATCAACGACCCCGTCGGCGCTCGGCATCGGGTGGGTACGGGCCGGATCGAGGGTGAAGTGGCCGGCCAGCAGCGCCAGCGTCGGCCCGGCGTTCCGCTCCGGATCCTCGGTCGGCAGGAACCGCTCGTCGCCCCACCACAACTCCAGGCGTGACGGGTCGAGGGCGGAGTCCGAGACCAGCTCGGCGAGCCGGGCGTAAAGGGTCAGCGCGATCCGGCCGCCGGTGAGGCAGAGCTGGGCCACCCGGCCATCGGCCTGCAGTTCGATCAGCTTCTCCAGCAGCCGTGCCGCCGCCCGCCGGGAGAGGTCATCGGCGTCGAGGTGCTGGATGACCTGCGGCCCGCAGGCACTCATGCCGAACGTCCCTTCGATCGTACGGCTGCACGGTCGAGGCGACGCACCAGGGAGGACATGGCCTCAGCGTAGATGGGATCGTCGCTCAGTCGTCGCAGTTCCTCGGCCAGGAGCGTGGTCAGGTCGCGGCGGGGGAGCGCGACCAGGCGTTTCGGCAGCCCGGGGGCCGAGAAGCTGGCCAGGTTGCCGTCGGTGCGCACCACCCGGATCTCGTCGTCTGCGGTGCCGAGCGACACCCCGGTGATGCCGACGCCCGGCTTCTGCCGGTCAACCGCGACCGGCACGTCGAGGCGCTCGGACAGCCAGGCTGCCAGGAGCGTCCCGGCGGCGTTCTCCGGCGCCGCCGACACCGTCGCCCTGGTCACGTCCATCGGGTAGGCGTCCAGGGCGGCAGCGAGCAGTCCCCGCCACCGGGTGAGCCTGGTCCAGGTGAGGTCGGTGTCGCCGGGGCAGTAGTTGCGGGCACGCACCTCCAGAGCCGCGATGGGGTCGGGATCGCCCATGGCGTCGGTGATCCGGCGCGTGCCGAGGCGACCGACGGGATCCTGGCCGGGGGACTTCGGGGACCGTCCCGGCCACCACACGATCACCGGCAGGTCCGGCAGCAGCAGAGGGAGCACGACGCTGTCGCGGTGTTGCTGCAGCGCGCCGTGGAACTTCAGGGAGACGATCTCGCCGGGGGCGTCCTCGCCGGCCCGGACGGAGGCGTCCAGCCGGTCGGTGCGGGCCCGGCCGTTCGTGACGAGGAGGATCCGGGACGGGTGCTCCCGGCCGGCCTGGAGGCAGGCGGCCAGGGCCCGGTCGTACTCGGCCAGCTCCGCCACCACCACGAGGGTGAAGACCAGGCCGGAGGTACCGCCGAGGTTGTGGCGGGCCTTGCTCAGGGCCTGCTGCACGGCAGCGGTTCCGGTGTCGGTGAGGTTGATGATCATCGGTGCTCCTCCTCGCTACGGCCGGCGCCAGGCGAAGCCGTCCCTCGCCAGCAGCTCCGTGGCCGACTGCGGGCCCCAGGTGCCGGAAAGGTAGTGGTCCGGGGCGGAGTCGAGGCCGGCCCAGTGGTCGAGGACCGGATCGAGGATCTCCCAGGACAGCTCCACCTCCTCCGGCTGCGGGAACAACGGCTCCGAGCCGAGCAGCACGTCCAGCAGGAGCCGTTCGTAGGCTTCCGGGCTGGACTCGGCGAAGGAGGAGTCGTAGCCGAACTCCATGTTGACGTCACGCAGTTCCATCGGGGTGGCCGGCACCTTCGCGCCGAACCTGAGCGTGATGCCCTCGTCCGGCTGGATCCGGAGCACGAGGGCGTTGGTGCCGAGCGCGCGGACGTCGGTGCCGGCGAACGGCAGGTGGGGTGCCGGACGCAGGTTCAGGGCCACCTCGGTGACCCGGCGGGGGAGGCGCTTGCCGGTGCGCAGGTAGAACGGCACCCCGGCCCACCGGCGGTTGTCGATGTCGACCCGGATGGCGGCGAAGGTGTCTGTCCGGGAGTCCGCCGGGATGCCGGCCTCCTCGAGGTAGCCGGCCACCTCGCGGCCACCGGCCCAGCCCGCGCCGTACTGGCCGCGCGCAGTGTGCAGGTCCAGGTCGCCGCACACCCGGGCGGCCGACAGCACCTTCCGCTTCTCGCCGCTGAGGTTGTCGGCCCCGAACGAGGTGGGTTCCTCCATCGCGGTCAGCGCCAGCAGTTGCAGCAGGTGGTTCTGGATGACATCCCTGGCGGCCCCGATGCCGTCGTAGTACCCGGCGCGGCCCTCGATGCCGATGTCCTCGGCCATCGTGATCTGGACGTGGTCGATGTAGTTGCGGTTCCAGATCGGCTCGAACATCGTGTTCGCGAACCGGAAGGCGAGCAGGTTCTGGACCGTCTCCTTGCCGAGGTAGTGGTCGATCCGGAAGATGCTGGACGGCTCGAAGGCGCGGGCCAGCTTCCGTTCGAGTTGCCGCGCGCTGGCCAGGTCGTGGCCGAACGGCTTCTCGATGACCACGCGTCGCCAGGATCCCGTCGGCTGGTCGGCGAGGCCGTGGCGCCGGAGCTGGGCCACGGCGACGTCGAAGGCCGCCGGCGGCACCGAGAGGTAGAAGGCGTGGTTGCCGCCGGTGCCCTGGCTCTCGTCGAGGTCGGAGAGCGTGCGCTTCAGCCGCTCGAAGGACTCGTTGTCGCCCAGTTCCCCCGGCACGAACCGGATGCCTTCGATCAGCTGCTTCCAGACGTCGTCGCGGAACTCCGTGCGGGCGTGCTGGCGTACCGAGTCGGCGACGATCTCGGCGAAGTGCTCGGCCGCCCAGTCGCGGCGGGCGAAGCCGACCAGTCCGAAGCCGGGCGGCAGCAGGCCACGGTTGGCCAGGTCGTAGACCGCCGGGAGCAGCTTCTTGCGGGCCAGGTCGCCCGTCACGCCGAACAGCACGAGGGCCGAGGGCCCAGCCATCCTGGGCAGCCGTGGGTCACGCTGGTCTCGGAGCGGATTCACCTTGAAGACTGTACAAGCACGTGATCGCCGCGGGCATCGGCGGGGCACTACACTGCTCAGACTCCTGCGAGAAGGGATGGGATGAGACCAGCCGAAGAGGGCGCACCGCTCGACGTGTTGGCGCCCGGAGACTGGCGAGCCGTCGGCCTTGCCTACCTCGCCCTGGCGAAGCCGCGGATCATCGAGTTGCTGCTGGTCACGACCATTCCGGCGATGTTCCTTGCCGCAGGTGGTTTCCCGGACTGGCAGCTGGTGTTGTGGACCCTGCTGGGCGGCACTGCGGCCGCCGGTAGCGCCAACGTCTTCAACTCGGTTCTTGACGCCGACATCGACGCAAGGATGCGGCGCACCCGTCGCCGGCCGATGGCCCGTGACCTGGTCAGCCCGGCCAAGGCGATCGCCTTCGGTGCCGTGCTCGGCGTCGCGGCCACCCTGGTTCTCGGGATCGGGGCCAATTGGCTCTCCGCCACCCTCGCTCTGGTTGCCAACTTGTACTACGTCTTCGTCTACACGATGGCTCTGAAGCGGCGCACGGCGCAGAACATCGTCTGGGGCGGGATCGCCGGTTGCTTCCCGCCGCTGATCGGCTGGACGGCTGTCACCGGGCAGGTGGCCTGGCCGCCGCTGGTCCTGTTCGCCATCGTCTTCGCCTGGACGCCGCCGCACACCTGGGCGCTGGCGCTGCGCTACCGCGAGGACTACCAGAACGCCCACATCCCGATGCTGCCCGTCGTGGCCCCGCCGGTCACCGTCGCGTGGCGGATCCTCGCCTACAGCGTGCTCACGGTCGCGGTCAGCCTGCTGCTGTGGCCGGTCGCCAACACCGGGTGGCTGTACCCGGCGGTTGCGCTGCTGGCCGGCCTGGCGATGCTCGCCGAGGCGGTCGCGCTGCTCTTCCGCGCCCGGCGCGGGCTTGTCGACGCCGAGCTGAAGCCGATGCGGCTGTTCCACCTGTCCAACAGCTACCTCGCGATCGTGTTCATCGCTGCAGCCCTGGACCCGCTGCTCTTCTGATCCTCAGGCCGCTGTCGCGTCCTTCGTCAAGACTTCTCCCTTGCCGGTCGCTGGCGCGCCCGTCGCGGTCGGCGTCTGATCCTCAGGCCGCTGTGGCGTCCTTCGTCAAGACTTCTCCCTTGCCGGTCGCTGGCGCGCCCGTCGCGGTCGGCGTCTGATCCTCAGGCCGCTGTCGCGTCAGCCACCACAGGTTGGCGAGGGCCGCGGTGAACAGGGTCGTCCCCAGCATGTGCAGGGTGACCAGCCAGGGCGGTAGCGCGAGGAAGTACTGGACGTAGCCCACTGCGCCCTGGAACACCTCGACGGCCAGCAGGAGCAGCACGGCCTGCCGGGCCGGTCCACGGTTGCGGTTGGCCAGCGCCAGCAGCACGGTGAGGGCGACCACCAGCCACACCGACAACGAGTGCACCCGGGCCGTGGCCACCAGGTCGAGGCCGTTGCGGGCGGCACCACCGTCGCCGGAGTTCGGGCCGGCGCCGGTGACCACGACGCCCAGCAGCATCACCACCAGCCCGAGCCCGGCAGTGGCGAGCACGAGCGCCCGCGAGCTCCGTGGCACGGCGGTGGCGGACACCCCGTAGGCCTCGTGGACCAGCAGCACGCAGGCGACGATCAGGGCGATCGACGGCAGCAGGTGGGCACCAACCACCCAGGGGTTCAGCCGGACCAGGACGGAGATGCCCCCGATCACCGCCTGGGCGACGATGCCGGCGACCACGGCGACGGCCAGCCCGCGGACCAGCCGGCGCTGCCGGCCGGAGGCGTCCCTCGCCTTCCAGGCCGCCACCAGGGTGCCGACGGCGACGATCACGAGAACGAAGGTGAGCAGCCGGTTGCCGAACTCGATGAAGGCGTGGCCGCCGGCCTCGGGGTGCGGCACGTAGGAGCCGGGTTCGCACTGCGGCCAGGTGGAGCAGCCGAGACCGGAACCGGTGACCCGGACCAGCCCGCCGGTGACCACGATGGCCATGTTCGCGACCAGGGAGGCGACAGCCCAGCGACGCAGGGCTGCGGGAGTTCCTAGGAGGTCCATCTGAACACCTTTCTGGCAACAGCCACTGCGGCAAGAGCCCAGACCAAGGTCACCATGATCGCCCATCCGGGCACCGGGAACCCCGACGGCTCCCCGCCGGCCCAGGCGCGCAGGCTCTCGGCGAGCGCCGTCGTCGGCAGCAGGGCCAGCACCGGCTGGCTCCACCCCGGGAACGCGCCCAGCGGCACCAGCACCCCGCCGACGGCCCCGAGCAGGTAGACCAGGTTGGCCAGGCCGAGGGTCAGCTCGGCGGAGGCCGTCCCGGCGACGGTGAGCGCCAGGCCGGCGAAGGCGACCAGCGCGAGGGGCACCGTGGCCGCTAGCACCAGGCTGGTGCCGAGCTGCGGCCGGGGTGACCAGCCGGCCAGCAGCCCGGCGACGACCAGCACGGCCGCCTGGCCGATCGCGACGAACGCGATCATCGCCGCCTTGCCGAGCAGCAGGTCGGCCCGGCGCAGGGGAGTGGCCACCAGGCGCTCCAACACCCCGTAGCGGCGTTCGAAGGCCGTGGTGATGGCCGGGGAGGTGAACCCGCTGGACCAGAGGCCGAGGGCGATCACCGAGGCGATGAACGGCTCCCTCGCTATGCCCAGCCGCTCGCCGACAGCAGCGTTGGCAGCGATCAGGCCCAGCGGGATCACCAGCGCCAGAAGCAACTGCTCGCCGTTGCGCACGATCAGGCGGGACTCGATCAGCGCATGCCGCAGGATCCGGCCAGCCCTCGGGGCCGGGGCTGCGGCCGGGCTGAGGTCCAGTCCGGTCACGCCGGCCCTCCTCGTCCGGTCAGTTCGAGGAAGACCTGCTCGAGGCTGTTGCCAGCGGTGAGCTCCGCCACCGTCCCGACGGCGACCCGGCGACCGGCGTCGAGCAGGACCACCAGGTCGGCGAGCTGCTCGGCCTCATCCATCGCGTGGGTGGTCAGCACCACGGCCACCCCGGCGGCCCGCAGGTCCCGGATCAGGGCCCACACCTGCCGCCGGACGTGGGGGTCGAGGCCGGCGGTCGGCTCGTCTAGGAAGACCAGTTCCGGGCGTCCGATGACGGCCCCGGCCAGGTTCACCAGCTGTTGCTGACCCCCGGAGAGGCGGCGGTAGGCGGTGTCGGCGAAGGTATCGATGCCGAGCGCCGCGATCAACCCGGCCGGGGGCAGCGGGGCTGCGTACAGGCCGGCGAGGTAGCCGAGCAGTTCCCGGGGCCGGATGCCGGACCAGGCCCCGGTGGACTGCGGCATCAGACCGATCCTGGAATTGGCCGCGGCGGTTCCAGCCGGGGAGCCGAGCACCTCGATGTGCCCGCTGTCGGGCCTGAGCAGGCCGGTGCAGCAGCGGATCATGGTGGTCTTGCCGGCCCCGTTCGGCCCGAGCACCGCCGTCACGGCGCCCGGCGCAGCGCTCAGGCTCAGGGAATCCAGCACCAGCCGGCCGCCGAGGCTCAGCCGCACAGCGTCGAGAGTCAGGGCTGCGGGCACCGGCTCAGTCTAGGGCTGGCCCGGGCTGGAAACGCCGGAGCCCCGGACCGACGAGCGGTCCGGGGCTCCGGCGTTCGAGGACGATCAGGCCCCGACGGTCTCCTTCTCCACTGCCTCGGCCTCGGGAGCCGGGGTGCCTTCCCGCAGGTAGGCGAAGTCGGCGGAGGTCAGCATGGGCTGGTCGATCCGCATGCCGTAGAAGGAACGCCACACCATGTAGGCGCTGGCCAGGCCGAAGACGACGGCCAGGACACCGTTGATCACCGGGTTCGCGATGATGATCGACAGCTCGATCGCCAGCATGCCGAACAGGGTGGTGAACTTGATGACCGGGTTCAGGGCCACCGAGGAGGTGTCCTTGAACGGGTCGCCGACGGTGTCGCCGACGATCGAGGCGTCGTGCAGCTCGGTGCCCTTGGCCTTCAGGTCGACCTCGACGATCTTCTTCGCGTTGTCCCAGGCGCCACCGGCGTTGGCCATGAAGATGGCCTGGTAGAGCCCGAAGATGGCGATCGAGATCAGGTAGCCGATGAAGAAGTACGGCTCGACGAAGGCGAACGCCAGCGTGGCGAAGAAGATGCCGAGGAAGATGTTGAACATCCCCTTCTGCGCGTACTGGGTGCAGATCTCCACGACCTTGCGGGAGACCTCTACCGAAGCCTTGGTCGTGCCCTCGAGGTCGATGTTGTCCTTGATGAACTCGACCGCGCGGAACGCGCCGGTGGTGACGGCCTGCATCGATGCGCCGGTGAACCAGTAGATGATCGCGCCACCGGTGATCAGGCCCAGCAGGAACGGCACGTGCAGCAGCGAGAGGTTGACCAGGTCAGTGGTCAGCCCGTTGGTGAGGTTCATGATGATCGAGAAGATCATCGTGGTCGCACCGACCGCTGCGGTACCGATCAGTACCGGCTTGGCCGTCGCCTTGAACGTGTTGCCGGCACCGTCGTTGGCCTCGAGCAGGTGCTTGGCCCGCTCGAACTTGGGCTTGATGCCGTAGTCGCGCTCGAGTTCCTCGGAGATGCCGGGGATCGACTCGATCTGGGACAGCTCGTAGACGCTCTGGGCGTTGTCGGTGACCGGGCCGTAGGAGTCGACCGCGATCGTGACCGGGCCCATGCCGAGGAAGCCGAAGGCCACCAGGCCGAGGGCGAAGACGCCCGGGGCGAGCATGATGCCGCCGCTGATCACGCCATCGACCATTGCACCCGGGGTGATCATGGTGGAGACCCCGTAGGCGCCGGCCATCAGGGCGACGATCGCGGTACCCAGCCAGTAGGCGGAGAAGTTGCCGGCGACCAGGCCGGAGAGGATGTCGAGCGATGCGCCGCCCTTGTTGGCCGACTTCACGACCTCCTCGACGTGCTTGGCCTTGACGCCGGTGAACACCTTGACCAGTTCGGGGATGACCGCACCGGCAAGGGTGCCGAAGCTGATGATCAGCGAGAGGATCCACCACAGGCTCGCCTGGCCGGGGATGTCGCGGAGCAGCAGGAACGACATCACGAAGGTGAGGACGATCGAGACGATCGAGGTGATCCAGACCAGGGAGGTCAGCGGGGTCTCGAACTCCATCTCGTCGGCATCCTCGAACTGGGCCTTCGCCCACATGGCGTTGCCGAAGTAGGACAGCCCGGATGCCACCAGCATGATGGCGCGGATGAAGAAGATCCAGACCAGGAAGTGCGCCTGGTACTCGGCCTGGACACCCAGCAGGATGAAGGTGATCAGGGCCACACCGGTGACGCCGTAGGTCTCGAAGCCGTCGGCCGACGGGCCGACCGAGTCGCCGGCGTTGTCGCCGGTGCAGTCGGCGATGGTGCCGGGGTTGCGGGGGTCGTCCTCGTCGATCTTGAAGACGATCTTCATCAGGTCGGAGCCGATGTCGGCGATCTTGGTGAAGATGCCGCCGGCGATGCGCAGCGCGGAAGCGCCGAGGGACTCGCCGATCGCGAAGCCGAGGAAGCAGGCGGTGGCGATGTCGGCGGGCAGGAACATCAGGATCGCGAGCATCATGATCAGCTCGGTCGAGATCAGCACCATGCCGACGCTCATGCCCGAACGCATCGGGATGTCGTAGACCTTGAACGGCTTGCCCTCGAGGGCCGCGAACGAGGTGCGGGAGTTGGCGAAGGTGTTCAGCCGGATGCCGTACCAGGCGATGCCGTAGGAGCCGGCCATGCCGATGATCGCGAACAGCAGGACGATGAACACCCGTCCCCAGCCGCCCGTGGTGTTCAGGAAGCCGAAGTACACGAAGATCACCGAACCGATGAAGGCGAACAGCAGCAGCAGGAACTTGCCCTGCTGGGCGAGGTAGGCCTTGCAGGTCTCGTAGATCAGCTCGGACACGTCGCGCATCGAGCCGTGGACCGGCAGGTTCTTCAGCTTCATGTAGCTGAGGATGCCGAAGGCGAAGCCGGCGACGCAGATCAGCATGCCGATGAGCAGGAGCCACCAGCCGCTGAGGCCGCCGAAGAAGGTCACGGCGTGCAGGTCCGGCAGGGGGAGGTCGAACTCCGACTTGTGCGCGCCCTCACCGGGCGTCGCGGTGGCGCCGCCCGAGCAGGCGGTCAGGGTCAGAGCGAGCAGCCCGAAAACCGCGAACAGGCCGGTGCGCACAAGGCTGTGGCGCCGTCCCGCAGGTGGCTGGGTATCGAGCGATGAAGTCGTCACGATGGGTCCTTTGCAGGTAACTGAAACTGGTTCGTTGATGACCTGTCACCTTTGACAAGACAAAGTCACCGCCAGCACTCTACGACCCCGTGTCGTAGTACCTGAACACGGCCACCAGATGGAAGGCGTGTCGCGCATCCGAAGTTGTGCCAACGGCTCCGAGGTTGAGCCTGCTGCCTAATTAGGTAAGAATGGTGTTGTGAAAAGCGAACTGGAAGTGGGTCACGAGGCGGTGACCGACGCCGAGCAGCGCGCGGCCGACGCCTCCACCCGCAGCCGGGTGGCGCGTTCCATCCTGCAGCACGGCCCGTCCACGGCCAACGAGCTCGCCCGTCGGCTCGGGCTCACCCCGGCGGCCGTCCGCCGCCACCTGAACGTCCTGGAGAGCATCGGCCAGGTGATCAGCCGTGAGCAGCGGGTCTACGGCCAGCGCGGACGGGGCCGGCCGGCCAAGGTCTTCACGCTCACCGACGAGGGCCGCGGCGAGTTCTACCAGGCCTACGACCAGTTGGCGATCAGCGCGCTCGACTACCTCCAGCAGGTGGCCGGCCCGGACGCGGTCGAAGCCTTCGCTGCGCGGGTGACCGAATCGGTCACCCAGCGCTTCCACGAGCTGGAGCCGGAATACAGCACCTCTGCCGAGGCGTTGGTTGAGGCATTGACCGCCGAAGGTTTCGTGGCCTCGCTCCAGCCAGTGGCCTCCGGCGTCCAGCTGTGCCAGTACCACTGCCCGGTCGCCCACGTGGCGGCCGAGTTCCCGCAACTGTGCGAGGCCGAGACCAGGGCCTTCGCCCAGCTTCTTGGTTCACATGTGCAACGACTGGCGACGATCGCGCACGGCGACGGGGTGTGCACCACCCACGTTCCGCGCCCGGTGGCCGCCGCCATGCATCCGCAACATTCTGAGAGAGGCCGATAGATGACTTCAACAGCTCCTGTGGCTCCCGGCCTGGGTTCGACCCAGGAAGAACACCTGGAGGCACTCGGCGCCTACCAGTACGGCTGGCGTGACTCCGACGCTGCCGGCGCCCTCGCCAGACGCGGCGTCGACGAGGAGGTCGTTGCGAACATCTCGGCCCTCAAGAACGAGCCGGAGTGGATGCTCAAGCTGCGGCTCAAGGCGCTGAAGCTCTACCAGCGCAAGCCGATGCCGGCATGGGGTGCAGACCTCGGCGGCATCGACTTCGACAACATCAAGTACTTCGTGCGGTCCACCGAGAAGCAGGCCAACACCTGGGAGGACCTGCCCGAGGACATCAAGCGCACCTACGACCGCCTCGGCATCCCCGAGGCCGAGAAGATGCGGCTGGTCTCCGGCGTCGCCGCCCAGTACGAGTCCGAGGTGGTCTACCACAAGATCAACGAGGAGCTGGAGCGCCAGGGCGTCATCTTCCTCGACACCGACACGGGCCTGAGGGAGTACCCCGAGCTCTTCGAGGAGTACTTCGGCTCGGTGATCCCGGTCGGCGACAACAAGTTCGCATCGCTGAACAGCGCGGTGTGGTCGGGTGGCTCGTTCATCTACGTCCCCAAGGGCGTGCACGTCGCCATCCCGCTGCAGGCCTACTTCCGGATCAACACCGAGAACATGGGCCAGTTCGAGCGCACCCTGATCATCGCCGACGAGGGCTCCTACGTGCACTACGTCGAGGGCTGCACGGCCCCCATCTACTCCTCGGACTCGCTGCACTCCGCTGTCGTCGAGATCATCGTGAAGAAGAACGCCCGCGTCCGGTACACGACCATCCAGAACTGGTCGACGAACGTGTACAACCTGGTCACCAAGCGCGCCACCTGTGACGAGGGCGCGACCATGGAGTGGATCGACGGCAACATCGG
>JADLEH010000118.1 GCA_020846255.1 Propionibacteriaceae bacterium
CCGGAGAAGCCGACGTTCATGCCGTGCTTGATGATCTTGCTTGCCTCTTCGGCTGTGGTGACCTTCCTGCGGAAAGCCTCATTGTCGATGCGGGACATCGTTTCTCCTCGACGCTGGGTGGAACATGGGTCAGGCTATCGATTCCGGGGGGCCGGTGTGACCAGATGCCCGGTCCCGGTCGTGGTCAGACCAATTCGAGCGTCTGGGTGAGGATGTGCGTTTCACCAGCCGGGACGGTGACTGCTGCCGCGCCGGTGTTGGCCGCCTCGACGCAGACGAAGTCGGGCCAGTACTGGCGAACGTCGGCCAGCGCCGCGCCCCTGGCCGGACCGGGATTCCACACGACCGTCGTCGCCGAGCCGGTCTTGGCCACCCGGATGGACCGGCCCCGGTCGGGGTCGTTGACCAGGACTTCACCGGCATGGTCGTACAGGCGGTCGGTCTCGCCGGTGAACGTCACCGGGCCGGCCTGGACGCGCGGCGGTTGCCCGGCGCCGTCCACCTTGTCGACGTAGCTGCACCCGCCCAGCCCGTCGAGGCTGATCCGGGAGACGTCGCTGACCGCGAGGTAGGTGTGCAGCGCCTCCTCGTAGCTGAGGTCCGCCTCGCCGGTGTTCGTCACCGACAGTGAGACCCGCAGGTGGTCCCTGGTGAACTCCGCTGCCAGCTCGGCGACGAAGGGTGCGCTGTCGAACCCGGTGGAGTCGAGCCGGTACCTGACCTCGAGGCGTCCAGTGCCGGCCACGTCGTCGGTGAGGCCGACCCGCTGCCAGGCCGCGGTGCGAGCGAAACCGTGGGCCGGCCGGCGGTCGCCGCCCGGCCCGGCGCCGAACCACGGGAACACGACTGGCACGCCGCCGCGCACGGCGATCCCGGGCTCGAAGCTCGCCAGCGGGCTGACCCAGAGGGTCGGCAGCTGGTCCCGCAAGGTCCAGGCGAGGACGTGGGCACCGTTGTCGAGGATCGCGTAGTCGCCGCCGCGATGGCGGACCTGGACGCCGGGGAACGGGGATTCAGGCACTCGCGAAGATTATCCCGGCCGGCGCCGCGGCGGAACCGCTAGTCTGCGGCCGTGGTTGAGCGGAGCCGCCCGGCTGGGGTCGACTGGATGCTCGTGGCGCTGCTCGGCTCGACCGTGGTGCTCGGGATGCTGAGCGGCGTCCTGCGTGGCCCGTGCCTGGCCCTGGAGTCGGCCGACCTGGGCCGGCTGACCGGCTCCGGCTGCTTCAGCGACCTTCAGGTGATGTGGTTCGACCGCGGCCTTGCCGAGCACCGGTTCCCCTACCTGCAGCCGGGCATCGACCCCGTCACCGGGCAGCTCTCCTCCCCGGAGTACCCGGTGCTCAGCGGCTTGCTGATGTGGCTGTTGAGCCTGCCGGCGCGGACCTACGCCGGCTTCGTCTGGGCCGTGACGCTGGCCATGACGGCTGCCGCCGCCGGGATCACCGCGATCCTGTACCGGGTCTCCGGGCGGCTGGCCTGGCTGTGGGCGGCAGCCCCGGCCCTGGTGTTCTATCTCGGCTACAACGTGGACGCGCTCCCGTCCCTCTGCGCTGTGGCAGCCCTCGCCCTGGTGCTGAAGTCCGACCCGGTCCGGGTGGCGCCGGCCCGCTACCTGTGGGCGGCTGCACTGCTCGGCCTCGGTGGCGGGCTGAAGCTCTACCCGCTCGCAATCGTTCCGGCACTGTGCCTGTGGCTGCTGTTCGGCAGTCCAGGGCCGGGGCAGGCGCCCCTGGCGGACCGGCTGCGCCGGGCACTGCTCGCCGGCGGAGTCGCGCTCGCCGTCGTCGTGGCGGCCAACCTGCCCTTCGCGCTCGCCAACACCGACGGCTGGCTGGCCCCGTTCCAGTTCCAGGCCGCCCGCGACGTCGACGTCAGCACGCTCTCGGTCTGGTTCCTGATCGGTCGCCTGCTCCCGGGGGTTTCCCAGGCCGGCCTGATGGCCGCAGCCACCGTCGCCACCGGTCTCGGGATCACCGCTGCGTACCTCGTCGCCTGGCGGGTGGCCCGCCGCGCCGGGCGGTTCCCGGTCACCGGCGCAGCCGTGGCTGCCCTGGCCGCCTACCTGGTGCTGAACAAGGTCTTCTCGCCGCAGTACGTCATCTGGCTGCTCCCGCTGCTGGTGCTGGTGGGCTTCCGGGTGGCCGTACCGGCGTTCTACGTTGTGCTGGACGCCGTGATGTACGTGGCCCTGAACCTCGCCGACGGTGCGCTCGCCCGGGGCGACAGCGCCGGGGCCGACCTCTGGCTGGCGGTCCTGTTCACCTGCGTCCTGCTGAGGTTCGCCTACGTGGTGGTGGTGGGACTGCTCGCCCTGCGCCGGGGCAGCTAGCCGGCTCAGGCCAACGGAGCCGTCGGCCGGATGACCAGCCCGGTGCGGAGCTTCGGGGTGAAGAAGGTGGACTTGGGCGGCATCAGCAGCTTCTCCCGCGCCGTCCGCTCGATCTCGTCCAGCGAGGTGGGCCGAATCAGGATCGCCGCGTTGACGTCCTTGCCCGAAACCCTGGCCACCGTCTCGGCAAGCCCGTGCTGGTAGTCGACCACGGCCCGGCTGCCGGCCAGCGCATGCTCGAGGTAGGCGCCGTCGAGTGCGCGGACGCCGGTGAACACCCCCGGTCGGGGGATCAGCCACTCGGTGGTCTCCGGGCCGAGGAGCACCAACCGGCCGGTCTCGACCATCTCGGCGAGCAGCCGGGGCGTTGCGGCCGGGGCCGGCTCGATGTCGAAGCAGGCGGACAGGTCGGCCCGCAGCTCGTCGACGCAGATGTCGGTGTAGACGCGGTGGATGGCCTCGATGCTCAGCTGGTCGGCGACGAGCTCGTTGATGAAAGTGAGCGTGAACTCAGCATCGGTGTCGGTACGGCCGGTGGCTTCGCGGACTTCGTCGCGGTAGCTGCGCGAGATGGAGTAGCGGTGGTGGCCGTCGGCGATCAGCACGTCGTCGGCTGCGATGATCGCTGCGATCGAGGCGATCCTTGCTGCGTCGGTGATGCGTTCGACGGTGTGCAACACGCCGTCGGCGACCATTTCGCCGACAGGTTCCCCCGGGATCGAAAGGGCCTCCGTGAGCCCGCCGGCCAGCGACAGCCCCCAAACCGGCGACAGGTTGGTCGCGGTCGCGCGGGTCAGGTCGAGCCGGTCGGTGACCGCCTTCGGCGTGGTGCGCTCGTGCGGCAGTACCCCGCCGGCGTCGAGGTCGACGACCTCGAGGCCGCAGAGGACCCCCACGATCGTCCGCCCAGCCCCGGTAGCGTCGGTGAAGGCCATCCGGTAGATGGTGAGCGAGGGCTCGGCGTCCTGGACCAGCACGCCTTCGGCCAGCCAGTCGGCCAGGGTCCGGGCCGCCACCTGGTAGCGGTCCTCACCCCCGGCCGGCACATCGATGTGGACGATGTTGTTGGGGTGGAGCGCGGCCAGCTCGGCGACATCGCTGCTCGACAACACGTCGTAGGGCGGGGCGATCACCTGCTGCAGGTCGGTGCCCGCGGCGAATCGGATGGCCGGGAACGGTGCGATACGGGGCATGCGGGCAACGGTACCGAACCCCGCCCGGGTGTCCCGACCCGCCTCAACAGCTGGTGGGCCCGGGCCGTTGGCCACGCCCGATATCGTTGCCGACGTGATCAAGAGGGCATTGTGGCTGGCGGGTGCCGCGGTGCTCGTGGCCGTGGTGGCGTTGGGCGTCCTGGGGCTGCTGTGGGCGCAGGAGTTCCAGTCGCTCGCCCGATCCGGCAAGGCCGACGCCGTCGCCGGCCTCCGGCTCCTGGAGAAGAAGCAGACCGAGCCGGCGATCATGGCCTTCCGGAAGAGCTCGAGCGAGTTCGGCCGGGCGCGGGCGCAACTGGGGCCCGACTGGCTGCGCAGCGTCCCCTGGCTGGGCCGGCAGCTCGACGCTGCCGACGACCTGGCCACGATCGGCCTCGAGGGTGCAACCGCCGGAGAGTCCGCAGCCGAACTGCTGAGCGAGGCCGAAGCCGGCTCCGGGGATGACCGGCTGAACCAGCTGGTCAAGGTCGCCGGGCCACACGTGGACGCAGCCCTGGTGTCGCTGGTGGCGGTTGGCGAGCGTTCGGAGCGGCTGAGCACCGAAGGGCTGGTGCCGCAGCTCGCGGAGGCCGTCACCGAGGCCAAGGACGAACTGGCCCCGATGCGGATCCTCCTGCAGCGGGCCCCGGCCCTGCTCGATCTGGAACGCCGGCTCTTCGGCAAGCAGCACCGCTTCCTCGTCCTCTCGCAGAACAGTGCGCAACTGCGGCCCACCGGTGGGTTCCCCGGCACCTACGGGCTGGTCGAACTGGGCCCGGACGGCTTCCACCTGACCAGGTTCGCCGACATCTACACCCTGCCGAGGGACACCCTCGACCTGCCGATCCCCGACGGCGGGCAGGTGAACAACCGGCACTTCTTCCTGCGCAACGCGAACGCGTGGCTGGACTTCCCCACCAGCGCGAACGTGATCATGCAGTTCTGGCAGAACCTGGGGCAGCCGGAGATCGACGGCATCGTAGCCATCGACATCCCCACGATCCGTGATCTGCTGAAGGTCTTCGGACCGATCAGCGTGCCCGAGTCCGAGGAACCGCTGACGGCCAAGAACGTGCTGGAACAGCTCAGCTACGTTGTCGAGATCGAGCACAGCGGCAAGGGCTACCAGGATCGCAAGGACGCTGTGGTGTCGCTGGCGAAGGCTGTGGTGGAACGGATCACCCACCTCAGCGGCGAGGAGTTCCTGCCCACCATGACGGCCCTCGCCAACTCGGCCAACGAGAAGCACATCCAGCTCTTCTTCACCGACCCGGATGCGCAGGCCGACATCGTGGCCGTGGGCTGGTCCGGGGCCATCGACCCGCCGCCGGACACCACCGACCTGGTGGCGGTCAGCAACAGCGTGATCGCACGTCCAGCGAAGGCCAACCTCGGGGTCAGCAAGAGCCTCGACTACCTGGTCCGGCTCGACGCCGACGGCGGGGCGGACAGCCGGCTTCGCCTGAAGTACAAGAAGAGCTTCGACAGCCCCCTCGGCGATCTGCAGAAGTGGCTGGTGAATTACGCCCGGGTCCACCGGGCCGCCGGGACCACCAAGCCGGCCAAGGGTGGCACGAAAGGCATCGAGACCCTGCAGGACACCGTCGGCCTGCCGACCTTCGGGCACAGCTTCCGGCTGGATCGCGGCAAGTCCGCGACCGTGGAGCTCCGCACCCGGGTGCCGGCTGCGCTGCGCTCGGGCGTGGCCGCCCCGGTCATCGGCGGGCCGGCTGCGGCCGGCGGGGTCGGCAGCGGCGAGGCGTGGCACTACCGGCTGCTGGTCGCCAGGCAGTCCGACCTGGTCGACACCTCGGTGACGGTGACGGTGCAGGTTCCCGCCGGCTGGAAGGTGGCGGGGTCGACAGCCTGGTTCCGGGCCAGCGGGACCCCGGTCGAGACCTCCGGCGGGGACACCGAGGTCACCTTGGCGACGAAGCTGAAGCAGGACCTGGTGCTGGACGTGAACCTCACCCGGGCCTGACCCGCTCCCGGCTGGCCCGTGCGGGTTCCCGTAGCGCGGAGTGCACCAGATAGGCTGGACCCCACCAGGCCCGCAGCCGCGAACCATGCGGGACGCGAGCAACCGGGGGGACGGTCGTGAAGGTATCTGTGATCGGCTGTGGCTACTTGGGGGCCGTGCACGCGGCCTCCATGGCCGAACTGGGACATGAAGTCATCGGGGTCGACACCGACAGTCATCGCATCAGCGAACTGGCGGCCCATCGGGCACCGTTCTACGAGCCCCAGTTGCCGGAGATCCTGGCATCGGCCGGCGCCAAGGGCCGGCTCCGGTTCAGCACCGACATCGCCGATGCCGGCGGCGCCAGGGTCCATTTCCTTGCTGTCGGAACCCCGCAGAAGGCCGGCGGGTACGCCGCCGACCTGACCTTCGTTGACGCGGCCGTCGAGTCGCTCATCCCGCACCTGGCACCGGGCGATCTGGTGGTGGGCAAGTCCACCGTTCCGGTGGGGACAGCCGCCAGGCTGGCCGCCCGCGTGGCGGAAGGCTGCCCCGGAGCGATGCTGGCCTGGAACCCGGAGTTCCTGCGCGAGGGCTTCGCGGTGAAGGACACCATCACCCCTGATCGGATCGTCTACGGGCTGCCCTCGGACCCCGACCACGCCGCTACGGCGAAGGCCCTGCTCGACGAGATCTACGCGACCGCGATCGCCCGGGACACTCCGGTGGTCGTGACCGACTACCAGACAGCAGAGCTGGTGAAGGTCGCAGCGAACGCCTTCCTGGCAACCAAGATCAGCTTCATCAACGCCATGGCCGAGATCGCCGAGGTGGTGGACGCCGACATCACCCAACTGGCCGATGCCATCGGCTACGACAGCCGGATCGGGCGCAAGTTCCTCAACGCCGGGGTCGGGTTCGGTGGCGGCTGCCTGCCCAAGGACATCCGGGCGTTCACGGCCAGGGCCGAGGAACTGGGCCGCGGCGAATCGGTGTCCTTCCTCAAGGAGGTCGACGCGATCAACCTGCGTCGCCGCCAGCGGGTGGTGGATCTGGTGATCGAGATGCTCGGCGGCAAGATCTACCAGCGCAAGGTGGCGGTTCTCGGGCTCAGCTTCAAGCCCGAATCCGACGACACCCGCGACTCACCGGCCCTGGATGTGGCAGTCCAGCTGAAGGGCCGCGGCGCCGACGTGGTGGCGGTCGATCCCAAGGCGGTGCCCAACTCGATGCGCAAGCATCCGCAACTGGCCTACACCGAGGACCTCGAGACCGCCTTGTCGGGCGCGCACGCTGTGGTGTTGGTGACGGAGTGGGCGCAGTACCGGCAGCTGGACCCGGAGTGGGCGGCGCGCCTGGTTCGCCGTCCGCTGATCATCGACGGCCGCAACTGTCTCGACCCGGCCGCCTGGCGGGCAGCAGGCTGGACCTACCGGGGGATGGGTCGGTCGTGACCCGCCGGCTGGCTACACCAGCCACTTGTTCACGAAGGGAATCCTGACCAGGAGCGCACTGGTGAGGGCGCTGAGGGCCAGGACCACCAGCCAGACCACCGGGACCCCGATGGCGCTGGGGAGCAGGCCGGGAGTGATGTCGAACTCCTGGATCACCCGGACGAATGCCGGGTGGATCAGGTAGATCGGCAAGGTCCAGCGGGCGACGGCCGCCAGGCGCGGGGTGGTGGCGACCCCCGGGTTCTGGAGGCGCACCAAGAGGAAGACCGCTGCGGCGGCGAGCACGATCCCGATGCTGAGGTAGCCGTAGAGGGTGCCGTTGGGCTGGCCGGTGGCCAGCGACGCCCAGGCGGTGCCGGCGATGGTGATTGCAACCCCGATCCCGCCGGCGACGTAGACGGCCAGCCGGGAGCGTCTGCCCAGGGCTTCGGCGTTCTCGTGCAGCAGGTGGCCCAGCACGAAGTAGAAGGGGAAGCCGGCTGCCAGGTAGGGGCCGACCCGTTCCAGCAGGTTGCCGGACAGCCCGCCGAGCACCGGGACCAGGGCAAGGCTCGGGACGGTCACGCTGGCCACACCGGTGAGGATCACGAAGTAGCGGGCCAGTTCCGGGACGGCGACGATCCGTTGCAGCAGCGGGATCAGCAGGTAGACCCCGGCCAGGGCGAGCAGGTACCAGAGGTGGTAGTAGCCGTCCCACAGGTGCTGCAGCAGGAAGACCGGGTCGGCCACCCCCTGGAAGACGGCGCTCATCGCGGCGTAGGCGGCGCTCCAGGCCACGAACATCACCAGGAGCCGCACGACGTAGTTGCGCCAGGTGCGCTGCGGCGAGTCCTGCCGCCCGGGGGCGAGGAAGAGGGCGCCGGAGATCATGAAGAACACCGGTACCGACCATCGGCTCAGCGCCGAGTACACGTTCATCGCCTGCCAGTCCGCCGACTCCGGAGGGGTCGTGGTCCAGTTCATGGCGGCGACGTGGATCATCACCACCGCCATCGCTGCGCCGACGCGGAGCTTGTCGACATAGGCGAGTCTGGTCATTCCTGCCCTCCTCTCATGACCGGTGCCGGGCGGGGCGGGTGCCTCAGTAGGCCCCGCTGGAACCGACGACCGCCTTGGCGGTCTTGGCCAGGATCATCAGGTCCTGGATCATCGACCAGTTGTCGACGTAGTACAGGTCGAGTCGGACGGTGTCGTCCCAGGAGAGGTTGGAGCGTCCTGAGACCTGCCACAGACCGG
>JADLEH010000119.1 GCA_020846255.1 Propionibacteriaceae bacterium
CAAGTCTCGATAGGCACCCCGAGTAGATCCCCGCGAATGATGACCCACAGCTCCGGACCCTCTGGCTGCGGGGCGATGAACGGCGACTCGATGAGCGCACACGGATACCAGCCAGTGAACACCGAGCAGGCCACCCGGCCCGTGCGGTCAGGATCGCTGCTGTGTTCCCCCTGTCTAGATTGAGTACGACCGAGGCCGTGAGTTACGGCAGTGTGTGCATGCCGCGTCCCTGACCAGCCTGTCGCGCGTCCCGTCCTATCGCGCTGGCTCGGCGCTTGTGCACGAACCAGCGGCCCGAGTGCCGTCAGTCAAGGGCAATGACGGTCCGTCCGACGGTCCCCGAGGCCATCAGGTCGAACCCCGCATTGATCTGGTCCAGCGAAATGCTGTTACCGACGAGTCCGCTGAGCTGGATCATCCCTGTCTGGTTTGCCTTCAGGATTCTCGGGAAGTCGAGCGCAGGCTGGCAGGACCCATACCAGCTCCCCATGATGGTCTTCTCCTGACGGATCAACTCGAGCACGTCGACCCCAAGCTGCGTCCCGTCCTTGGGCATGCCCACGCAAACCAGCGAGCCGCCCGGTCGAAGAGTCTCGAACCCCAGGCGAATGGCATCCTGGCGGCCGATCGTGTCGAACGCGTAGTCCACGCCCTGGAGTTCCGTGATTCGCCGAATCTCATCCCGGACGTCACCCTCGCCGATTTGCACAGTGTGCGTGGCGCCGGCCTCTTCGGCCGCCTCGAGTGCCTTGGGGTTGGGGTCGGCAGCAACAATCACCATGGCCCCCGCCACCCGTGCAGCCGCGATTGCTGCCCAGCCCACTCCACCGCAGCCAACGACCAACACCGAGTCACCGGGCGCAACCTTGGCGGTGTTCCACACTGCGCCAATGCCGGTCGCCACCGCACATCCAACAAGTGCTGCGATGTCGAAGGGAATGTCCTTTGCGACCTTGATGGCTGCCGACTGCGCGACGACGGCATGGGTTGCGAACGTGCCACACCCGCAGAACGCGTGGACGTCCACGTCATCCCGATGGAGCCTGGTCGTGCCGTCGGCCATCAGGTTCCGGTACGCGGTTTCCTGAATCGCGTGGCAGAGGGCCGGCCTGCCGACGAGACACTGCAAGCAACGCCCGCAGGCAGGGCTCCAGGAGAGAATGACGTGGTCCCCTATCTGGAGGCTGGTCACGCCAGACCCGACAGCCTCGACCACTCCGGCGCCCTCATGGCCGAGCACGAGTGGTCCGTGTGACCTCCAATCGCCAGCCATGACGTGATAGTCGGAGCGGCACAGGCCGGTCGCCTTGAGCTTCACCAGGACCTCGCCAGAGGAGGGGGGATCCAGCTCAAGCTCCTCGATCTCGAGCCTCTTTCCCACTTCCTCAAATACCGCCGCAAGCGTCTTCATCCCGACCTCCGTTGCACTTTGGTGCGCACCTCGCACCTTTGTACGCAGCGTACTCACCTCCCTGCCAGTCCAATGGCCGCGGCCACCCAAGGACGAACCCGCCCGCTTCGCTATACCCTCGCCTTGCTCTCCCCACGTCCCATGCGTGCCGCCCAACACCCAGCCAGATGGGCCTCCCAGGGCCAAGCATGACTTCCGCTCCTTGAGTTGTGGTGATAATGTGCGTGTAACGAACATATGTACAAGGAGACGCCGTGCAACAGCCTTCCACACTCAGTGGTTTGATCCTCCAGCTGTGCGAGGTGGGTGAGATGTCGGTGAAGGGCGGCCTGGTGCTGGCCAGTGGCGGCAACCTATCCGCCAGGCTTCCTGGCTCCGAAGTCTTCGCAGTCACCGGCAGCGGTACCTGGCTGGATCGCCTCACCCCGGACGACTTTGCGATCATGAATCTCGAAGGAGCTCTGCTCAGCGGACCGGCGCCGTCGAGCGAGTGGAAGCTTCACCAGCGCACTTATCAGGTTCGGCCGGACGTGAACTCGGTCATCCATCTGCACCCGCAGCACGCGGTGCTCCTCGACGCCCTCGGGCACAAGATCCGACTGATCACCCTCGATCACGCCTACTACGTCAAGTCCGTCGGTTCTGTGCCTTACTACCCCAACGGCTCCGATGAGCTGGCCGACCTCAGCGCTGAACAGTGCCTCGAACACAACTGCTTGATCCTGAGCAATCACGGCTGTTCCGCCATCGGACCAGACATCTCAATGGCCTACAGGCGAGCCCTCAATCTGGAGGAGGCGTCAATCGCCACCTTCCGCGCTCTGTGCCTCGGAGACGCGGCCACAACGTTCCCGCCGGAGTCGTTCGCGGACCTGCACCACTCATGACAGCCAACAGCTCAATGCCCAGAGTTCTGGTGACCGCAGACTTCGACGAGCAGACCGCAATTGAACTGGGAGAACGGTTCGCCCTGACGATCCTGCCTCCCGCCGGCGGGCCAGAAGCACTGGACCAGCGTCTGTCAGCCGCCGAGCTTGCCCCGTTCGAAGCAATCGTCTGCGAGACAGACCTGGTCACCGCGGAGGTGGTGGCCGCCTGCCCGCGCCTTCGGCTCGTCGTGTCCTGCCGGGCGAACCCGGTCAATGTCGACACCGCAGCCTGCAGGGAAGCCGGGGTCGCTGTCGTGACAACCCCAGCGCGCAACGCTGACGTGACCGCGGATCTAGCCTTCGCCCTCGTTCTGATGACCATCCGGCGGACCTCGGCCGCCGAGCGGTGGCTCAGGTCCGGGAGTTGGTCGACCGATCGGCCCTACGAGGCCTACGAGACTTTTCGTGGGATGGCCCTAACCGGTCGCACCTTGGGCCTGGTCGGCGCTGGCGCAGTTGGTCGCCGGGTGGCTCAGCGGGCGCTCGGGTTCGGCATGAAGGTGATCGGCTACGACCCGTTCGCACGTCAGTCCGACCTCGGAGACCTGATCCGGTTGGTCAGTCTTGCCGAGGTCATGGCCGACAGCGACGTGGTGTCGATTCACGCGCCGCTCAGCGAGGCGACCACAGGACTCATCGGCGCCGAGCAGCTGGCACTGCTCAAGCCGACCTCCTATCTCGTCAACGCAGGACGCGCCGCGATCATCGATGAGGACGCCCTCGTCACGATCCTGCGGGCGGGTGCGATCGCCGGCGCCGGCTTTGACGTCTACTGGACCGAGCCCCTCCCCATCGATCATCCGCTTGTTGCGTTTGACAACGTGGTACTCACCCCACATATCGGTGGCGCGTCTGACGACGTCATCCGGAACCACTCGATCCAGGTCGCTGCTGCCCTGTCCGCCTGGTCGGCTGGCGAGCCGTTGCTCAACGCCTTGAAGGGCTGACTCGAGCTCCCTACCGGCCCTCTCGAATCATGCTCCTGTAGAACATGAGGCGGCCAGCGAGCTCACTGGTCAGGACCAGTGCGACTCCCGCTCCACCCAGTACGGCTGCTGCGGGTTGGGAGATTGGCGAACCGATTGCGGCGGCGACCATCACCGCCGCCCCAGCCACTGAGCTCAAGCTTCCGATCGCGCAGATCCGGGGATGCGCAACGGTCAGGATCCGCAGCGAGACCTTCGCGGCGCCCTGTCCCTTGGCCAGCGTGGCCAGGTGGCGTCGATGTGTCCACCGGCCAAGGGCCAAGATGGCGACACTGACGAGGTACATGGTCACGCTCAGGGCGGTGTCGCCGCGCATCAGCGAGGTGAGCCAGGCACACAAGCCGGCTCCGATCGCGCCGGCCGTGGCGAGGAATGCCGCGGTGGTGAACCGCGAGTTCCATGACGGCACCGTCCGCAGCGTGTACACCTTGGCGATCGCGACGATCAGGCCCACCCCAGCGATACCCGAGAGCGCGGCCAGTCCTGCATGCCAGGCCAGCTCCTTGGGGAGGAACAGGAGGCTCGTTCCGAGAACCATCAGTGCGAGCCCGAATAGTGCGGCGGCGATGATCTCTCGACTGAGAGGGCTGGCTCGCCAGTTCCGCAGCGCGTTCGGCGCACGAAGGGGTGATCCTAGATGGGAGGTGCTGGCACCTAAGGCAACCCCCAGCAGGGCGCCGGCCACAAGCGTGACCAGCAGTGGGAACGAGCCCATGCTTCGCCCGAGGACGCTTGCTGTTCCCATCGCCAAGCCCGCCATCACCGTCAGGCCGGCCGCGGCCTGGGCGAGCACTGTGAACACCGCAAGCGGCACCTCGTGCGACAGGCGAGGCTCCCACCTGGGACTGGTGGTCACCCGCTCACGTTCCGCTGCGAGCGCCTGCGGGTGCGCCCGGAGGACGAGGTTGGGGCGGGTGATGTCCGGGTCGGGCAGCGGCTCGATGTGTGCTGGTGGGTCGACCACAGCTGGGCCAAGTGCGAAGCCGAGCGCCCGGGTCGGACATGCGGCGACGCACGCCGGTCCGGCGCCGGCACGAATCCGATCAAGGCATCCGTCGCACTTGGTCATGACGCCCAGCTCGGACCGATACTGCGGAGCCTGGTAAGGGCACGCCATGGCGCAGTACCCGCAACCTATGCAGATCTCGGCGTCAACCGTCACAAGTCCGAACTCGCCCCTGCGCATGGCAGTACTTGGGCACACTGACACACAGATGGGATCGCCGCAGTGGTTGCAGGACATCGAGGTGTAGTAGGTGAACACCCCGTCCGGCGCGAGGATCTCACCACCCTCTGGCCAACCTCCCCCGCTACTCTCATACACCCGGCGCCAGGTTGTACCCACCGGCAGCTTGTTGTCGTCCTTGCACGCGATCTGGCAGGCCTTGCAGCCGGTGCAGCGGCTCTGGTCGAAGCTGAACGTGAACTGGTCCGTCGCGGTCACCGCGGTTCCGCCCTGCGGATCTCGACGAAGGCCGAATGCTGCCCATTGGCTTTGGCGTAGGCGGTCGGAACCTGGCTGGTGAGAACGTTCACCGAACCGCCGACATCGAGCCCCGCCCGAGTGATCGGCTGATACCAGGCTCCTTGAGGGACCGAGACGACGCCCGGGGCGATGCGCACCGTGACGATCGCCTCCAGCTGCACCCTTCCACGGTCGTTGCTGATGATCACTGTGTCGCCGGACTGGATCCCGCGTGGTCCGGCGTCCTCCGGGTTCATCCAGACACCATGGGGGTGTGCCTCCCGTAGCCATGGACTGTTGCCGTAGGTCGAGTGGGTCCGCTGCCGGTCGTGGTGCCCGATGCACTGCAGTGGGTATCTGGCCTGGATCGGGTCGCCAGGCACTTCGCGGGTGCGGGCGAACACCGGTATCGGGTGAATCTCCTGTCCGGGCTCGGTTGGCCAGCTCTGGCTCATCCGGTACAGGTTCGTCGAGAAGATCTCGATCTTCCCGGAGGGGGTCTGCAGGGGGTGCGCCTCAGGGTCGGCACGGAAATCTCGGAGCGGTATGTGGGATGGCAACTGCTTGCGCCAGATGCCTTGCTCCAGCAGCTCCTCGAAGGTCGGGAGCTCCGGTATCTGCTTGCGGCTCTGGTCCAGAAGCCAGCGGACCCAGTCCTGCTGGGTTCGACCCTCGGTGAACTCTTCCTCGACCCCGAGCTTGGCAGCGATGCCCGCCATTTGCTCATAGACGGGCTTGGAATCGTAGAGCGGTTCAATGGCCCGACTGGCCAAGATCGTGTAGCCCATGTTGCCGGCGCTGCCCTGAACGGCCAGGTCGATCTGCTCGGCGGTTGTGGTGTCCGGCAACACGATGTCGGCGTACCGGGCGGAGACCGACAGTTGGTTGTCGATCGCCACGATCATCTCGCAGAGGCTCTCGTCCCCGAGGATCTCAAGCGTCCTGTTGATGTCGCCATGCTGGTTGACCAGAGCGTTGGAGGCGTAGTTCCAGATGAACTTGATGTTCGAGCCCAAGGTGATGTCGTGCTCGACATTGGCATTGGAGTTCCGGTTGGCCCCATCCCGGATCCCGTCGTGACAGCCCATGCCGCGCCCGGCCACAATCGCATCGGTCCAGCGGAAGAACGGCAGAAGTGGCCTGACCGGGTTGACCCCGGTCGGGAAGGGAACCATCGGTAACTGCGGGTAGCCCTCCCGCTCGCCGGTTCCTCCCCCGGGGATGCCTACCTGGCCGATCATCGCCGCAAGAACCATCGGTGCGCGGGCCTGGTTCTCGCCGTTCGAGTGCCGCTGAGGGCCCCAACCTGCATTCACGGCGCACGGCTTGGTTGTGGCGATCTCCCGAGCCAACTGTTGAATCGTGGCCACCGGCACCCCGGTGATCGCCGCAGCCCACTCGGGCGTCTTCTCGACCCCGTCGGGCCCCCCTCCAAGGACGTAGCTCTCATAGGAGGACCGGGGCGGGGCGTCTGGCGGCAGGTGAGCGTCGTCGAAGCCGCTGCAGTACTTGTCCAGGAACTCCCGGTCAAGCAGGTTCTCGCGAATCATGACGTGAGCCAGACCTGCGACGAGAGCTGCGTCAGTGCCTGGTCGGATTGGCACCCACTGGTCAGCGAGGTTCATGGCGGTGTCGGTGTAGCGCGGGTCGATGACTATTACCCTGTGCCCTGCTTGACGCTTGGCCTCCTGGGTGACGAAGACCTCCCCGCCTCCACTCATCCTCGTTTCATGCGGGTTGTTGCCGAACATCACAACAAGGCGGGAGTTGACCGAGTCGTCATTGCTGTTCGACGTCACCCAGTTGCCGTAGTGGAACTCCACAGCAGTCTTCACATTGCCGGTGCTGTAGTCGTTGTAGTAGTCAAGAAAACCGCCAAGGCAATTCATCAGCCGTGCCACGACCGAGGCTCTCGACGGTGAGCTCTTCGTCACAGTGCCACCAATGACGCCGGTGCCGTAGTTGATGTAGACGGACTCGTTACCATGCTCGGCGATGATCCGGCTCAGCGACTCGGCGATCTCGGTGAACGCCTGGTCCCAGCTGATCGGCTCCCAGCGCCCTTCCCCACGGAGACCGACGCGCTTGAGCGGCTGCTTGATCCTCTCGGCCGAGTAGATGCGCTGCAGTATTGACCGACCCCGCACGCACGCGCGAATCTGCTGGCTGCCAATCTGGTCGTCGCCGGTGTCGTCCGGGTCGATTCGCTCGATCCTCCCGTCGACCACGACCATCCGGACCGGGCACCGACTGCCACAGTTCACCATGCAGGCGCTCCACACGACCCGCGCACCGCTATCGTTGGGCCGCTTGACCATGGATGAGTCAGGCTCTGGCGTCTCTCCAAAGTCTCCGCGGGAATCGGTCATGCGAACCTTCTCCGATTGGTCGGTCAACTGGAGCCCGAATGGCTGTACATTTGTCCACACGGCTGAGCTATAGTTCACAGGATATCAGTCTCGAGCTCTCACATTGGGAGTAGTCGGGACGGACCACAAACCTGAACAATGGCGGCTTCAGGAGCGACTCGGAGGAACCCCAAGTGCTTGGCAGAACTGCGCGGCTCTACTACGAGCACGGCTACACACATCAGCAGATCGCCGACACCTTGGGCCTGTCCAGGGTGAAGGTTACCCGGATGCTCGCCGAAGCTCGCCGGAAGGGCATCGTTGAGATCAAGATCCACAGCGACGAGACCATCTTCACCGACCTTGAGGTCGCGCTCACCGAGAAGTTCGATCTCACAAGTGCCTGGGTCGCACCCACAGTCCCTGATCGCGAGAATCAGCTGAACGCACTGGGGATTCTCGGCGCTACCGCGCTACAGGCCGTCATCGACTCCCCCATGACAGTGGCGGTCGGCCTGTCCGAAACAGTGGGACGAATTGCCCAGCATGTTCATCTGGACGCACCCACGGGAGCACTGTTCGTGGCAGCCACCGGAAACCGGATGGGAAGCGGCGAGTGGATTCAGCCCGGTGAGGCAGCCCGCTCCCTCGCCAACGCGTTCGGGGGCACGTGGCAACAGCTGCCCGCCCCGATGGTCGCATCCAACAAGCACTCAGCTGCTCTGCTGAAGGACGAACCGGTGGTCGCCGACGCGCTGGCGAAGTCGCGTGCCGCCGACGTGGCGGTGTTCGGGGTCGGTGGTCTGCTGCCGGGGTCCGGCATCATCATGGACGAGCCCGGCTCACTCAAGCTATTGCGACGGTTGTCCGATTCGGGCGCCGTCGGAAACATCTCCGCGGGGTTCTTCGACGCTGGCGGGAAGCCGGTTGACAGTCCCCTGAACGAACGGATCATCGGATTGACCTTGGACGAGCTCGAGCAGATCCCGGTCAGAGTGGCCGTTGCCGGAGGGCGGAGCAAGGAGGCCGCTCTGGCCGGAACCCTCGCCGGCGGGTACGCGACCGTACTTGTGACCGACGAGCGGAATGCCCGGGAGCTGCTAAACGGTCACTGACCGTAGTTGTGCTTGTACCAGTTGACGCAGCGATCGATCTCCACCGGGTCCATCTCTGTGACTGGTCCGGCGATCTGCGCCATTCTGATGGTCATCGCGGCTTCTTCGGTGTAAAGCGCCACCTTCACTGACTCGCTCGCTGAGTGCCCCATACTGAACACTCCGTGCCGATGCACCAGCGCCACCATCCCGGTGGAGCCGACCGCTTCGAGCACGGCCTCGCCTGTGTCCTCATCACCAGGAGTCGCGTACCGGGTGCAAGGGACATCTGTGCCGAGCATGTGCACGAGCGGAGTCAACGCAGCCGGTATGGCTTCGCCCCGGACGGCGAAGCTCGTCGAGTACGGCGCGTGCGTGTGGCAGATACCGAGAACATCGGGGCGATTCCGATAGATCACACGATGGACGCCCAGATCCACCGACGGCTTCAGTGAACCCTCGACCACGGTGCCATCGATGTCGGTGACCACCAGATTCTCAACGGTGAGCTTGTCGTAGGGGAGCCCGCTCGGCTTGATCACGATCAAGCCCGTCTCCGGATCACGGCCACTCACGTTGCCACCGCTCCACACCACCAGCCGGTTGGCCGGAAGCATTTGGTTCATGGCAAGGACTTCCTCGCGCAACGCGGCGAGCATCATTTTGAGTTGCCTTTCTTGTCCGGGGTTCCGTCGGGATAGAGGATGATCTTCAGCGACTCGCCCTGCGCCTGAAGGAGCTTGAAGGCTCCCGGCAGCTCATCGAGTGAGAAGTGGTGGGTGATGGCTGGGCGGGGATTCACCTGTCCACTGCCCAGCAGCCGAATGTACTGATACGTGCTGCGGTGGTCCGCGGAGTACTTGGAGGTGACTGTCACCTCGCTGAAGTACTGGTCGGCAGCATCCAGCACCCATTGCGATCCTGGCCTGCCCGGCGCACCGAGGTGGATGGTGCCTCCCTTCTCGACGAGTTCGACGGCGGTCTGCCAGGCCGCGACCGTCGGCGCCGTGGTGACCACGACGTCAGCCAGAAGTCCTCCGTTGATCGCCCGAAGTCGACCCGCCTGGTCGTCCTGTGCTGGGTCGAGGGTGTCCGTGGCGCCCAGCTCAAGCGCCTTGTTGCGCCGCCACTCCGAGAAGTCAGAGGCAATCACCCGGCCGGCACCGAACAGGTGCGCCATGTGGATGAAGCCCATACCCATGAATCCGGCACCGATCACCAGGACCGTGTCACCGGGCTGGATGCCACAAACCTTGAGGCCCGCAAGAACACATGACCACGGCTCAATGGTCGTGGCCACGTCGTCCCCGATCGACTTGGGCACAAGGTGTACATCGGCACGGAGATGATTTGCGCTGACCCTGAAGTAGTCGGCCATCGCTCCCGGATAGAGGCGATTCTGCTTGTAGAACGGGTCCATGGTCTCGTGACCGCGAATCGACCAGTGCGATGACATCCGGCCGACGTGATGGTTGACGAACACCCGATCGCCAGGAACATAGTCCGTGACCTGGGCGCCGACCTTTGCCACAGTACCCACAGGCTCATGGCCGAGGATCTTCCCGCCCTCTTTGGTGGAGTACCACTCCATGGCCTCGCCGGCGCAGAGCGCAGTTGCATCCACCCTCACCAACATCTCGTCATCGGCTATGTCCGGGACTCTTCGCCGCTCGATCCGGATGTCATCGGGCGCGTAATAGACGCCCACTCGCATGTCAGGCGCAACCTCAGTGCTGTCTTTCATATCTCTCCATGCTGTCTCCAGAGCTCACGGAAGGCGAGCAACGTTCTTAGGAACTCCTGATACCTGGCCTCCAGCGGCCCGGCCGATGGGCCTGGTCGATACGTGGCACGCGACTGCCCGCGCTGCCCCGCAAGCGAGGCGAATCCGGGCACCAGGCTGGCCACCCCGCGAAGGCTCGACTCGCCTCCGGCGTCCACCTCCACAACCCTGCCCGTCACGTCGGCCACCAACTGACACCACTCAGGGCGTTGAGCTCCCCCGCCGGTCAGGACCAGTGATCCGCTGGCCCCGCCGACAGCTTCCAGCCCCAGCCTCAAGGCGAACGAGATGCCTTCGACGGTTGCCCTGGCGAAATCGGCCACGGTGGTGCGCGGCGTGACACCGACGTAGGCGCCGGTCGCGGCCGGCTCGAGGAAGGGCGCCCGCTCTCCGGCCAGGTACGGCAGCATCAGCAGGTGGCCTGTGGAGTCGGCGTAGTCGGACCAGTACCGGTTGTACCTGTCCTTGCCTTCATAGCCATGGGACTCCAGGAACCACTCCAGGGTGCTGGTGCCCGAGTTGGCGGCCATGATTCGGTAGTACCGTCCCGGGCCCAGCCGCAACACTGCTCCAGACGGTTCCTGCTGGAGTGGTAGCTGATCGCTGATCGCGACCGCGGCGACTGTGGTTCCGAGGATGGCCATGGACTCGCCCACCTGGTTCAGTCCCAAACCTGACAGCATCGCTGCGCCGTCGAGGCAACCCACGTAAACGGACGTTCCTGCGGGCAGCTTGGTTGCTTCCGCAGCTGACTCCACCAGACGACCCAACTCCTCGCCTGGCATGAGGACCTGCGGCGCCATCGACGACAACGCGCTGCACCCCAGCCTGTCGAAGGCCGCTTGCGAGTACTCGCCGGTGGCTGGATCCAGGAAGGGGATGGTGGCGTCGGTGACGTCGGTTGCCACCCTGCCGGCCAGTTTGAAGCCAATCCAGTCCTTCGCTGTGAAGAAGGCCGCTGTCCGGCCGGCTTCCTCCGGGTCGACTTCGTTCAGCCAGACCCACAAGGCAGCCGAGGTCCCAGGCCACAGGACGGTTCCGCTGGCGCGGAAATGGTCCTCGATCGTGCCATCGCGCTCCCACCTGCGGACCACGTTCGCCGCCTTCGTGGAGTTCCACTGATAAGAGGCCAGGGGACGCCCGTCTGCATCGATCCGCCAAAGGCCGTCGCCCTGCCCGGTGACGACGATCCCGGCCAGTTCTCCTGACGAGTTCGCGACCCGCGCAAGGACGCTGCACGCCGCCGCCCAGACCTCGCCGGGGTCCACACCAGAGGCGCTCTCGGTCGGAGACCTCTGTGATGCCTGGGCGATCACTGCTCCGGTCTCGTCGAAGCGAACCGACTTGATCACCGAGGTCCCTACATCTAGGGCGATTACATGCATGCCGGGTCCTATGCGCTCAGGGATTTCTTCGACCGCTTGGCTACCAGATAGGCAAGCGCCAGAGCGATGACAAGGATCAGACCTCGCAGGGCGGCCTTCAGGTTGAAGTCCAATCCGAGCAGGTCCAGCCCGTTGCCCACCACGCCGAGGAAGAGCACCCCGATCAGGGTGCCGAGGACGTTCGGTCGCGACCTTGGGTGCATCGATGCGCCGATGAAGACCGCCGCAATCGCATCCATCAGGTAGGTGAACCCGGCGTTCGGCGTGTAGATCCGCAGGCTCGAGCTGAGAAGGATGCCCGCCGCCGCGCAAGTTGTGGCGGTGAGGATGTAGGTGAGCGACCTGTAGCGAGGAACCGGGACACCCGCGACAGTTGCCGCCGAGTTCTGCAAGCCCATGGCGTGCAACCTTCGGCCGTGCACAGACCGCTCAAGGACCACGAAGAAGATGATCAGGACGATCGCGCCGAACCAGATCTGATTGGACAGGCCGAGGAAGTCGCCCTGCGCGATGTTCAAGAAGTCCTTCGGCGCCCTCCGGTAGCTCACCGTGGCTCCCCCGTCGGTGCCGACTTGCTGAACGCTGCGGCCGATGAAATAGGTGCCCAACGTGGCGAGGAAAGGAGTGACTCCAAGCCGGACTATCAGGAACGAGTTGAGCACACCCACGAGCGTTCCGCCGACCAGGCCGAGGAGGATCGCCAACGGCCAGGGCAGACCGTAGTTCATCATCAGGACGATCGAGAACCAGGCGCCGAAGTCGAATGCGATGCCGACCGAGAGGTCGATCCCTCCTGATGCCACGATCGCTGTCATGCCCAGCGAGACGAACAGCAGCAACATGCTGCCCTGGAGCACATTGAGCATGTTGGAACCGCTGAAGAACGATGGGGCGGCGACCGCGAAGTATCCGAAGGTGATCAGGAAGCCGATCAGAAAGGCGTACTGCATCGCATATTGGCCGACCGAGCGAACTCGGAGTGCTTGGGCAAAGGCTTGACTCACGATCGACTCCGGTTCTGCAGGGCGGCGGAGGCCACGACGATGAGGATCAGAACGCCCTTGGCGCCATCTACCCATGAGTTGTCGACTCTCATCAGGATCAACCCGTTCGACATGAGGGCGACCAGAACCGCGCCGAGAAGGGCCCCCTGGACGGTGACCACGTTGCGCGGCGAGAAGCTCGCACCGAGGAAGGTTGCCAAGACCATATCGATGGTCAATCGGTCTTCGATTCCTGGTGACATGCCGGACCCCCGGGCGGTCAGCACCAGCGCGGACAGGCCCGCCGCTACGGCTCCCAGAAGGAAGGTGCTGGCGATGTAACGGGCTGGTTTGAGCCCTGAGGACTCAGCTGCATCCCGGCTCCCTCCTACGGCCTGGACGTGCATACCGTAGGAGGTTCGATGCATGAGGAACCCGAACCCTGCGAAGAGGACCACGGCGATGAGAATCGGGATCGGCATTCCGAGGACATTTCCGTCGCGGATGTACAAGATCGATGGGTCGCTCACGTTGATCCGCCGGTTGACGGTGAGCACTCTGACGATTCCGACCACGGTTGCGAAGGTGGCGAGAGTGCTGAGGATGGAGGGCAATCCTACCACCGTTACCAGGACGGCGTTTGCCACGCCGACGACCAGCACCGCCAGCATGGCGAGGGTGACGGCCGGCAGAAGCCCCGACCTTGCATTGGTGAGCTGGTCGCTGATGATGGCCGTTGCGAGAG
>JADLEH010000120.1 GCA_020846255.1 Propionibacteriaceae bacterium
ACCGTTTTCTCGACATCACCATCATCCGACGACGTCATCGAAATCCCCCGTGCACTTTTCGACCGCCTCACCGATACCCTGGCGTTCGCCGCTTGAGCCCGACCCCATATGGACAAAGCCGAGCTTAGCTTGGCGCGGACCTCCTGCCAGATCGCCGGCTCTAGCTTGTCGGCTCGGACGTTGCGCCCTGCACACTCGCGGCCAGTGCGACGGTCGAAGGCGATGCGGCAGACGTAGTAGTGGTACGTATGGCCCCGATTGATCATCGTCTGGCCGGTCATCGCCGAGCCGCATAGTCGGCACTTTACCCTGCCACGCAGGGGATACTCGTGACGAGGCTTCGGGGGGCGCGCGATGCGCTCTGGGTCGTTCATGATCTGCTGAACCCGTTGCCAGAGTGCGTCCTCGATGATCCGAGGCGACGCACCAGGGATCTCGATGTGGTCCTCGGCGGGGAGCGCGACGCGCTTCCGGTGGAGCTTCCCATCCTTGCCGCGCACCTTGATCCACTTGCTCCGGCCGAACATCAGCCGGCCAGTGTACGACTCGTTCTCTAGCACACGACGCACGCCAATCGCGTGCCAGCGTCCACCGACAAACGTCGTGATGCCGTCGCGAACCAGTTCCGCGCAGACACGGTCAAAGCTGCGCAGCTCGGTGTAGCGAGTGAAGATGCGGCGGACGATCTCAGCCTGGAACGTCTCGGTCTCCCGCTGGCCGGTGGCCGAGTTGTACGTGTATCCGAAGCAACCTTTGCCAAATCCCTGCGGGATCCGGCCTGACCGGGCGCGCTCCAGTTTGCCGCGCGTTGTCCGCTCGACGATCTTCTCGCGCTCGACTTCGGCAGCGAATGCACGCAAGCTCATGACGAGCGTCCCGAGCGGTGAGTCCTCGACTTTCTCGGTGACACACTCAAGCGCGACACCTGCCTCGTCAGCTTCGTTGAGCAGTACCGCCAGCTTGATCTGGTGCCGCGCGAGGCGGTCGACGGCGTACGCGAGTACCACATCAACCGAACCGTCGCGCATGAACTGGCGGATTCGATCCACGCCGGGCCGGTCCAGCGTATAGCCGCTCGCCGTATCCCGGATCACCTCGACGACGCGCCAGCCTCGCGCTTTGGCGAAGTCCAGACAAGCGCGCTCTTGCGTGTCGAGGGATGTGCCATCTCGCTCCTGGGCGTCGGTCGAGACTCGGCTGTAGACGATCACGCGCCTCGGGCTGCTCCAGTGAAGACTTGACTCATTATAACATGATTCAATATGATTCTAACATGAGTGCGAACATCGAATGGCTGCGTACTCCCGAAGCGGCCCAGTACCTGGGCGTCCACATCGAGACGGTCCGACGGTGGGCGCGAGAGGGCGCCATCCCGTCAGCGAAGCTCGGGAACCGGGGCGGGTTCCGGTTCAAGCGCGAAGACTTAGACCGCTTCTTGGCGCGGCGCGCTACTGACCACCCATGAACTGATCCTTGAACTCGCGGTAGCTCTGGACGAGAATCTCGTGCCAGTTGGGGCGGAGCGGCGGCACTCCGAGGTCGTGGATGCAGAAGCGGATCACGTCCTCCAGGGTGACGTACCCAGTGGGCAGGTGCAGGTCGATGAGGGAGACGGTCGTCGGCCCGAAGGTGAGCGGGGTCGGCCCTTGCAAGTGTCGGCGCGACCACTGCGCTCGAGGATCAGCCGGTGGCCGGTCGAACTCCCACCGTATTACGGGCTCACTCTACACGTCTGTAGGCGATCACGAATCCTGAGCAGAGCTGATCACGAAACTTGAGCAGGCCCCGAGGCAGGACCGGGGCCTGTGGCCGTCATCGTGATCAGCCGGCGAGCCCTCCGGTGAGGGTGTGGCACTACTGGGGCCACGCCGTCATGGTCGGACGAGGCCGCCGTGCAGTCTGGGGAGACTTGGACGGAGCTGAGGGGCCTGCACCAGCACGGCTGGTCGATCAGCGCGCTGGCCCGCGAGTTCGGGCTGAGCCGCAACACCGTCAAGCGGGAGTTGGAAAGCGCCGAGCCGCGCCGCTACCCGGCGCGGGCGAAGCCGACGGCGCTGACCGATGCGCAACGGGCGCACGTCGAGCGGCGGGTGGCGGTCTGCCCGACGATCCGGGGGACCGACCTGCACGCCGAGTTGGTCAGCCGATACCAGTACAGCGGCAGCTACCCCGCATTCGCCCGGCACCTACGGACGCTGCGGCCGGCACGGGTGCGCGATCCGGAGATCCGGTTCGAGACCGATCCCGGTTTGCAGACCCAGGCGGACTGGGCGATCCTGGGGACGTGGCCGCTCGACGGCACGCTAGTCGCGCTATCCGCCATGGTGGCGATCCTCGGCTGCAGCCGGGCACCGGCGATCCGATTCGCGGCGGATCGGACACGGAAGACGAGCCTGGAGCGGCTGGCGCACTGCCTCGACGACCTGGGCGGCGCGACCCCCGAGGTGCTGACCGACCACGACCCGGCGTTCTGCATCGGGGCGACGGCCGGGCGATCCTGGCGCCGGAGTGGGTCGACCTCTGCGCCGTGCTGGGGACCGTCCCGAAGGCGTGCCGTCCGTATCGGGCACAGACCAAGGGCAAGGTCGAGCGGATGATCCGCGAGGTCAAGGAGATCCTGCTGCCGTGGCTGAGCGGCCAGGTGCTCCCTGCCTGGCCGGTGCTGGCCGACTACGACGCGCTGGCCCGGCGCTGGGTCGAGGAGATCGTCGCCGCCCGACGGCACCGGACCACCGGGCGACTGATTGGGGACGCCTGGCGCGAGGAGCAGCCCACCCTCACGGCGATCCCGCCACGGGTCCTGGCCACCGTGGCCGGCGCCGATGATGCCGTCCCGAGCCCGCCCTGCACGACGGTGATCGACCTGGAGCAGCACCGACGGGGCGAGCGGGTCCAGGTCCGCGACCTCGCCAAGTACGAGGTTGCGCTATGACCGGAGCGGCGAGCGACGCGACCTCCTACCAACGGCTGCGCGATCACCTGGCGTACCTGGGCCTCGGGGCCGCCTCCGAGCACCTAGCGGCCGGTTGGATCGCGGGCTAGCCGAACAGGCATCGCCGACCCAGGTCCTGGAGCTCCTCCTGGAGATCGAGGTGGAGGCCACCCGCGCCCGTCGCCAGCTGGCCCGGCTGCGCTTCGCCCGCGATCCGGTGCACAAGACCCTGGCCGACTTCGACTTCCAGCCCCACTCGACCGCGCCCTCGTGGCCGAGCTCTCCACCCTCCGCTTCGTCGAGGAGCGCCGCAACGTCCTGCTGCTGGGCCCACCCGGCGTCGGCAAGAGCCACCTGGCCATCGTGCTGGGGATCGCCGCCACCGACGCCAGCTACCGCACCTTCTTCACCACCGCCGCCGACATGGTCCACATGCTGCAGGCCGCCCACCTCACCGGGACCGTCCTCTACAAGCTCCGCTCCTACCTGAGCCCGTTGGTCCTCGTAATCGACGAGTTGGGCTACCTGCCACTCGACCAGCCCTCGGCCAACTGGATCTTCCAGGTCGTCAGCCGACGTGCCGACAAGGGCTCCATCATCCTGACCTCGAACCGGGGCTTCGGTGACTGGGCGCAGGTCTTCGCCGACCCGGTCGTCGCAGCGGCCATCGTCGATCGCCTGCTCGGCAACGCCGCCGTCCTGAACATCCGCGGCAAGAGCCACCGCATGCCCGCCTACCAGGACGTCGCCGCGAAGGGAGGTGCTGCTACACTCCACTAACCCGGCCCTCGGAGCTGCTCAAGATTGGTGATCAGAACTGCTCACAGTTCGTGATCCCCTACAACGCCCAGTCCCGCGTGCAGAGCGTGTCGGTACTTCACGACGACGAGTGCCGCCCCCTCCTCGTCAGCCGACCGTGCCTGGAGGATTTGACCTACGTACAGCCCGAGCTGCCCGAAGCTGCTCCTCAGTGGCGCCAGCACCGGGCCGCCCTGGCGAAAGGTGAGCTGAGAGCGCGGGATGCCATCAGACGACGGCCCCGCCTGCGTGGCCACAACGCGGCGCTGCGTGAGCGTTCGGTGAGCCACGTTGTTCAGTCGGTCGGCAACGCGCCGCATCTCCGCGTGCAGCTCCGGTGGTCGGTCAGCCACGCTCCGGACGGCTTAGGCCGCCAGCAGCTCGACGAGCATCTCGATGTCCGAGCCGAGGGCCGTGCGTGGCAACGTCCGAGCGCGCGCCTGGCACACGGCGGCGTCGAATGGCAACCCCATCGCCTGCGCCTCGATGGTGATGAGCTGCCGAAGCTGCGCCTGCGTCAACTCGCCGGCGTTCAGCGCCTGCGTCAACTCGCCGGCGTTCAGCGCCTGCATGAGTTCGGCCGGGACGACATCGGTCCAGTCTGAGGTCCGCTGCTCTACTGCCATGATGTCGCCCCTCCTTGCGCCTGCCCCCTACTGTCAGCAGGGTAACTACCTACCTGCAGGCTATGAGCGAGCTGGGATGGCCTGAAGAGGGGAAGGGCCGGCGAGAGCGAGGAGGGCATCGAGCAGGTTGCGGCCTTGCTTGCGAGCGGTGGCGAGGATGCTGGTGCGGATGGCCGAGGCCTCGGCGCCCCACGCAGATCGGAAGCCGCCGATCACCTTGCGATGGATGACGGAGGGACGGAGGTCGCGCTCGGAGCTGTTGTTGGTGGGCTCGACATCGTCGCGCTCAAGGAACACGTAGAGGCTGTCGGGGTGACGCCGGTAGCGTTTCTGGAGGCGAGCGGCCTCGGTCTTGGGTGCCACGTACTGGTCGAACACCAGCCGATCCGTGGCGTTCCCGATCAGCGTCCGCCGGCGGGCGAACGATTCGGGCGTGATCTCGCCGCGCTCGTGGTGCAGCTTGATGGCCCGGCCGAAGACGTGCCGCAGCTCGATCGCCCAGATGCGCTCGTGGAGTGGGTCGGCCTCGACCGCGAAGGTCAGATCGCGCGCCTGATGGCTGTGGCAGATCTGGTCCGCGGTGGCTGGCGTCAGCATCTGCGGCCCATACAGGTCCGAGCCCCAGACTTCGGGCTCGGACCTGTCCAGGAACGCCGTGATCACCTCACCCCACGACTGGAGTCAATCACGTGGTCGCTCGCCAGCAGGATCTGGCAGCGCCGGAGCTCGTACACGTCCGTCGACCGCAACCCGGCCTCCAGCTGGTCGCGCTCGGCTTCCGTAAGAGAACGCACAAAGAGGGGGGGTCTCATACCCACCAGACTGCACGACTCACGCCTTTCCCGAGGCTCTGCCTTGGGGCAGCATTAGGATCGCGAGCAACGCGCCGACATGTCACCCCGCCCCGGTGCCCGCGAACGTCGTCCATTCGCCGCAATCGTCGACCACCGTGAATGGGACGATCATCGGTCCGGGGGCCACGCGGCGCACCGAGAGTTGGAGCTGTGTGGTACCAGGAGGTGGGAGGAACGTGGAGGCGTCCGTGACACCAGCGGGGCCGCCGACTACGTCGATGCTGGCATTCTGAGTGGCACCGATCTGGAGGTGTCGGATGCGATTGCCGTCTCCTGTAACTCGGATCACCACGCGTAGGCGCGTGCCGTCCTGGTCCCGGCTCGTGGTCAACGCGACGGGTGGCCGCGGGGAGCAGGCGACGGGCCCGGCATACTGCCCTGGGGTTGCCGTGGCTCCCAGACCCGGTGTGGTGGGAGCGGTCGGGGCCGGCGTGGTCGCGATGGTGGGCGTGGTCGTCGCCGACATGGTGGGTAATGGCGTCCCCGAGGCAGAGGCGGTCGGTGATGGTGCCGCGGTGGCGGGAGCCGAGGCCGTGGCATTGAACACGACGTCATCGAACCAAGCCGTCCCGCTGTTGAATGCTGACTGCAGGTGGATCTGGACGCCTGCCGCGGTTTCCGGGGCCACAGCGGTCACCGCCAACTGCTGCCATCCTATCGTCCCAAGCGGGGCATTCGGCGAAGTGTCGCTGCCGATGTAGCTTCCCGCCTCGTCGAACCAGGCCAGGGCGATGCGTGTCAAGCCTGTAGCCGACTCGCCCCTGACCCACGCGCTCACGGTGTACGACGTTTCGGCCGCGATAGGCGCGACAGGTGTCAGGAAGAAGGCTGGCAGACTTGAGTCGTCCCCGCCTGATCGGCTGATCGCGCCGGACGCGCCCCCGGACCGTGACACTGTGGGATCCCGGGAGAAGCGCGCCTGGTGGAGATGGTGTAAGCGCCAGTACGTCGGCAAACCGCTCTCATCGGAGAGCTCGAACCCGTTGTTGAACGAGAGGTCGGTCTGTTCGCCTCGCAAGACCCGCGCGAGCGTGCCCGCCGCGGGTTTCGGGGTGCCGTCCGTCCTGAACAGCCCGAAGGAGCGTTCTGCGACGTAGGAGTCGATTGGTGGGGGGATCATCGCGTCTGAGGCGAAGTCCTTGAAGATCCACGGTGCGGCCATCGGCAGGCCCGCAAGATGCGCCGCGTACTGGATGGTCCGATGGAACTGCTCCTGGAATGCCTCCTGGGCACCCGGCGTTGGTGGAAGGCCTCCCGCGAAGCGGTTGTTGACGTATGTCGAGTAGCCGGCCTCGCCGACGAAGAGCGGCACCGGCCCGACGACCTGACGGGCCTGCATGAAGGCGCGATAGGCGAGCTCGGGCTGATAGTAGAAGTGGAAGTCGTACAGATCGACGGGGACGTTCGCGTGCACGAGTGCGCGCAGTCTCTCTATGGTGTTGACGGAGGACGTCACCGGGATGCTGCCGACGCGCTCCTTGACGAAGGGAGCGATGTGCTGCAGCCATGTGGTGACCCGGCTATCCGTCGTGTTCGCCTCGTTCTGGATGTCGATGTACGCGATCCGGCTGTCGCCGCGATATCCCGCGAGCACGGCGCTCGCCCACGTGCGGCTACCGTCGATATCCTCGTAGTCCGACCACCAGTCGAACAACGTCAACTGGACGCGCAGGCCGTGCGAGGCTGCGAGGCCGATCGTGCGGGACAAACGGTCGAGCATCAGTTGTGACGGGCGAGGGTAGCCGATCGTGGGGGCCTGGACGATGATCCGCACCGAGTTGAAGCCGAACGACGCAAGCTGTGCGAAGTCACGGTCCATCGCCTCAAGATCCCAGTTGGACCACATGTACTCCCAGCCATTCCTGGCAGGGAAGTAGCTCACCAGCTTCAGAGGTACCAGCATGGCGCGGACGGGTGCGGCACCCGGCGTTTCTCCGAGGGCGGACGAGAGCCGGCCGGGATTCTCAGCGTGTGCCAAGGCAGCGGGCTGCGCCGCGGCAGCGTCGAGGGCCAGATTCATGGACACGATTATCAGAGCGAGCAGCACGCTGACGAGCCGAAACCGCGCGGCAACGCTTGTGCCGCCACGCGGGCAGAGCCGAATCATGACAGAACCTTTCGGTGGCCTGGCGACCCGCCGCAGGTGCGGCGCGGGGGCCCATGGCTTTGCGACCCCGCCTCTCGACGGGTGTGCCGTTTCGGTTGTTCCTGGAGCGGTATCCTCCATCCGGTCTAACGATCCGCGCATGGGGCAGGTGACTGGCCACGTCGAAGGTGACCCATCGCAGGGGGAGTGATGGGGGCTTTCGGGGGCCGTGTCGGCGGCAGCCCGATCTCCACCGTCACGGTGGGTGTGGGTGGCGTCAAGCTCCGGATCCCCGTCCCTGGGGCCGCCGAGCCAGTCGGTACGACGGCTCGCCGCCTGCGGGGTCCGGGCACGTACTCGGCACAGCAGAATGTGTGAGGCCACCTCCGGTGAGGCGCTGCATTACAGCGGGTTGCCAGAGAGTTGATCGTTTTGTCAAACTGAGGGGAAGAAGGCGTATTCGCGGGATGTGCGGATCAGGGCGCTCGATGCGTTGGATGTGGGGACACCTCGGTCGGAGGTGATTCGGC
>JADLEH010000121.1 GCA_020846255.1 Propionibacteriaceae bacterium
CGGCCTTCTGGATTGGTCGCGACGCGTCGGAGATGTCAGTTTCGCCGGAGCAGAACTTCTTGAAGCCGCCGCTGGTCCCCGAAACTCCAACCGACACCCGAACGTTCCCGCCCATTTGCGTTTCAAATTGCTCGGCCATCGCCCTTGTGACAGGAAACACGGTCGATGAGCCATCGATCACGACGGTTCCACGAAGTTGGCGAACGCTGCTCGGACTGGGTGGGAATGCATTGGTAGCGGCATGTGTGCCCGGCACAACGGTCATCGATAGGACAGCGGCCGCCACGCCTGCTCTCTTCAGCGTCGTCCACGGAGATCTCACGGCACCGGCTCCTTGACCGATCATCCACGTTTGACGATGATCTATCGACATACGTCGATCACAAGGATAGACTGTGGACGTTAAGCCAGGGTCAACGGCCCGTTAAGAGATGGGCGCTACCTCTCCGGCGCAAGCACGCTGACCGGGTCAGGGCACGATCGTCACGGAGGCACACCACGCTGACGCCTCCGGGAGGGAGCAGAGGATGCATCATGCGAGAGGCACCCAGTGCACGGAGTGGCTCTTCGCGGCTTTCAACAGTTGGCTCTCGAAGGATGTCCCGTTCCTCTGCCGGCTACTCAGCCTCATCGCGGTCATCCAGCGCGATCCGACGCCGGAATCGGATGAGCCGTGGGAGAGGGCTCCGACTCCGAGTGCCCAGCACTCTCCCGAACTACGAGAACCACGGCCGCGGCACTCGCCGAGAGCATGACAAATCCCCAGAACAGCGGGTCGTAGCTGCCGAGCAGGTCGTAGGCAACGCCCGCGCCGACGGGTGCGATCGCCGTCGACCCTGTAACGAACGTCGACATCGCACCTGAGATACTGGCGAGGTGCTCGCGGCCGTACAGGCTCGCGACAAACGTCGGCCGGACCAGCCCGGCCACACTGCGCTCCGCCCCGAAGAGCCCGATGAATACCCAGACTCCCTAGACAGACCAGCGTCACCGAGTAGCGCAGCGATGCTCCCGTCGCTCCCTGCCCACGGCAGGATCGGCTGCCCTTTTTATACTGGTCGGAGTGGCAACATCAGCGCGCGATGACGATCCCCTGGTGATGGCCGGAACTGCGGCGATTCGCACTGGTGATCTGGAAGCACTCGGCCGATTGCTGGCTGCAAATCCGGATTTCGCCAATGTGCAGATCGAAGGACGCAAAGGCGGCTATCGGACGCCACTGCACGTCGTGGCCGATTGGCCTGGCTACTTCCCGAATGGCCCTGCTGTCACAAGGCTGCTGCTCGCGCACGGTGCCGACCCTAATGGCGGCACCGAAGGTTTCGGTCGCCAGGAGACGCCGCTCCACTGGGCTGCTAGCAGCGACGACGTCGACGTGGCAGAGGCGCTTATCGACGGCGGAGCCGACATTGGGGCGATGGGCGGCTCAATTGCGGGTGGTACCCCACTGGACAACGGCGTTGGGTATGGATGCTGGCGAGTGGCGCGCCTGCTCGTCCAGCGAGGTGCCCGCGTGGACAAGCTGTGGCACGCCGCCGCTCTCGGGATGCTCGGGCGAACCGAGGAGCTGCTGCGAGACACCACCCCTGAAGAGATCAACAACGCGTTCTGGCAGGCCTGTGCTGGCGGCCAGCGTCGCGCAGCCGAGCTCCTGCTCGCGCACGGCGCCGACCTGAACTGGGCGCCGGACTACGCCAAGGGGACATCGCTGGACCAGGCGCGTGGTATCGACACTGGTCGGGCAGCGCTGGTATCGTGGCTAGAGGAACGCAGTGCGCGAAGGTAGTGGCGAGGATGAATTGCTGCCCTCCTAGGGCCGAGGCTCCAACCTGTCCAATCATCGATGCGCCCACCAAGCCCGTAAGCCTGGTCACGGTTGGACAGCATGTGGTGCTGCGAGAGTTACCTGCGACGACCTTCGGGTTTTGCGACGCCCCAAACTGCGACGTCGTCTATGTGGGAGCCGACGGCACCCTGATTCGCAAGGATCAGCTCCGTACGCGCGTTGGGGTGAAAGAGCAAGACGACCCTATCCCCGTTTGCTACTGCTTCGACTTCAGCGCCCGACAGATCTCTGATGACTTCATGGCTCACGGGCGAAGCACGATTCGAGCGTACATTGAGGAGCAGGTCCGCGCCGAACGTTGTCGGTGCGAGCTCACCAATCCGACCGGACGCTGCTGCCTGGGGAATGTGCACCGCGTGATCATTGATCAGCGCGCATAGCGTGGTTCATTGTCAGTCTGGTCAGTGCACGGCCTGTGGTGTTGAGGCTGCTTCCGAGCGGTTCACGGTACCTGCTGCCTCGCGCACGAGCAGGACCACGCCTGCCGCAAGGGCCGACAGAAACACGAACCCCCAGAAGAGCGGGTCGTAGGCTCCGAACACGTCGTAGCCGAGGTCGGCACCGATCGGCGCAATCGCCGTAGACCCCGTGACAAAGGTCGACATCGCTCCGGAGATGCTCGCGACGTGCTCACGCCCATACAGGCTGGCGACAAACGACGGGCGGACCAGGCCTGCCACTTCCCGCGCGGCACCGAAGAGCGCAACGAAGAGACAGACCCGGAG
>JADLEH010000122.1 GCA_020846255.1 Propionibacteriaceae bacterium
AAAGGGATGGATCGTCTCGAACTGGGCGTGGGCGATCCCCGCCTGGGCCAGTGCTGGTAAGGCATCGTCGTTGCAGAAGGCGCAGAGATCTTCGAGCAGCTCAGGGACTATCTCGGGAGGTGGCGGTACGAAGGAGGCAGAACAGGGGTTGTGGGCGCTTCCGCCGATCCAGTTCTGGACCGTTCTGACCTTCCCGCCGTGTTCGTGGAGCCGGGTTCCCGCGAGAAGACGGCGATGAGCCTCCAGGAGGACCTCGACCGTGATAGGGCTGCCCTCATCGACGGCTGCCACGCTCCAGAGCATTGCGTCGATATTCGCCAGCACCTCGATCGCGGTTACGTCTCGCGGCTCTTCGCCAAGCTGCTGCGCAGCTGCTGCGTGTAAGAGGCGTCGGCTTCCAACCTCCAACCCCTCGATTCGCGACGATGCGACCGACTCAGCTCGGAGAAGAAGCCGAGCTAGCGCCTCAGTATCGGCGAGCGCCCCTACCTCCGAATTGAGCCGCACAAGCGCTGCTTCGGCGGAAGCAACATCGGCTGCCACCTCCCCGTCGAGGGCGAACTGCCGGCCGGCGAGGTAGTCGGGGAGGTAGACTGCGTAGTCGCAGGGTCGCCGGTCGCGGCGTGTCAGACCTGACGGGTCAGCATCCCAGCGGCGAGCTTCTATCCTTGCCATGGCGGCCTCCATATTCAAGGATAACCGAGATCCTTGAATATGGCACCGGTGAATTCAAGGATCTTGAGAGACGGGCGAGGTGTGCTCGTCAGCGTGCCCATGTCAGTAAGCCCCTCTATCGGCAAATGGGGTTGTGGAGTGGTGTAAACTCTGGGTACTTATCAAGAACTACCTAGGGTTCACTCCATTGTCCTCGCCATCAACTCAGGCTGTCCTGGACCTTGCAAGCAAACGCGCCGCTATCGGTCCCCAGGACCTGATAGCACGAGACCTCAATCCCAACCAGCTTTCACGGCTGGCCAAGCGAGGCCTGCTCGTGCGTGTAGCGCGTGGTCTCTATGCCTCTCCGGATGGCGGCGCGTCGGAAAACCATACCCTCGCCGAGATCGGCCGACTCTACCCGAAGGCTGTGGTGTGCCTGCTCTCGGCGCTTCAGTTTCACGGCCTGACAACTCAGGCGCCATTCCAGGTATGGCTGGCCATCAACGTGCGAAGCTGGAAGCCGACACGCGGTGGACCGCCGGTCCGATGGGTCTACTCCTCAGGGCAGGCGCACTCGGCAGGCGTGGAAGTCCATGAGCTGGAAGGCATCCCGGTGCGAATCTACTCGTCTGCCAAGACCGTTGCTGACTGTTTCAAGTTTCGTAGCAGAGTGGGTCTCGACGTCGCGATCGAGGCGCTTCGGGATTACCAGGCGGGAGGCGGGAGCCTCGATGACCTGTGGCACTATGCGGGAATTTGCCGCGTAAGAAACGTGATGCGCCCCTACCTAGAGGCACTGGGATGACGTCTGGATCCGGCCCCAACATCGCCGCATCCGTGCGGCGGCGCCTGCTTAACCGGGCGCGCGAGCGCGGGACGGACTACAACCTCGTCCTGCTTCGCTACCTCAACGAGCGCCTCCTGTATCGACTTTCGCAGTCGAGCCACCGTGATGCGTTCATCCTCAAAGGAGCGATGGCATTCGACCTCTGGATCGGCACTGAGCATCGGCCAACACGCGACATCGACCTCCTGGGCCACGGCTCGAATGAGCCTGAATCGATGGAGGGCACGTTCCGGGAGATCCTCTCCACCAGGGTTGAGCCGGATGGTGTCGAATTTGACCTCGACTCCATCGAGACTCAGCGGATGGCTGTGGGAGAACCCTATCCGGGGATACGAGTGCGTGTGGATGCCGATCTTGGTGGTGCTCGCATCAAGCTGCACATCGACGTTGGATTTGGTGACGCGGTTTCGCCGTCACCGCGACTTGCATCCTTTCCGACGCTACTCGATTTCCCGGCGCCCGAGATCCGCGCCTACCCACCAGAGACGATCGTCGCCGAGAAGTTCGAGGCGATGGTGGATCTCGGCATAGCCAACACCCGGCTGAAAGACTTCTACGACGTCTGGCTACTGGCCGACTCGATTCCGTTCGATGGCCAAGCACTCTCGACAGCAGTTCGCACAACGTTCGCTCGGCGCGGGACTCGCACTCCAGTCGAAGTTCCCCTCGCCCTCAGTGACGCGTTCGCCATGGATACGGCCAGGCTCCAGCAATGGGAAGCTTTTGTGAAGCGCTCCGGTCTGGAGGAGGTGCCGCCGCTTGCTTCAGTGATTGAAGCCCTGCGCGCATTTCTAGTGCCGCTGATCTCGGACAGTGACACGGATCTGGGTCGGTGGGATCCGGAAGCCTGGGCCTGGTCTTGAGGCGATTCGGCGTTGTCCCCGACCCGATCGTAGCGACGCTTCGCGGGCTGCCGGAGTTGCCGGCGAATTGCCGACCAAATTCCCGGACAGGGTGGTATTGGTTGACATAGTATGGTTTAACGCTGTGCAAGATCGGCTGTGCGTTGAATTCATATGAGGACATAAATGCACAGACTGGGACGCGATGTGACAGGCCGAAATGGACCTGATTGCAGCTCCAGTTCGCCCGACCTTGTGGTGTGGACGTAGGTGTTGATCGTGAAGGTCGCGTTCGCGTGCCCTAGTCGGTCGGCGATGAAGCGGGGATTGATCCCGGCTGCTGCCATCAGCGTCCCCGCGGTGTGGCGCAGCGTATGGAAGCGCACGTGACCAAGCCCGGCGTCCATCGCGATGCGCTGGAACCACTTGAGCACCGTCGCTGAGTCCATCGGCCCTCCGGTCGGTTCGCAGAAGACCAGGTCGTTCTCTGCCCAGTCTGGTCCCGCGCCGAGCCGTATCTCGTTCTGCCGGGCCTTGTGTGTCCGGAGTACCGCGACGGTGTCATCATCGAGGCGGACCGGCCGCCGCGAGCGGAAGGTCTTCGGCGCCCCGTAGACGATTCCCTCGCCGGTGGCGCGGCGCGCGGTGCGCACGATCCGGAGCTCACCCGCACCGAGGTCGACGTCCTGCCAGCGCAACCCGAGGAGCTCGCCCTGGCGGGCGCCAGTCGCGAGCGCCACGTAGATCAGCGTCAGCCAAGGGTCCTGGTATTCCCCGGCCTTGTCGAGCAGTGCTTTGACCGCGTCCGGCTCGAGGTGCTCGATCTCCTTCTGCTCAGGGCGGGGAGGCTTAGCCGCGGCCGCTGGGTTGAGCGCCAGCAGCTGCCAGTCCACCGCGTGGGCGAACGCCTGGTGCAGCATCCGGTGCTGGTGGAGGACTGACTTCGCGCTCAGCTTCTTCTGCCACTCCGCGTAGGCGCTCTGGATGTGCAGCGGCCGCAGCTTCGTGAGCGGCAGTTGGCCGAACCGCGGTATCGCATAGTTCCGGACGATCCCGGTGTAACGGACCAGCGTCGAAGGGCTCACGTTGACGGCCGCGTAGTCGAGGAGCCAGCGTTCCAGGAACTCCGCCACCGTCAGGTGCTGCGGGATGATGTCGATGCCGCGATCGCGTTTGTTGACCAGCTCTGTTAGCCGGCGCTCTGCGTCGCGCCGCAGCCCCTCGAAGGTTTCGAAGCGGCGCTTCCTGACGCCGGTGACGGGGTCGCGACCGAGGTCAACGGTCAGCTCCCATGACGATTTGCCGCGCTTCCGGATGCTCCCAGCCATCGGCGATCCTCCAGGCTCTTGCGATGACCGACAACGTTAGCACCAGCGGAGGCAGGGTTAGTAGCCTTGGCCTGCTCTTCCATCCAGGCATCAAGTGCCGGTCTGGGAATTCTGATGACCCGCCCAAGGCGAATTGCTGGCAGCTCATGCCGAGCCACCAGTTCGTAGGCGAGGTTGCGAGAAATGCGGAGCAGCTTCGCCGCCTCTGAGACGGTGAGCAGATCGTAGTCACGACTTGGATGATCAGGATTCTCATCGTGGTTCATCGAACTCGTCTCCTTTCAGGCGGTTGCGGTCAGCTCGGAGTCGATAAGTTGGGAGTCGTCACAGGCAAGCTGCTTGGCCGGTACGCGGAGGGCTGCCCCGGCCGGTCAGCGCCGATCCACCTGCGGCGAGCCGTTGCCGCGGCCGTACGCCATATCGGTCCGAGAAGCCCGTGGGCATTTCGCCGTATGCGCTCATCAGTGGTTAGCAGGAGCGGCAGCTCCACACCCCACAGCGCTTGTCCGGCGAGTACCGCGTCGGCGAAGCGACCCTCGCCTCCATACGACTCGGAGACCACGAGCACCGTCAGGCCCGAACCGTAGCTCCGCTGGTCGCGTTCACTCGCGAAGTAGGCAGTCAAGCCTGCGAGCTTGCGGAGATAGTCGCGTCGCCGCATCTTGCCGCGGTCGTACTCGAGCAGGAATGGGTGGCTGCTGTCGCCGAGGTAGTAGACGCCGGCGGCGTCGGGGCGGATCCAGTACGGACGGTCGTAGTATCTGAAGTGCTCCGCCGCCTGGGCTTCGTTCAGCAGCCGCGGCGGCTTGTGACCGGCCCGCTGGGCGTCGAATGCGAGGTGGGCGACCACGGCGTTGACGCCAAGGGTATGGTCGAAGTTGCGCCGGAGATTGCGCATCCGGCTGCCGCCACGGCCTTTGGCACTCGTCTCGACGGCGAGACCGGCGTGCTCCCCGTGGCGCAGGGGCGGGACGGCTTCGGTTCGCGCCAGCAAACGCAGTCCCTCGTGGGTGGCGAAGTGATGGCGGATGGTTGCTGGTCTCGTCGTGGTCATGACACAGACCTCCCCCAGCGAGCTGATCAGGCCGTACCGCTGGAGGTCGCCCAGGATCTGGGGCATGCGCGCATGGTGGACGCCGAGAAGCACCGCTAACTCCTGCTCGGTCAGGTAGGGGTGGCGAGCAAGACAATCGAGCGCCTTCTTGGAGTGGCGGTCGAGGATCAGCGAGAGGGCGGCGCTGCGCTCGTGGTCGCTGCCCTTCCCGGACGCGAGAACCCGTTCCGCCCACTGGTGAAGCGATGGCCCGAGGTCCACGCCGCGATCGAGCAGGTCGTAGCGGACGGGACCCGGGGCCGGGAATGACGGACTGGCGTCGGTCCACCGCAGGACCTGGAAGAATGGCGCTCCGAGTGATGAGCTGGGCTTGCGCCAGTACTCGCCCGTGAGCACATCGTCGCGCAGGGAGTCGTCGGTGCGGATGACGATGACCTCCAGCGCGTGTTCGTCGCGCGTTCCGCCAGGCTCTCCAGTGCTGACGCCCACTGTCGTTCCTGGACGTCCGACGGACAGACAAGCAGGATGGGCGGCCAGTGGACGACACCCCTCGCGCGCTCACGCGCCTGGTACCAGCTCCATACCCGCGCCACACGGTGGACATCGGGCGCACCTGGCCGGTCCCAGGCGAGAAAGAACGGGGCATATCCCTGCTCGGTGCTGCCAAGGCAGCCGTAGGCCTCCATGAAGGGCGGCCACCAGCATGTGGTCCCTCGTCGTGGTCGTGGCAGCAGGCGGACATCTGTGACGCCGATACTGCTGTCGAGGCACGTGGTGACCATATAGGCGAGGAGATCGTCGACGTCGGCGGTGATCTCGACGGCTGCGACCCGTTCGAGGAGGTCCCGCCGCTCGACCGGCCAATACTGCCGGACAACCGCCTCGTCGAGACCGAAGGTCCGGGCGAACTGTGGGACAGCAACGTCGCGGAGGAGGTGGAGTTCGAGGTCCTTGGTGTATTCCGGCGACTGCACATGGATCCGTTCGATCCAGCCGTGACGCTGGAGAACACCGAGCGCCCGGCGAACGTCCTGCAGCGACTCGTTCGTGAGCCAGCAGAGGTCGCCGGTGTCGACGAGAGGGAGCCGTGCGATCCAGAGGAGGACCGAGGCTTCCAGATCGTAGGGGTTGAAGTGCTGGGTCATGGCGTGCTCCCATCGTTGGTGCAGCCCACCATGCCAAGGCGCCGTCCACGGTTTATCCAGGATTCCGGTCCAAATGGTCCAAAGGATCCCCGTTTGGTCCAAAATCCATCCAAAATCGGTCCACGCGCCGATGGACCGGCCTCCTGGAGGCCGATCGCGCCGGGCTGGCTGGTGCGCGTTGCGAAGGTGCTCAGTTTGTGAGGGTGGAGAGTCATGGCGTGTTCCTGTCGTGATGAGCCCACCCACCGTGCCAGGCCGCGATCCACGATTAGTCCACGTTCCAGTCCACATCGATCCAAACGACCCCTGTTTGATCCAAATGTGGTCGAAGTTGGACCAGACACCGCCGGGCCAGCCTCCTGGAGACCGATCTCAGCTACCCAGGCGCTGGCGCTCGCCGCCAGAGACGATCGACTTGTGATGGTGAAGAGCTGAGGCATGGAATGCTCCTGTCCGTGGTGAGCCCACCATGCCAAAGGTCGTTCCTATCCCGTTCCCAGAATCCGTTCCTATCGTTCCTACTTGCGTCTGCCCGTTCCTATTTCGTTCCTATCGCGGCTCGGAGCAGCTTGAAGACAGTCGGTTCACGGGGCTGGGTGGTGCTGGGCTGGTGTGCTCCATCGCGTGGATGCCGCCCACCATCTCAGGCGCCGTTCCAAACCCGTTCCAAGATCCGGCTCCAGTCGTTCCAAACCCTGCCCGTCTGCTCCAATTTCGTTCCAAGGCCTGGTGTGGGTGCTTTGCACGTTTCGGGGCAGGTGCCAATGCCAGCCCACTCCAGGCTCACAACAGCGGAGGTTCCCGCCGGACATCGGTTCCGAAGGCTGCGCTCGCCGTTCTCAAGCCGATCCAGGTTGGCCCAAACGGTCCAAAATCGGTCCAGACAGCATCACGGAGCGGCTGTGACGAAATCGCAGGTTGGGTCGCATGTCCAGGTTCAAACGGGCTCCGTTAGGAACTGGCTTGGACCGTGGCTTATGTATGTTGTGTTTGGTTCTCAACGTGGTGCTATGCGGCAGCCTGGTACGCTCTCGCACAGATACCGGCTCACTAACCTTCTCCGTCCCCAGAGCTCGGATATCCTCCTCGCTCGACCAGCGTTTGACTCATGACGCCGTTGGTCAGATTGGAGACGATCGGACTAGCGTTTCGGTACGAGTACACGGTCACGCGGAAGGTGGCTTTGCCGAGGTCTTTGATGGGAGTCGTCCGGGCAACTCATCAAGGATGCTGCTGCGGGCGAAGTCAGCATCGGGAAAGTTGAGTACGAGCACTCGGTAAGTGCGGTCTACCGGTTGGTCGAGCGCATCAAGCTTGGCGGTGGTCGCTTACCCACACGACCGCCCAGACTTCCGACTGCCAGACCGCGGCGGCGAGAGGCGATCTTGACTCACAACCGGACAGTTGGCTCTCAGCGGGGTCCCTCTCGCATCCAGTGGGTAGCCACGACTGAGCTCACTTTTCGGGTCTGTCGGGCTAAGCCTGAGCCCTCTCGACGGCGTTCCGACATCCCCGGATGTTCCACCCCCTGCGAGATGTGCTTCTCCTGCCCGAGAGCCCGTAGAATCATACGAGTGGGAAGCCTAACAGCGCTCGACCTATTTGCAGGATGCGGCGGGTTGAGCCTCGGGCTTACATGGTCCGGTTGGAACGTTCTGGCAGCTGTCGAACGCTCGCCGATGGCGAGTGAGACCTACTTCCGCAACTTCTGTTGCGACGCAGAAGAGCAATGGACAAAGCACACAGATCGAACAGCGCGTGAAGCATTGGCGTCGGGCCTGCTGGTAGATGACGTTGCCGTGCTGCCTACCGTTCTTTGTGAATCGCCAGAGATAAGGTCCACGACCGGGGCGAGATCGCCAGAGTGATGCCCGTTGGCGTCGCCGCAGTGATGCCCGGATCGCCAGAGTGATGCCCACCCCCAGAACGCCGTCCTGAGGACG
>JADLEH010000123.1 GCA_020846255.1 Propionibacteriaceae bacterium
AGCTGCTGCGGGCCCGGGGCGCGAAGCTGGTCGTCCTCGACTCCGGCGCCCAGAGCCGGCTGCTGGCCGGACAGGTCGCCGCCCTCCTCGGCGTCAGCCCAGTGAACGCTGCCGGCGTCACAGCGGGTGCTCCCCTCCAGGTCACCCGGCTGGCGTACGGCGGCCTCGCCGTCGCCACCGAGGAGGTCACAGCCGGGGTCGCGGTGCTGGTGGTCGGCCCGGGGGCACTGCCCGTCTCGGACGCGCCGGGCGCCGGTGCAGCCGAGATCGTGACGGCCGAGCCGGCGCCGGGGCTCAGCCTGGTCGAGACCCGGGCCAAGGGCGGGGAACCGGTCGGCCTGGCCACGGCGAAGCGGGTGGTCGGCGTCGGTCGCGGCTTCGCAGCTGCCGCCGACCTCGAACTGGCCCGCGAGCTCGCCGCCCGGCTCGGCGCCGAGCTGGCGTGCAGCCGGCCGATCGCCGAAGGGGTCGACTGGATGCCGGCCGAACGGTACCTGGGCGTGTCCGGGGCCACGATCAAGCCGGAGCTCTACCTGGCGATCGGGATCTCCGGCCAGGTGCAGCACCTGGTCGGCGTCAACAACGCCAAGGTGATCGTCGCGGTCAACAAGGACAAGAACGCGCCGATCTTCGCCCACGCCGACTTCGGTGTGGTCGGCGACCTGTACCAGGTGCTGCCAGAGCTGACCAAGTGCCTCTAGCCGAACCGGGGCACGAAGGGATCCGACGTGGCTGACATCACCACCGGCTTGACCACGGCAGGGCTGTGGACAGCGGCCGGCCGGCTGTTCGGGGAACGCCGGTTCCTGGTGCACCTCGACGCGGCCGGCGGCCGCACCGAGTTCAGCTACGCCGGGTTCGACGGCCTGATCCACCGGGCCGCCCACGCCTTCCGGAGCCTGGGCGTCGGCCCGGGTGACCCGGTGGCGCTGCAGCTCCGCAACCGTCCGGAGATGCTCACTGCTCTGTTCGGCCTCGCCGAACTCGGCGCGATCGCGGTTCCCCTCAGCCTCGACGCGACCCCTGCCGAGCTGCTGCGGGCCTATCGGGCCTGCGGCGCTCGGTGGGCAGTGGTGGAGAGGGACCGGATCGAGGACCACCTGGGCCTGCGCCGCGCCGAGGGTGTGGCCGACCGCGGGCTGCTGGTCGTCGGTTCGGCCCAGCCGCTCGCCGGGTCCGACGGGGCCGTGGCCGGCTACGAGGCGCTCTGCGCCGCACAGCCGGCACAGCCGGTGATGGCTGCGGCCGTCACCAGCGCCTCGGTGGCCGAACTGCTGTACACCTCCGGCACGACCGCGGCCCCGAAGGGCGTGATGATCACCCACGCCAACCTGGTCTTCTCCGGGCACTACGGGGTCTGGCAGACGTCGCTGCGGGGCGAGGACCGACTGTTCACCACGATGCCGGCCTGCCACTCCAACTTCCAGCTGGCCGCCCTGATGCCGGTGCTGGTCGCCGGGGCAACCCTGGTGATGGCCGAACGGTACTCGGCCAGCCACTTCTGGCAGCAGGCCCGCCAGGAGCGGGCGACCGTGGTGCAGCTGATCGCGATGATGGCCCGCACCCTGCTGCTGCAGCCCCCGGCTGTCGACGACGGCTGCCACGACCTCCGCGAAGCGCTCTACTTCATGCCGCTCAGCGACGCTGAGAAGTCCGCCTTCGAACAGCGGTTCCGCCTGCCGCTGCTGAACTCCTACGGATCGACCGAGTCGATCGGCTGGGCCGTCACCGACCCTCCGCAGGGGGAACGTCGCTGGCCCTCGGTCGGGCGCGCCGGGCTGGGCTACGAGGTCGGCATCTTCGACGACCATGGACGCGAGCTGCCGCCCGGGCAGATCGGCGAGTTCCGGATCAAGGGCGTGCCGGGCACCAGCCTGATGCTCGGCTACCACGACGACCCCGAGAGCACGGCTGCGGCGCTCAGCCCGGACGGCTGGCTACGCACCCACGACCAGGGCTACGTCGACGCCGACGGCTGGTTCTACTTCGTCGACCGGGCCGTGAACGTCATCAAGCGTGCCGGTGAGAACGTGTCCACCACCGAGGTCGAATGCGTGCTCACCGCCCACCCCCTGATCGCGGAGGCCGCCGTCGTCGGCGTCAGCGACCCCGTCCGCGACAAGGCAGTCAAGGCCTTCGTGCGACTCCAGCCGGGAGCCCGGCTGACCGCAGCGGAGGTCGTGGCGCACTGCCGCCGCCAACTGGCGCCCCACAAGGTGCCGGAGTTCGTCGAATTCGTCGACGGGTTCCCGCGCACCGAGTCGATGAAGATCGAGAAATGCCGCTTGCACTGACCGACCCGCACCGTCGCGGGACTGACGAAGGGAACTGAGAAAATGGGCAGGATCAAGACCGAGATGGTGGGCCAGACCTTCGGCCCGTTCGTCCGCGACTACACCTTCCGCGACCTGGAGTTGTTCGCGCTCGGGTGCGGCGCCGGGATCGACGGCAAGGAAGACCTGATCTACCTCAACGAGCACGACGAGCGGGAGCCGAGCCTCAAGGTCCTGCCGATGTTCGCTGCGATGCTGATCGTCGACTCCGAAGTCACCCGGACCATCGACTACGGCTACAACTACGCCGGCTCCCTGCACTGGGGCTTCGACATCCGCTTCCACCAGCCCATCACCCGGCTGACCGACCGGGTCGAGACGAAGGTCGAGCTGGCCGGGCTGTACGACCGCGGCGAGGGCAAGGGCCTGCTGGCCCAGCACATCGGCGACACCTTCGACTCCACCGGCGCCCTGCTGTGCACCAACGAGTCCTGGGACTGCCTGATCCTCGACGGCGGCTGGGGCGGCCCGGCAGCACCGAAGGATGTCGTCGACATGCCCGACCGGGCACCGGACGCCGAGGTGAGCGAGACCATCCCGTTCAACCAGGCGCTGATCTACCGGCTCTCCGGCGACTTCCACCCCCAGCACATCGACTGGGACTACGCAGCGGCGAACGGCGAGCCCCGCCCGATCCTGCACGCGATCAGCTACGCCGGCGTCGTGATGCGGCACTTCATCCGCACCTTCATCCCCGGCCAGCCCGAGCGCCTCACCAGGTTCAAGACCCGGATCACCTCGCCGGTGCACCCGGGCTCGACCCTGACCACGCAGCTGTGGCAGGTCGGCGACCACGAGGCGCGCTTCAAGCTGGTCGACGCCGATGCCCCGGAGGCCAAGCCCCACCTCAACTGGGGTGTCATCGAATGGAAGTAGGGGAGGGGTCCGCAACGTCGGTGCGTCAGCTGATCGACGACGCCCAGATGAACCGCTTCCTGAAGAAGATCGTCTTCTTCTCCAGCGGTGGGTCCTTCCTCGACGGCTACGTGCTGTCCGTCATCGGCGTTGCGCTGGTCCAGCTCACCACCGCGCTGTCGCTCACCGAGGTGGAGGTCGCGGCCACCGGCGCCGCGGCCCTTGCCGGCATCTTCTTCGGCTCCCTCGCCGGGGGTCGCCTCACCGACGCCCTCGGCCGGCGCACCATGTTCATCCTCGACGTCACAGCCATCGGGGTCGCCTCGCTGGCCGCGTGCTTCGTGAACGCCGCCTGGCAGCTGATCGCGCTGCGGCTGCTGCTCGGCTTCTTCATCGGGGCGGACTACCCGATCGCCACCTCACTCATCGCCGAGTTCAGCCCCCGCAAGGAACGGGCCATCAGCATGGGGGTGGTCTCGGCCGCCTGGTACCTGGGCGCCACAGCAGCAGCGTTCGTCGGCTTCGCCCTCTACTCGATGGCCGACGGCTGGCGGCTGATGCTCGGCAGTGCCCTTATCCCGTGCATCGTCCTGCTGATCGGGCGCCACGACATACCCGAGTCGCCGCGCTGGCTCGCGCAACGCGGACGGCCGGAGGAAGCCCGCGAGGTGATGCGGAAGGTCTTCGGCGGCTCCGTCGAACTCGAGGAGGAGGAGCCGACCCGCGCCGGCTTCGCCGCGGTGTTCCGCCAGGGCTACCTGAGCCGGGTGCTGTACCTCGGGCTGCTGATCCTGTGCCAGGTGGTTCCGATGTACGCGATGTACACCTTCGGGCCGATGATCATGTCCGCCTTCGGCCTCGGCGAGGGCAGCCTCTCGGTACTCGGCGAGGCGCTGGTCAGCCTGTTCTTCCTGATCGGAACCATCCCGGCCATGTACTGGCTGAACTCGCTGGGGCGCCGCCCGCTGCTGATCGGCTCCCTGGCGCTGATGGCGCTCGGCCTGCTCGTCCCCGGAGTCTGGCCGGGGGCCAACGTCGTGATCATCATCGCCGCCTTCGCCACCTACGCGTTCTTCTCCGGCGGACCGGGCATCCTGCAATGGCTCTACCCGAACGAGATGTTCCCGACCGAGGTGCGGGCGACGGCCGTCGGCGTCGCCATCGCCATCAGCCGGATCGGGGTCGTCGTCTCGACCTACGGCCTGCCCCTGTTCCTGGCCGCCTACGGGATCGGTCCGACCATGATCACCGGCGCCGGCCTGCTGATCGTCGCGCTGGTGCTCTCGGTCTTCATGGCGCCGGAGACCCGTGGCCTCACCCTCGGCGAGGCGAGCTCGCTGCGCGCCCCCAGTTGATGCTTGTCCGTCGCGGGGACCCGGTCCCCGCCAAGAGAAAGGAACCCAGTGGCTGATTTCGACGCCATCGTGGTCGGCTCGGGATGCGCCGGCCCCGTGGCAGCCTACGAGCTGGCCAAGGCGGGACGAAGTGTCCTGGTGGTCGAGCGTGGCACCTTCTGCGGCGCCAAGAACGTCTCCGGCGGCCGGCTGTACACCCATGCCCTGCGCGCGGTCTTCCCGGACTTCAAGCAGTCGGCTCCGCTGGAGCGGCGGATCACCCGAGAGCGGGTTTCGATGCTCGCCCCGGACGCAGCCACCACCCTCGACGTGACCGACGAACTCCTCGGGACCGACCGCTACGAGTCCTACTCCGTGCTGCGCGCCCGGTTCGACCCGTGGCTCGCCGGCCAGGCAGAGGCCGCCGGCGCCGAGTTCATCAACGGCATCGCAGTCGAGGCGCTCCTCAAGCGCGACGGGCGGGTGACCGGAGTGCGGGCCGGGGAAGACGAGATCACCGCTGACGTGGTCCTGCTGTGCGACGGCGTCAACTCCCTGCTGGTGCCGCAGGCGGTCGGCGCCGAGCCGCTGAAGCCGAGCCAGGTGGCCGTCGGCATCAAGGAGGTGATCGAACTGCCCGAACAGGTGATCTCGGACCGGTCACTGTGCGCCGAGGGCGAAGGGATGGCCTGGCTGTTCGTCGGCGACGCCACCCAGGGCCGGGCCGGTGGCGGTTTCGTCTACACCAACACCGACAGCATCTCGATCGGGCTGGTCGCAACGGTCTCCGACCTGTTCGAGTCCCGCGCCCCGATCTACCAGCTCCTCGAGGACTTCAAGCGGCACCCGAGCGTCGCCCCGATCATCGCGGGCGGCAAGGTGGTCGAGCACTCCGGCCACCTGGTCGCCGAGGCCGGGTACGACGCCATGCCGCCACTGGTCGGCGATGGCGTCCTGCTGGCGGGGGAGTCGGCGCTGATGTGCCTGAGCGCCGGCTACACTGTTCGCGGCATGGACTTCGCGATCGCCGCCGGCCAGCAGGCCGGACGCAGCGCAGCCGCAGCCCTGGCTGCGGGGGACACCTCGGCCGCAGGGCTGGCCGGCTACCGGAAGGCGCTCGAGGAGAGCTTCGTCCTGCAGGACCTGAAGACGGTTCGGCGTTTCCCGCACTTCATGGAGACCACTCCCCGGCTCTACAACGAGTACCCCAAGGTGGCGCGGGACGCGATGCGGGCGCTGTTCCTCGTCGACGGGACCCCGCTCCGACCGGTTCGCAAGGCGATGCTGCCCACACTCCGCCGGGTCGGCTACCTGAACCTGGCCAAGGACCTCAGCAAGGGAGTGAGAGCACTGTGACCGACCTGGACCCGATCAGCGTCAACGTGGACGAGTACCTCGGGCTGAACAAGTACGAGGTCGACGAGGCGCACGCCCATGTGACGCTCGCCGACGATCCCGATCCGGCGGAGTTCGCCAAACTCGTCCGGGTCTGCCCGGCCGGGCTCTACAAGCTCAGCGCCACCGGCGACCGCACGTTCGACTACGCCGGCTGCCTGGTGTGCGGGACCTGCCGGATCGTCGCCGGCGGCGGGATCGTCACGACCTGGGAGTACCCCCGGCCGACGATGGGCGTCGAGTACCGCTACGGCTGACCGCTGCGAGGCTCACCCGCCGGGCGGGGCTCCGGCGGGACGGGCACCCGGTTCCGCAGGTCGGCAGTGCCGATCGGCCGCGGCTGCAGCGCCCGGTAGCGGTCGCAGAGCCGTTCGACCTCGGGCTCCAGCTCACCGCGTAGGGTCATCAGGCTGGAGATGTACCGGGAGGGGTCGTCCTGGACGTCGTTGAGGTACCGCAGGCAGGCGACGAGCATCCGGTCCAGTTCGTCGAAAGCGTCGGAGTGGCCGGAGAGCTCGTCTGAGGTGAAGGCGATCCGGTCGCGGGTGGCCAGCACCGACTTCGTCGACCGTCGCTCGTTCTCCCGCGCCTCCGCGTCGAAGGCTGTGGCGACCTGGTTCGGGCGCAGCGCCCGGCTCCGGTAGAGCCGATCGATGAGCGCCTGCAGGAGCCGCAGGTCGTTCCTGGTCTCGCCGTACCGGACGACGAAGAACGAGGTCAGCAGCGCCAGGCCGGCGCCGACGAAGGTGCCGATCACGTTGGAGGCGACACTCTCCCAGAAGGCGTTCATCGATCCCGTTCTACGAGGCCAGGGCCACATCCGCCCCCGCGGCCGCGACCGCCGGGGCAGATGTGGGCTCC
>JADLEH010000124.1 GCA_020846255.1 Propionibacteriaceae bacterium
GCATCAGCTCGACCAGGTCGGCCCAGATCCGGTTCCACGCCCGCCTGGACAGCCGGCTGCCCGGGGTCTCCGGGTGGATCCGTTGCCGGAACAGCACCTCCGCCCGGTAGATGTTGCCCACCCCGGCAGTGACCCGCTGGTCCATCAGCAGGGAGGCGACGCTGCGTCCGGAGCGGTGCAGCCGGGCCCAGCCCCGATCCGGGTCAGCGTCGGCGCGCAGCGGGTCGGGACCGAGCGCAGCCACCTGCGCCGCCAGTTCCGCCGGGCCGATCAACCCGCAGGTCTGCGGGCCGCGCAGCTCGGCGGCGTGCTCCTCGGTCTCGATCCGGAGCCGCAGGGTGTCCGCGCCTGCCACCGGCCCCGGCCGCACCCAGCGGAGTTTGCCGATCAGGCCGAGGTGGATGTGCAGGAACGGGCCCCGGCCATCGACCGGACCTTCTAGGGGCTCCGAGCCAGCGCCGAGAGCGTCCGGCGCAGCAGCAGAACCATCGCGCTCCCCCGGGCTCGGCAGGGGCGAGAAGTCGATCATCAGGTGCTTGCCGTAGGCCTCAGCGGCTCGCAACCGGGTGCCGTCCAGCAGCGCGGCCGAATGTGCGAAGCGGCCCTGCGGGCTGGTGACGGTGACCGTCCGCCCGGCGAAGGCGTGATCCAGCTCCGCTGCGAGGCGGTGGATCACGTGACCCTCGGGCATGGCAACTCCTGCTTGGCGGGTCCGGGGAGTCTACGCTGCCCCCATGACCGGTACCGAGCGCCATCCCGAGCTGGAGCGGGGATTCGGCCGGGACGGCATCTCCGGCCTCGTGGACGCCAACCGGGCGCTGCGGGCCAGGGACGTGTCCCGCCCGGATCCCGCCGACCGGGCCGCCGCCGAACAGGCTGCGGCGACTGCCCTCGCCAAATTGGACCGTCCCCGCCACTGAGCAGGCACTCCCGGGGGTATGTTGAGCCCGACCGTTTGGCCTAGTAGCCTCCCTTCACCGTGGGGTCAGGAGGCTCCAACACCCCCAAGCCTGTGAGGTCTCATGTATCCGGCTAACATCACGCGCCAGGAAGCTGCAGAGCGTTCGGCGCAGGTGTCCACCACCAGCTACGAGGTCACCGTCGACCTCTCCGGACGCGTCCCCGACGCCGAGGAGTTCGACCCGACGGCGACGTTCGTCTCCACCTCGACCGTCCGGTTCACCACGACCGGCACCGCCTCCTACGTCAACCTGATCGCCGAGCGGCTGCTGGCCGCCACCCTGGACGGCGCACCGCTGCCGGCGGATGCCTTTGCCGACCACAAGGTTCACTTCGCCGCCGAGCCGGGCGAGCACGAGCTGTCGGTCACAGCCCTGTGCCGCTACAGCCGCACCGGTGAAGGGCTGCACCGCTTCGTCGACCCGGTCGATGACCTCATCTACTGCTACACCCAGCTCGAGACCGCTGACGCCCGGCGCGTGTACGCCTGCTTCGAGCAGCCCGACCTGAAGGCGACCTTCGCCCTGACGGTCATCGCCCCCGCGGATTGGACGGTGCTGTCCAACTCACCGGAGGTGGAGCCGACCCAGCTCGGGGACGGCCTGGCCCGCTGGCAGTTCGCCCCGACCCCGCCGATCTCCACCTACATCACAGCGCTGATCGCCGGCTCCTTCCACACCGTCCGCGACAGCTACACCGGCCAGGCCGCCGAGATCCCGATGTCGGTCTCCTGCCGGCAGTCGCTGGTTCCGCACCTGGACGCCGACCGGATCCTGGCCATCACCAAGGCCGGCTTCACCGTCTTCGAGGAACACTTCGGCATGCCCTACCCGTTCGCCGACTACGCCCAGGTGTTCGTTCCGGAGTTCAACGCCGGGGCGATGGAGAACGCCGGCTGCGTGACCATCCGCGACGAGTACCTGTACCGGTCCCGGGTCACCGCCGCAGCGTATGAGTCGCGTGACAACACGATCCTGCACGAACTGGCCCACATGTGGTTCGGTGACCTGGTCACCATGACCTGGTGGGACGACCTGTGGCTCAACGAGTCGTTCGCCGAATGGGCCTCCCACTTCTGCCAGGTGGAGATCCGCCGCGCCGCCGGCGAAGGAGCCGACCCGTGGGCAACCTTCGCCAACAGCCGCAAGAACTGGGCCTACCGCCAGGACCAGCTGCCCTCCACCCACCCGGTGGCTGCCGACATGGTCGACCTGGCAGCAGTCGAACTCAACTTCGACGGCATCACCTACGCCAAGGGCGCATCGGTGCTGCGGCAACTGGTCGCCTTCGTCGGCCAGGACGCCTTCCTTGCCGGGGTGCGGGACTACTTCGCTGCGCACGCCTGGCAGAACACCGAGCTGAACGACCTGCTCTCCGCCCTCACCGAGTCCTCCGGGAGGGACCTGTCCCACTTCGCCGCCGACTGGCTGCAGACCGCAGGCGTGAACACGCTGCGTGCCGAGTTCGACACCGAGGACGGCAGGTTCACCAGCTTCGCCGTCCGGCAGACCGCCCCCGAGCTGTGGCCCACGCTGCGCCAGCACCGGCTGGCCGTCGGCTGCTACGACTACCAGGACGGGCGGCTGGTCCGCGTCCATCGGGTCGAGGTGGACATCGCCGGCGAGCTCACCGCGCTGCCCGAGCTGGTCGGCCACGAGCGTCCCGCGTTGATCCTGCTCAACGACGACGACCTGGCCTACGCCAAGATCCGGCTGGACGAGACCTCGCTGAAGACCCTGATCGACGGTATCCAGAACCTCGACAGCGCCCTCAGCCGGGCGTTGTGCTGGGGCGCGGCCTGGGACATGTGCCGGGACGCAGAACTGGACCCGGCCGACTACGTCGCCCTCGCGTTGTCCGGGGTCGGCGTCGAGACCGACCTGACCGCCGTCCAGGGGGTGCTCGGCCAGGCGCGCCTGGCGATCGACCACTACGCCCCGCGTCACCTCAGGGCCGAGCTCAACGACCGGTTCGTCGTCGGGCTGGCCCGGCTGCTGAAGGACGCCGAACCCGGCTCCGACCACCAGCTGGCCTTCGCCAGGGCGCTGATCTCCGCCGCCGGGTCCGAGTCCGTCGTCCAGGTGCTGCAGGCCTGGCTGGCCGGCGAGGAGGCCCCGGCGGGGCTCGCGATCGACACCGACCTGAGGTGGCACATCCTCACCAGCCTCGCCCGGCTCGGCGTGGCCGGCGAGGCCGAGATCGAGGCGGAGCTCGAACGGGACGCGACCGCCCGGGGAGCGGAGAACGCGGCCGGAGCCAGGGCCGCCCGGCCGTCCCCTGAGGCGAAGGCCGAGGCCTGGCGGCTGGCGACTGCGGACGAGACGGTTGCCAACGAGACGCACTACCAGATCTGCCAGAACTTCTGGCAGATGGACCAGGAGGAGGCGCTGCGACCCTACGTGCAGCGCTACCTCGACGTGGCGCAGTCGATCTCCGAGGGTCGGGACGGTTGGGGCGAGCGCAGCTCCGCGATCCGCCAGCACGTGCTCGGCCTGCTGTTCCCGCGCACCCTCGCGGACCGGCAGACCCTTGCTCTGATGAACCTGTGGCTGCAGGGCACCCGCCTCAGCGACTCGGTGCTGCGACAGGTGGACGAGCGGCGCGACGATGCCGAGCGGTCACTGCGCTGCCAGGAGGCGGCAGTTGAGCGCCTCAGCCTCGCCGGGGCCTGACCGGGACGGCTAGTCCCTGGCAGCCCAACCGGGGCCGAGGATCAGCGCCGCCACCACAAGGGTGATGCCCAACGGGATGAACAGCGTGAGGGTCAGCATCTCCAGCACGGTCGGATCGTTCACCGCCGGCCAGCTGGGCAGCGTCTCCAGCGGGATGAGTGCAGGTCCTGGAAGCATGGCCACACGTTAGCCGACCTGGGTTGCTCCTCGGGAGGCTCCGCGGCCCTCGTCGAGACTCCGCTAGATTGGCGCTTCGAGGACCGGTGCCGTCCCAGTTGTGCGGAACGGTTCGAGAAACCCGAGGAGCGCTTGAGTGGCTGAGCCAGCATCCGACACCACGACCTCAACCGATGGTTCCCGGATCGTCGCTGATGCCCCGGAGCTGGCCAGGTCCCTGGTCCGGATGGCCCACCAGATCCTCGAGGCCAACCACGGCGGCGAAGACCTGGTCCTGCTGGGCATCCCGACCCGCGGGGTGTTCCTGGCCCGGCGCCTCGCCGCCCTGATCGCCGGCATCGAGGGCCGCCCGGTACGACTCGGGGCCCTCGACATCACCATGTACCGCGACGACCTGCGCGCCAACCCCACCCGCAGTGTCGGCCGGACCGCGATCCCCGGCCGGATCGACGACGCCGTGGTCGTGCTGGTCGACGACGTCCTGTTCTCCGGACGCACGATCGC
>JADLEH010000125.1 GCA_020846255.1 Propionibacteriaceae bacterium
GGATGACCCTTGACCTTGGGATCGACCCCGCACTCCTGGCCGGCTGCGCTCTGGGCTGGGCCCCCGTGTTCGACGGCCTGCTCGCCCTCCACCTCGACGACCCGGCCCGGGCCGTGCGACGGCTCAGTGTCGATGCCGACGACGCCGGGATCTTCGGCCCGTGGGCGATCGGCCCGTGGCGACCCTGGTACGCCGCCCTGTGGGCCGAGTCCGCGGTGCTCGACAACCATCCGGACGCAACCGCCCGGCTGGCCCGGAGCTCACCCCTGGTTCGCGACAACCCGATCGCGGCGGCAATCGTGGAGCGGGCCCGGGCTCTGGCCACCGGCGACGAGGCAGCGCTCGCCGGCCTCGGCGGCACGTTCGCGCGACTTGGCTGCCCGTACCAGCAGGCGAGGACCCGTCGTCTCGCCGGCCGCGACCTCCCCCAGGCGGAGCCGGCCGGGTAGTCAGTGGAAGTCGCGGGAGCGGTGCACGACCATGATCGGCAACTGCTCCAGCCGGTCGGCCAGGACATTGACCACGCCTTCGGGTGAGCGTTCCAGCTTTCCGCGCACGATCAGGGCCGGGGAGGACCTGGCGACCCGGCGGTAGCGCTGCCACACCCCGACCGAGCACACCACGTTGACCAGACCGAACTCGTCCTCGAGGCTCACGAAGGTGATTCCGGAAGCGGTGCCTGGACGCTGCCGGTGGGTGACCAGTCCCCCCACCTCCACCCGACGACCCGGCTCAGCCGTGGTCAGGCCGGCCGTGCTGAGCACCCCGCGCGCATCGAGCTCGCTGCGGAGCTGGGCGATCGGGTGGTCGGTTGTGCTCACCCCGGTCGCCCACAGGTCGTCGGCGAGGACCTCGGTGGGGGTTGGGTCGTCGAACAGTAGGGGCTGGGACGCCACCAGCGTGCCCGGAAGCGAGTCCGGCTGGTCCAGCGCCGCGCTGCCGGCCCGCCACAGGGCCTGCCGCCGGGTCAGGTCGAGGCACTCGAGGGCGCCGGCAGCTGCCAGCGCCTCCAGCTGCTCTGCACTCAGGCCCGTGCGGCGGACCAGGTCCTCCATCGAGCCGTAGGCGCCGTTCGCGCTCCGTTCGGCAACGACCCGCTCAGCCACACCCCTGCCGATCCCGCGTACTGCTGCCAGGCCCAGCCGGACCGCGAAGTGCCCGTCGCGACGGTGGGCCGCCGATTCGTCCGGCGCTGCGGGGTCGAACCCGGCCACGGCCGGCTGGTGCCGGTCGGCGCAGGACTGCAGACCGGTGGGTCCGGCCACCGCCGGGTCGGTCGGCTCCAGGCCGGCGTCCACCCCGGACCCGGCAAGGTCAGGACGCAGGACCACCACCCCGTGTCGCCGGGCGTCGGAGACCAGGGTCGAAGCCGAGTAGAAGCCCATCGGCTGCGCGCGCAGCAACCCGGCCAGGAAGGCCGCCGGGTAGTGCAGCTTCATCCAGGAAGAGGCGTACACAATCAGTGCGAAGGACAACGAGTGCGACTCGGCGAAGCCGAAGTTCGAGAAGGCCTGGATCTGGGCGTACAGGTGGTCGGCCGTCTCGCCGACCAGCCCGTTGCGCGCCATGCCGGCGTAGAGCTTCTGCTTCAGCGACTCGATCCGCTCCAGCCCCCGCTTCGAGCCCATCGCCCGGCGGAGCAGGTCGGCGTCCTCACCACTGCAGTCCCCCACGGCCATCGCCATCTGCATCAGCTGCTCCTGGAAGACCGGCACCCCGAGGGTCCGGCGGAGCACCGGCTCGAGCTTCGGGTGGGGGTAGGTGACCGGTTCCCGGCCGAGCCGGCGCCGGACGAACGGGTGCACAGCCCCGCCCTGGATCGGGCCCGGCCGGATCAGGGCGATCTGGACCACCAGGTCGTAGAAGCGGCGCGGCTGGAGCCGCGGCAACAGGCCCATCTGCGCGCGGGACTCAACCTGGAACACCCCGATCGAGTCGGCCCGGCACAGCATGTCGTAGACACCAGCCTCCTCCTTCGGCAGGGTGGCCAGGTCCCAGCTCTCCCCCGTGCATTCCCTGGCCAGGTCGAAACAGTGCTGCAGGGCTGCCAGCATGCCGAGGCCCAGCAGGTCGAACTTCACCAGCCCCATCCACGCAGCGTCGTCCTTGTCCCACTGGATCACCGTCCGGTTCTCCATCCGGGCATGCTCGATCGGCACCACCTCACCCACCGGGCGTTCGGTCAGCACCATGCCGGCCGAGTGGATCCCCAGGTGCCGCGGCGCCTTCAGCAGCTGGTTGGTGAGGTTGACTACAGCAGCCGGGAGGGCCTGTCCCGGACCGCCGGCAGAGTCGCCGCCGTCCGCTGTCACCGACGAGCCCCAGCCGTCCACCTGCCGCGCGAAGGCGTCGCCCTGTCCCGGGCTGTAACCCAGCGCCCTGGCGATGTCGCGGACCGCGTTCTTGGGCCGGTACTGGATGACATTGCAGACCTGGGCTGCCCGTTCCCTGCCGTAGCGGTCGAAGACCCACTGGATGATCTCCTCGCGCCGGTCGGCGTCGAAGTCCACGTCGATGTCCGGCTCCTCGTCGCGCAGCGCGGACAGGAACCGTTCGAACGGCAGCTCGTACGCGATCGAGTCAACGGCTGTGATGCCCAGCAGGTAGCAGACCGCCGAGTTCGCCGCCGACCCGCGGCCCTGGCAGAGGATGCCGCGGCGCTTCGCCTCGGCGACGATGTCGTGGACGATCAGGAAGTAGCCGGGGAAGTCCTTGGCCTCGATCACGGCCAGCTCGCGCTCGATCCGTTCGGCGTCAGCTCCGGACAGGTCCGGGTACCGCTCCGGGACAGCAGCCCAGACCAGGTGCCGCAGCCACGACATCGGGGTGTGACCGGCGGGGACGTCCTGCTTCGGCAGTGCCGGCTTCGCCCGGCGCAGCGGGAAGGCCAGCTCGTCGGCGACCCCGACGGTGCGCCCGACCGCGCCGGGGTAGCGGGCGAACCTTGCCGCCATCTCGGCTCCGGAGCGCAGGAAGGCCGTGCCTGCTGCCGGCAACCAGCCGTCGAGGGCTTCGAGGCTGCGGTTCGCCCGCACGGCTGCCACAGCCTGCGCCAACGGGTGCTGCGCCGGGGTGGCGTAGTGGACGTTGCCGGTGGCGATCGTCGGCAGGTGACGGCTTGCGGCGAGCTCAGCCAGGGCGTCGTTGATCGAGCTGTCCAGTGGCTGGCCGTGGTCGATCAGCTCAACGAACACCCGGTCCGGCCCGAACCGGTGCACCAGTTCGTCCAGCTCCCGGCCCGCGCCGGCCCGCCCTTCGGTGGCCAGCGCCTGCCGCACCGCGCCCTTGCGGCAGCCGGTGAGCACAACCCAGTGCCCACCAGCCCGCTCCGCCAGGTCGTCGGCGTCGTAGTCCGGGCGCCCCTTCCGGCCACCGGTCAACTGGCCGTGGGTGATCGCAGCCGCAAGGCGGTGGTACCCCTCCTCGCCTGCGGCGAGCACCAGCAGGTGTGCGCCGACCGGGTCGGGCTGACCGGTTTGGGGGGCCGGCAGTTCCAGCGACAACTCGGCCCCGAACACCGTGCGCAGGCGCATCGACTCCGCAGCCTCGGCGAACCTGACGATGCCGTAGAGGCCGTCATGGTCGGTGATCGCAAGAGCGTGCAGTCCCAGCCGCTCCGCCTCCTCGGCCAGCTCGGCCGGGCCGGACGCGCCGTCGAGGAAGGAGAACGACGAGTGGACGTGGAGCTCGGCGTAGGGAACGGCGTCGACCGGGCGCTGGATCCTCGGCGGCTCGTAGGGCTGCCGCCGCCAGGAGAACGGGACGTCCTGTGGTGGGCCGTTCGGCGGTGGCGCGCTGAGGGTGCGCTCGAGGGTTCGCCACGTGACCGGGGGGTTGTTGAAGCCCATCAGTCGTACCTGGCTTCCGCCCACCAGCGTCCGGCCTGGAGCACCAGCAGCCAGGCCGCCCCGGAGTCGTCGACGACCTGGAACCGGCTGGCGGCCCGGTGCCGCGCCGGGTCCCAGGCCCGTTCGTCGATCGGCCAGGGACCTGCCCAGGCGACGACCTGCCGCTGCTCCTCGCCGGTCCGCAACACC
>JADLEH010000126.1 GCA_020846255.1 Propionibacteriaceae bacterium
CCGACCCCGGCCGGCGCGAGGGCGCTGCTGGTCAAGCGGGTTGCCGGAACCGGCTAGCGCTCCCGGAAGCCGGGGCCGACCTGCCCGTACCCCCAGCGCGGGCACCAGCGCCCGGGTAGCGTCTGGTGGGGAGGTTCGTCATGGCAACTCGGAAGCTCGTGCTCGTGGTTGGTGCAGTCATCGTCCTCGGCCTGGTGGCAGGCTGCGCAGCCGGCCCCAATCCGGTTCAGGCCCCGGGCGCGGAGGCCGGCTTCTGGCTCGGGCTGTGGCACGGGTTCATCGCCCCGTTCGCGCTGATCGTCTCGTTCTTCAACAGCCAGGTCGGCATCTACGAGGTGCACAACAACGGCGGCTGGTACAACTTCGGCTTCGTCTTCGGCGCGTCCCTCTTCTTCGGCGGCAGCGGTGGCGCCGGGGCGAAGGCCGCCCGGCGTTAGCCCTGGGCCCCAGCGGTCAGCTCACTGTCCAGTCGTGGGGAGCCACCCCGGTAACCGGCTGGTCGCCGGTGTTGAGCCGGAGCGTCAGCGCCTGGCCGTTGCCCTCCAGCCGGATCGCGATGAAGGTGTTGGTCACCTCGCTGGTCGTCGCCACAGCTTCCACCAGCCAGGGGTGCCGGCGGCGGATGCCGATCAGCTCGGTGTAGTCGGCGTGCGTCGCCTCACCGAACGGCAGCAGCTCCGACGGTTGGGCAGGGAACGGCGGACGCACGGCGTCGTCGCCGTAGTGGTTCTCCTCCTTCACACCGGTGAAGCCCTGCTCGTCCCCGGCGTAGATGGACGGGATGCCCGGCAGGAGGAACAGCAGCGCTGCCGCCAGCCGGACGTGGCGGGGGTCGTTCAGCTTCGAGGCGATCCGGGTGACGTCGTGGTTGCCGATGAACGTCTGCGGCCGGAAGCGCTCGCAGAACTCCCGGTGGCGGGCCAGCGTCCAGTCGAGTGAGAAGAAGTTGCGGTCGTTCAGCGAGTCCCAGATGGCGTGCCACAGCTCGTACTGGGTGACGCTGTCCACTCCCGAGCTGGAGACGAACTCGGCGTAGTCGCCGTGGATCACCTCAGCCACCACCCAGGAGTCCGGGTACTCGGCCTTCACCCTTGCCAGGATCGGCGCCCAGACCTGCGAGCCCTGGGCGTAGGCCGCGTCCAGTCGCCAGCCGTCGATGCCGCGACCCAGCCAGTGGGTCATCACCCCGGTGACGTAGTCGGCCACCGGGGGATGGGTCAGGTCGAGCTCCACCAGCCGGTCGTGACCCTCGAAGTAGCGCGGGTAGCCGTCCACCCAGCGGATCCAGCGTCCCGCCGCACTGTCCGGGCCGCCGTCGAGAGCCGCCTGCACGACCGGGTGGTTGCGCGCCAGGTGGTTGAACACCCCGTCGAGGCAGACCCGGATCCCGCGCTCGCCGCACTCCCGGACGAGGTGGTCGAAGTCGGCCCCGTCGCCGAGCCGGGTGTCGATCCGGTAATGGTCGAGGGTGTCGTAGCCGTGGCTGGCGGAGGCGAACAGCGGTGCCAGCAGCAGACCGTTCGCGCCGAGCCCGATCAGGTAGTCCAGCCAGTTCTCCAGCTGCGGCAACCGGTGCTGGAGGTTGGGCACGGCGGTTCGCTCCGCCCCGACGAAGCCAAGCGGGTAGACGTGCCACCAGATCACGCTGTCGGCCCAACTCATGACACCACTCTAGGCTCACCCGCTCGTGGAGCGTTGGCACTCGGCTTGATCGAGTGCTAAGCCCGCGATAGATTCGCTTTAGCACTCTCACACCGAGGGTGCCAATCAGCCTCCGGCGGCACCGCGACGACGCCGAGGCCCTGGATACCCGACCAATCAGGGTTCGCGCCCTGCCAGAACGAAAGGGTTTTGACGTGGCAGTCACGATCAAGCCGCTCGAGGATCGCATCCTCGTCCAGCCGCTGGAGGCCGAGCAGACGACCGCTTCCGGGCTGGTCATCCCCGACACCGCCAAGGAGAAGCCGCAAGAGGGCAAGGTGCTCGCCACCGGTCCCGGTCGCGTGGACGACAACGGAAACCGCGTCCCGCTCGATGTCGCCGAGGGCGACATCGTCATCTTCAGCAAGTACGGCGGCACCGAGGTGAAGTACAACGGGCAGGAGTACCTGCTGCTCAACGCCCGCGACATCCTCGCCGTCGTCACCAAGTAAGGAACCGACTAAATGCCAAAGATCCTTCAGTTTGACGAGGAGGCCCGGCGCTCGCTCGAACGCGGCGTCGACATCCTTGCCAACACCGTGAAGGTGACGCTGGGCCCGAAGGGCCGCTACGTCGTCCTCGACAAGAAGTGGGGTGCGCCGACGATCACCAACGACGGCGTGACCGTCGCCAAGGAGGTCGAGCTCTCGGACCCGTTCGAGAACCTCGGCGCCCAGCTCGCCAAAGAGGTGGCCACCAAGACCAACGACGTGGCCGGCGACGGCACCACCACAGCCACAGTGCTCGCCCAGGCGCTCGTTCACGAAGGCCTGCGCGCTGTGGCTTCCGGTGCCAACCCGATCGCCCTCAAGCGGGGCATCGATGCGGCCGTTGATGCTGTCGTCACCGAACTGCGCCGGCTCGCCCGGGACGTCGAGACCACCGACGACATGGCCCACGTGGCCACGATCTCGGCTCGCGACGAGCAGATCGGTGCCCTCATCGCCAGCGCCTTCGACAAGGTGGGCAAGGACGGTGTCATCACCGTCGACGAGTCCCAGACCTTCGGCACCGAGCTGGAGTTCACCGAGGGCATGCAGTTCGACAAGGGCTACCTGTCCCCGTACTTCGTGAGCGATCCCGAGCGCATGGAAGCCGTCCTTGACGACCCGTACATCCTGATCAACCAGGGCAAGGTCTCCTCGATGAACGACCTCCTGCCGCTGCTGGAGAAGGTCATCGGCGCAGGTGGCACCCTGTTCATCGTTGCCGAGGACGTGGACGGCGAAGCGCTGTCGACTCTCGTGGTGAACAAGATCAAGGGCACCTTCACGTCGGTCGCAGTGAAGGCCCCGGCCTTCGGTGACCGTCGCAAGGCCATGCTGGAGGACATCGCGATCCTCACCGGTGGCAAGGTGGTGGCTCCGGAGGTCGGCCTCAAGCTCGACCAGGTCGGTCTCGAGGTGCTCGGCCGGGCTCGCCGGATCGTGGTCACCAAGGACAACACGACCATCGTCGAGGGTGCCGGTCACGCCGGTGAGGTTGCCGGTCGGGTGGCCCAGCTGCGTGCCGAGATCGAGCGCACCGATTCCGACTGGGACCGGGAGAAGCTGCAGGAGCGGGTTGCAAAGCTCGCTGGCGGCGTCTGCGTGATCCAGGTCGGCGCCGCCACCGAGGTGGAGCTCAAGGAGAAGAAGCACCGCATCGAGGACGCTGTCTCCGCAACCAGGGCAGCCATCGAGGAGGGCATCGTGGCCGGCGGCGGTTCCGCCCTCGTCCACGCAGCCCGGGTGCTGTCCGACGGGCTCGGCCTTGTCGGTGACGAGAAGACCGGTGTGGCCATCGTGGCCAAGGCCGTCGGTGAGCCGCTGCGGTGGATCGCCGAGAACGGCGGCGAGCCGGGTCTTGTCATCGTCCACAAGGTGGCCGAGATGGAGCCGGGTCACGGCTACAACGCAGCCACCAACGAGTATGTCGACCTGGTCGCCCAGGGCGTCATCGATCCGGTCAAGGTCACCCGCTCCGCGCTGGCCAACGCTGCCTCGATCGCGTCCCTGCTGCTCACCACCGAGACCTCGGTGGTCGAGAAGCCGGCCGAGGACGAGGACGACCACAGTCACGGGCACAGCCACAACCACTGAGTCCTGACCAGTCGAAGGGCCCCGTCTCCTGACGGGGCCCTTCGCTCGTCGCGGCCCGCGGATCGTCCGCAAGGATGACGGACTCCGCCGGTGAGGATGACGCGGCGCAACGGCAGCCTTCAATAACCTTCGCGGTATGAGTGACAACCTTCCCTTTTCGGGAGACGGCCCGGCGCCAGGCATCGAGGCCATCGGGCTCAAGCGTGCCTTCGGTGAGGTGCGGGCCGTCGACGGGATCACCTTCACAGCACCGGCCGGGGCGGTCACAGCACTGATCGGCCCCAACGGCTCCGGCAAGACCACCCTGCTCCTGCTCCTGGCCGGCCTGCTCCGGGCCGACTCCGGACGGGCCAACATCGCCGGCTTCGACGTCGTCGGTGACAATCTCGAGGCGCGCTCCCAGGTCGGCTGGATGCCGGACGCCTTCGGCACCTGGGACGCGCTCACCTGCACCGAGATCCTCACCACCTTCGCGCACGCCTACGGCATCGACCGGAGGGCCACACCGGCCCGCGTGGCCGCCCTGCTGGGGCGCGTGCACCTGGCGGAGTTCGCCGCCAGCCCTGCCCGGGTGCTCAGTCGCGGCCAGAAGCAGCGGCTCGGCCTCGCCAGGGCCCTGATCCACGACCCCAAGGTCCTGCTGCTCGACGAGCCGGCTTCCGGGCTTGACCCGCGGAGCCGGATCGAGCTGCGCGACCTGCTGCGTGAGCTCGCGGCTGACGGGAAGACCGTGCTCGTCTCCTCCCACGTGCTCTCCGAACTGGAGGAGGTCTACGACCAGGCCGTGTTCGTCTCCCGCGGCCGGACGGTCGACACCTCAGCCTCGCCGTCGGAGGCGGTGAAGCGGGGCTGGCGGCTGGAGGCGTCCGACCCGGTCGGGTTGCGCACCTTCCTTGACGCTGCCGGCATCCCGTGGAGCGGGCAGCCCAACGGTGAGGTCATCGTGCAGCTGGCCGGCTATGAGTCGGCCCGCGAGCTGATCCGGGCCGCCGTCGGCGCCGACGTCCCGTTGCACACCATCACTCCCGTGGCCGGTCGGCTCGAGGAGACCTACCTGTCGCTGGATGAGGAGCGGATATGAGCGCCTGGCGGCTGTCGGTCAACGGTCTGCGCACGGTCACCGAGCTGGAGCTGAAGCAGCGGATCAGGTCGCGACGCTGGGTCTGGGCCCTGGTGGCCTGGTTCGTCGTGATCGGGGCGATCACCTCACTGGTGATCCTCTCCACCAACTACGTGCTCGCCATCGGCGAGGGTGGCCCGAACCCCGGTCCGCTGGCGTTCGGGCTGAACGTCTTCTTCGTCCTGGGCATGGGGCTGATCATCGCCCCGACCTTCACGGCAACCTCGATCAACGGCGACCGTAGCGGCGGCACCCTGGCAACCCTGCAGGCCACCCGCCTCAGCGCTGCGGAGATCGCGCTCGGCAAGCTGCTGGCCGCCCTGCTCACTGCGCTGGTGTTCCTCGTGGTCGGGCTGCCGTTCATCGCCTGGTCGATGGTCTCGGGTTCGATCTCGCTGTGGCAGGTCGTCGCCTGCTTCACCGTGGTCTTCGTCCTGGTCGCAGTGGTCTGTGCGATCGGCCTCGGCTGGTCGGCGCTGCTGTCCCGCCCGGCCGGCTCCACCGTGATGACCTACCTCTCGGTCGTCGCCCTCACCGTGATCAGCACCGGCGTCATGGGGCTGCTGTCCCCGCTGGTGGTCACCGACGACCCGGTGCGGGTCTGGGGTCTGCCGCCGGCGGTCCAGCAGGCCCATCAGGTGGAGGTCGACCGCTACTGGAGTGAGAACCCCGACGGCGACGGATCCGGCCTGCCGCGCCCACCGATCGAGCAGTGCACCTGGTACGACGGCGTCCAGCGGAACGTCCACACCGAGCGGATCTGGTGGATCACGGTGATCAACCCGTTCGTGGTGGTGGCCGATGCCGCGCCCCTGCCAGCCGGCGCCTACGCCGACCTGTCGGACTACGCCAGCAGCGCATCCGACCCGCTGGCCTGGATCCGGCTCGGGGTGCGCTCGATGGCCCGCACCCCCGATACCGAGCGGGACGACTGCACCTGGCTCTACGGGGAGAGCGGCAACTACAACGTCGAGTACGACGATGACGGGACCGTGCGCGTCACGACCTCCACGGGGACGCCGGTCAACGTGGAGAGTCCGGTCAAGCGTCGTCCGGTGACGATCGAGTCCCCGATCTGGCCCTGGGGCCTCGGGGCGAACCTGCTGCTCGGTGCGACCTTCTTCTGGGTCGCGGTGCAACGCCTCAAGGTGCCGTACGGCCAGCTGGCCAGGGGCACCAGGGTGGCCTGACCCTCAGCCTGCGGCCCCGGCGACTCCGCACTCGTAGGCGACCACGACGGCCTGCACCCGGTCCCGGACGCCGAGCTTGGCCAGCACCCGACGGACGTGGGTCTTCACGGTGGTCTCGGAAAGGTAGAGGCTCGCCGAGATCTCGGCGTTGGACAGGCCGCGGGCGATGAGTTCGAGCACCTCCCGCTCCCGTTCGGTGAGGGTGCCGATGCGCGGATCCTCGGCCTCGGGAAGGAGGCTCTCGGTCGTCGTGGCCACGTGCGCGAGCAGTCGCCGGGTTGCCGAGGGGGCGATCACGGCGTCCCCGGTGTGGACGGTGCGGATCGCCCCGAGCAGGTCCTGCGGGGGGGAGTTCTTGAGCAGGAAGCCGGAGGCCCCGCTGCGGATGGCCGTGAGCAGGTACTCGTCCAGGTCGTAGGTGGTGAGCATCACGATCCGGGGAGGCTGCTCCAGCCCGGCCAGGTCTGCTGCAGCCAGGATCCGCCGGGTCGCCTCGAGCCCGTCCATCCCCGGCATCCGGACATCCATCAGCACGACGTCGCAGCCGGTGCGCTCCACGAGCGCAACCGCTTCTGCGCCCTCGCTCGCCTGTCCGACGATGACCATGTCGGGCTGGGCGCTGATCACCATGGCCAGACCGGCGCGAACCAGTTGCTGGTCATCGACCAGCACCACCCGGATCTGCTCAGCCATGGATCGCGACCTCCTCGGTCAGGGTCGCCATCGGGATCCTCGCCCGCACCCGGAAGCCGTCCTCGGTCGGGCCTGCCTCGAGCGAACCACCGACGATCTCGGCCCGCTCCCGCATCCCGATCAGGCCAAGGCCCAGCCCGGCGAGCGGCTCGACCGCGTCCGGGTCGACCGGCGCAGCCGCCGCCCCACCGCGGTCGGTGACCGTCAGGGTCACCTCCCCGGTTCCCCAGCTGAGGGCGACGATCACCTTGACGCCGTCGCCGCAGTGCTTGATGACGTTGGTCAGGGCCTCCTGGCAGATCCGGTACAGCGCCAGTCGGGAACCGGACGGCAGGGGCTGGGAATCCCCGACCCGGATCAGCGAGACCTGCAACCCCGTCTGCCGAGCCTGTTCGATCAGGTCGTCCAGCGGCGCCTGGTCCGGAACCGGCGACAACTCCGGGCCGCCGAGGTCACCGTTGCGAAGCATCCCGAGGATGCGCCTGGTGTCGGTGAGGGCAGCGCGTCCGGTTTCGCCGATCGTGAGGAAGGCCCGCCGGGCGGCAGCCGTGTCGGCGGTGACGTAGCTGCCGCCATCGGCCTGGGCGACCATGATGGCGAGGGAGTGGGCGATCACGTCGTGCATCTCCCGCAGGATCCGGATCCGCTCGGCAGCCACAGCTGCCTCCGCCGCCAGGTGCTGGGCGTTCAGGGCGCTGGTCCGGGCTGCCTGCGCGAGGGCCAGCGCAGCCCGGGTGCGCCGATGGGCGTCGAGCAGCACGATGCACCCGGCCGCAAGCAGGCCGGCCACTACGGCGAGGACGACGTCCAGCACGCTCATCGGACGGCTCTGGTGGCGGTCACTGGTGTACGACGACCTCGACCCGCTGGAATTCCTTGATGTCGGTGTAGCCGGTGGTGGCGAGCGCCCGGCGGAGCGCGCCGACCAGGTTCATCGTGCCGTCGGCGATGTGGGAGGGCCCGAGCAGGATCTGCTCGAGGGTCCCGATCGCTCCGAACTTCACGCGTTCCCCGCGGGGGAGCGTGGCGTGCCAGGCCTCGGGTCCCCAGTGGTAGCCGTGCCCGGGAGCCTCGGTGGCGCGGGCGAGGGGTGATCCGACCATCACCGCGTCGGCGCCGCAGGCCAGTGCCTTGGTGATGTCACCGGAACGACCGAGCGCGCCGTCGGCGATCACGTGGACGTAGCGGCCGCCGGACTCGTCGAGGTAGTCCCGCCTGGCCTCCGCGACATCGGCCAGCGCCGAGGCCATCGGCACCTCGACGCCGAGGACGTTGCGGGTGCGCTTGGTCGCGCCGCCGCCGAAGCCGACGAGGACGCCGGCGGCCCCGGTCCGCATCAGGTGCAGCGAGGACTGGTAGGTGGCGCAACCCCCGACGATCACCGGGACGTCGAGCTCGTAGATGAACTTCTTCAGGTTGAGCGGCTGTTCCACGTTCGAGACGTGCTCCGCAGAGACGGTGGTGCCGCGGATGACGAAGAAGTCGACCCCGGCCTTCTCGACCACGCCGGCGAACTCGGCGCAGGTCTGGGGGGAGAGCGAGCCGGCCACCGGAACCCCGGCAGCCCGGATCTCGGCCATCCGTTCGGTGATCAGCTCAGCCTTGATCGGCTCGGCGTACAGCGCCTGCATCCGCTTGGTCGCCGTCACCGGATCGTCGATCTCGGCCAGTTCGGCGAGCAGTGGCTCCGGATCGGCGTACCGCGTCCAGAGCCCCTCGAGGTTCAGGACGCCGAGCCCGCCGAGGTGACCCATCGCGATGGCCGTCGTCGGCGACATCACCGAGTCCATCGGGGCTGCGACGATCGGGAAGTCGAAGGTCAGCGCGTCGATCCGCCAGGCGAGGTTGACCTCCTCGATGCCGCGGGTGCGCCGGGTCGGCACGATTGCGATGTCGTCGAAGCCGTAAACGGGCAGGGCTCGTTTCGACCGGCCGATCTCGATCATTTCTGGTGAGCTCCCTTGCTCAGGACTGCGAGGAGTAGTTGGGCGCCTCGATGGTCATCTGAATGTCGTGCGGATGGGATTCGCGCAGCCCGGCGGCGGTGATCCGGACGAACCGGCCCTTGCTGTGGAGTTCTGGAATGGTGCGGGCACCGGTGTAGAACATCGACTGCCGCAGGCCGCCGACAAGCTGGTAGGCGACGGCTGACAGCGGGCCGCGGAAGGCGACCTGCCCCTCGATGCCCTCTGGGATCAGCTTGTCGTCGGACTCGACGTCGCCCTGGAAGTAGCGGTCCTTGGAGTAGGACATCTTGCGCCCGCGGGCAGCCATCGCGCCGAGCGAGCCCATGCCGCGGTACGACTTGTACTGCTTGCCGTTGATGAAGACCAGTTCGCCGGGGCTCTCCTCGCAGCCGGCCAGCAGTGAACCCAGCATCACGGCGTCGGCACCGGCCACCAGGGCCTTGGCGATGTCGCCGGAGTACTGCAGGCCGCCGTCGCCGATCACCGGCACCCCGGCCGGACGGCAGGCCTGGGCGGCGTCATGGATGGCGGTCACCTGCGGGACACCGACCCCTGCGACCACCCGGGTGGTGCAGATCGAGCCAGGTCCCACCCCGACCTTCACCCCGTCGGCCCCGGCAGCAACCAGGGCTGCTGCGCCGGCGTACGTGGCGACGTTGCCGCCGATGATGTCGACCTCCGCTGCGGCCGGCTCGGCCTTCAGTCTCGCGATCATCTCCAGCACGCCCCGGGAATGGCCGTGGGCTGTGTCGACGATGAGCGCATCCACCCCGGCGTCGACCAGCAGCATCGCCCGCTCCCAGGCGTCCCCGAAGAATCCGATCGCAGCACCGACCCGGAGCCGGCCCTGCGGGTCCTTGCTCGCCAGCGGGTACTTGTCCGACTTCACGAAGTCCTTGAGGGTGATCAGGCCGCGCAGCCGGCCCTCGCCGTCGACCAGGGGCAGCTTCTCGATCTTGTGCTTTGCCAGCAGCTGCAGCGCCTCGTCCGGGCGGATCCCGGGCCAGCCGGTGATCAGCGGCATCCGGGTCATCACCTCGCCGACCGGGCGGTTGGGGTCGTCCTCGAAGCGCATGTCCCGGTTGGTGACGATGCCGAGCAGCTTCAGGTCGGAGTCGACCACCGGTACGCCCGAGATGCGGAAGTGGCCGCACATCTCGTCGACCTCGCCGATCGTGGCCTCGAGCGTCGTGGTGATCGGCTGGTCGATCATCCCGGCCTCCGACCGCTTCACGCGATCGACCTGGCTGGCCTGCTCCTCAGCCGACATGTTGCGGTGCAGGATGCCCATGCCGCCCTCGCGGGCCATGGCGATCGCCATCCTCGACTCGGTGACGGTGTCCATCGCCGAGCTGAGCAGGGGCACCCGCAGCTGGATGCGGCGGCTCACCGAGGTGGTGGTGTCGACCGCTGAGGGGATCACGTCGCTCTCGTTGGGCTGCAGCAGGACATCGTCGAAGGTCAGGCCGAGGGCGGCGAAGGGCCCCGGCACTCCGGACGGCGTGAGCTCGGCAGGACTCGACACTACTCACCTATCTGTCGCGCGATGGAGCGGCAAGTGTATCCCCGCGGGCGCTGCCGGCCGTCCGGCGATCAGCCGAGCGCAGCGAACGCCTGGGCCAGGGTGGGCTGCCGGAATTCGAAGCCGGCGTCCAGCAGCCTCGCCGGCCGCACCCGTTGCCCGGGCAGGAGGATCTCGTTGACGAACTCCCGGCCGAACAGCAGCCGGACGCCGGTCAGCGGCAGTGGCAGTGGGGTCGGCCGGTTCAGGTGGGCGCCGAAGGCCCGGGTGAACTCGGCGTTGCTGACCGGGTTGGGCGCCACCAGGTTCACCGGGCCGGTGAGGTCGGAGCCCAGCAGGAACTCGACGGCGCGGACGTGGTCGGTGAGGCTGATCCAGGACATGAACTGGTGGCCGCTGCCGGTCTTGCCGCCGAGGCCGAGGGCGAACAGGGGCCACTGGATAGCGAGTTCGCCGCCTTCCCTCGCCAGCACGTGGCCGGTGCGCAGGACGGTCGTCGGCACGGGTGAGTGGTCGGCGGCGGCCTCCCAGTCGGCCACGACCCCGGCCAGGAAGCCGCGTCCGCCGGGCATCGTCTCGTCCACGATGTCGGCGCCGGTGTCGCCGTAGTAGCCGATCGCCGATCCGTTCAGCAGGCGCTGGCAGCGGCCGTCCGGGGACAGCTGGGTGACGATCGTCAGGGTCGAGGTGGTCCGGGAGCGGCGGATCTCGGCCTTGCGTTCCCTGGTCCAGCGGCCGCCGGCGATCGGCGCGCCGGCCAGGTTGACCACGGCATCCACGTCGTCGAGGCCGGGGGAGTCGATCCGCCCGGCGTCCGGGTCCCAGTGCCGCTGGTCGGAGGAGCTGACCTCGCCGCGGACCAGTCGCACCACCTCGTGTCCGGACCTGACCAGGTGTCGGGACAAGGCGGTGCCGATCAGTCCGTTGCTGCCACCGATAGCCACCCGCATGCCCTCGATCCTGCCACCGCTGGCAAACGGGGGACCCGGGATCAGATCTGGCCGTGCCAGATCACGGTCTGGATGGCGTTCCAGATGCAGAAGGTGATCGCGAAGCCGAACACCCAGTAGCGCTGCTTCCTGGTCAGCCGGATGAGGCTGAGCAGGGCAAGGCTCCACGGCAGGTACCAGGGGTGCAGGGCCTGCCCGAGGATGGCGATCGCAAGTGAGCCCCAGGCGACCAGGTTCAGGGGCCGGTCGGCGAACCGGAGCCCGATCCAGGCGAGGACGAGCAGCAGGACGAGGGTGCCGACCCGGCCGGCGAGGATCAGGAAGCCGGTGTAGGAGCCACCGCCCGCCGACCACAGCAGCGCGCCACCCTTGGCCAGGAGGGCCAGCGGCGCCGGGGTGTTCGCCAGGCCCATCAGGTCGAGCCACCCCACCCAGCCGAAACCCAGCCCGCTGGCGATGCTGATTGCGGCGAAGGTCGCCAGGGTGACGAGGGTCGCCAGGGCCGTGCGCCGGCCCAGCAGCCACAACCGCTTCCAGGGCGGCAGGGCAGCGAGCGTTGCAGCCACCGGCAGCCCGGCCACGGCGAGCACGGCCAGTCCACCCTGCTGCTTGAACGCCATCGCGACGCCGACCAGAGCCGGGGCGGCGATCAGTGATCCGGCCCAGCCCGGCCAGCGGCAGGCGACCCAGATCGCTGCGAGCGTCACCGCGACCATCGGGGCGTCGTTGTGGGCTGCCCCGATGAAGTGCAGCAGCAGCAACGGGTTCAGGACGCCGAGCCAGACCGCGCCCCGCTTCGGCAGCCCGAGGAGGCCGGCGATCCGCGGCACCAGCAGCAGCATGGCCACGACGGAGAGCACCGCTGGCAGGCGCATGGCGACCACCGACCAGTAGGGGTCTGCCCCGGAGGCCATCACCACCAGCTGGTTCAGGCGCAGCGTCAGCGGCGGGTAGGCCACCCCGCTGCCGGCCCACAACGGGTCGACCAGCGTCGTGAACGGGCCTCCGGTCGTGGCAAGGCCGACCTCATAGGGGTTGGCGCCGGCCGCGAGCGTCCAGCCGAGGTCGGCATAGAGGATCGCGTCGTTGCTGAGCACGGGCGGTGCCACCAGCAGCGGCAGGCTCCACAAGGCCAGGGTCGGGGCGGCCGGCACCGCTTCCCGCTCGCTCGTGGGTCGCACGTGCCACCAGCCCCAGGTGATCGCGATCACGCCGGCGACGATCAGGATCCGGTTCGCCGGCATCGGGGCGGTCAGGCCGATGGCATTCACCCACTCCGCCGGCCAGCCGTCCGGGTCGAAGGAGAACTCCGGGTGGCAGCCGCCCCAGGCGACCAGGACCGAACCGATGATGCCAGCCCAGACCCCGCGCGACCGGAGCGCGGCTGCCAGGCGTCGGTTCATCTACCCCTGCTCCGCGTCCGGCTCTGCTGCGATGGCCTCGTGGTGGCGGACCACCTCGGCAACCACGAACGCCAGCCACTTCTCGGCGAACTCCGGATCCAGGTGGGCGCGCACGGCGAGGTCACGCAGGCGCGCGATCTGCTGGTCCTCCCGCTCCGGGTCGGCGGGGGCCAGGCCGCGTTCCTTCTTCAGGACGCCCACCTGCTGGGTGATCTTGAAGCGCTCAGCGAGCAGGCAGATGATCGCGGTGTCCAGGTTGTCGATGGAGCCGCGCAGCCGTTCGAGTTCCGGGTCGCTCTGCACGCGCTCAGCCTAACGAGTTCAGAGCGCGGCAACCGTCGGCAGCACGCCCAGTTCGTTCAGGCCGTAGGCGAGCGCCGCACCGACCGCGAGGCCGAGGCCCAGGCGGGCGAGCAGGCCCAGCGGCCCCTTCGCCTTGATGATCCAGATCACGATTGCGACCGCGGCCCCGACCCCGCCGGCAACGAGACCGATGACCGGGCGGTACAGCCCGACCAGGAGCCCGATCGCCAGCCCGGCGATGGTCAGGGTCGCCGCGGCGCCCTGCACCCCGGACTTGGGGTCGTAACTGACTGGACTCATGGCGCAACTCTAGGCCAGCTCAGGCGATGACATCTCCCGGCGAGGTATTCGCGGGGATCCCGGTCACAACGGAGTTCGGCGGGACGTCCTTGACCACGAGCGCGTTGGCCCCGACCTTGGTTCCGCTACCGATGGTGATGGGGCCGATGATCTTCGCGCCGGCGCCCAGCAGCACGTTGTCGCCGATGGTCGGGTGCCGCTTGAAGCGACCGCGGGAGCGGCCACCGAGCGTCACCTGGTGGTACATCAGGACGTCGTCGCCCACTTCTGCGGTCTCGCCGATCACGACACCCATGCCGTGGTCGATGAAGAAGCGCCGCCCGATCACCGCTCCGGGATGGATCTCGATCCCGGTGAAGAACCGGGACAGCTGGGAGAGCACCCGGGCCAGTGGCTTCCCGGCCGGCCCGGACGTCCACAGCCGGTGCGCCAGCCGGTGTACCCAGACCGCGTGCATGCCCGGGTAGGTGAGGGCCACCAGGAGCTTCGAGGTGGCGGCCGGGTCCTCGCGGAGGGCGGTCTCCAGGTCTTCGGAGATCCGCCCCCGCGCGGAAGCAACGATTGCGGCTAGATTCACGCGTCCAGTAGATCGGCGTAGAGCACGGTAGACAAGTACCGCTCTCCAAAGGACGGGATGATCACCACGATCGTCTTGCCGGCGTTCTCCGGACGGGCGGCCAGCTCGCCGGCCGCAGCCAGGGCTGCGCCTGAGGAGATGCCGACCAGCAGGCCCTCCTCGCGGGCGGCCCGGCGAGCCCATTCGACCGCGGTCTCGCTGCTCTGCGGCAGCACCTCGTCGATGACCGAGCGGTCGAGGATCTCCGGGATGAAGTTGGCGCCGATGCCCTGGATCTTGTGCGGTCCGGGCGCCCCGCCGGACAGGAGCGGGGACTCGGTCGGCTCCACCGCGACGATCCGGACCTCCGGCTTGCGCTCCTTCAGGACCTGGCCGACACCGGTGATGGTGCCACCGGTTCCGACCCCGGCCACGACGAAGTCCACTTCGCCTGAAGTGTCGTCCCAGATCTCGACGGCCGTCGTCCGGCGGTGGATGTCGGGGTTGGCCGGGTTGGCGAACTGGCGGGCCAGGACCGCGCCCGGGGTCTCGGCAGCGACCTGCTCGGAGCGGGCGACGGCACCCTTCATGCCCTCCGGGCCGGGCGTGAGCACCAGTTCTGCGCCGAATGCCCGGAGCAACGCACGCCGCTCCTTGCTCATCGTCTCCGGCATCGTGAGGATCACCTTGTAGCCGCGGGCTGCGCCGACGAAGGCCAGCGCGATGCCGGTGTTGCCGGAGGTGGCCTCGACGATGGTGCCGCCCGGCTGCAGCTGCCCGCTGGCTTCCGCCGCGTCGATGATCGCCACCCCGATCCGGTCCTTCACCGAGTTGGCCGGGTTGTAGAACTCGAGCTTGGCGAGCACGATCGCCTGGCTCTCACCGTAGAGCCGGTTGATCTTCACCAGCGGGGTGCGGCCGATCAGCGCGGTCGCGTCTTCGAAGTAAGCCATCAGTGGTTCCCGTTCCTCTTGTTCGATTTGTGGTGTTGGGTCAGACCCGGGCCAGCGCCTGGTCGAGGTCGGCGATCAGGTCGTCGATGTACTCGATGCCGACGCTGAGCCGCACCATCTCCGGCGCCACCCCGGCAGCGACGAGTTCGTCCTCGGTCAGCTGGGAGTGGGTGGTGGTGGCGTTGTGGATGGCCAGCGACTTGGCGTCGCCGATGTTGGCCAGGTGCGAGAACAGCCCGAGCGACTCGATGAACCTCGAGCCCGCCTCCCGGCCCGCCTTCAGCCCGAAGGCGAGGATGCCGCCGTAGCCGCGTCCGGTGAAGATCCGGTCGGCGACGGCCTTGTCGGGTGAGGACTCCAGGCCCGGGTAGTTCACCCAGGCGACGGACGGGTGCGCCTCGAGGTACTTCGCGACGGCCAGAGCGTTGGACGAGTGGCGCTCTATGCGCAGGTGGAGGGTCTCCAGGCCCTGCAGGAACAGCCAGGAGTTGAACGGCGAGATCGCTGCACCGGTGTTGCGCAGCAGCACCGTCCGGGCACGGATGATGTAGGCGGCCGGGCCGGCCGCGTCGGTCCAGACGACGCCGTGGTAGGCCGAGTCGGGGGCGGTGAGGCCGGGGAAGCGATCGGCGTGGGCCGCCCAGTCGAACTTGCCGGAGTCGACGAGGATGCCGCCGACCGACGTGCCGTGGCCGCCGATGTACTTGGTGGCGGAGTGGACGGCGATGTCGACCCCGTGGTCGAAGACCTGGGCGAGGATCGGCGTGGTCACGGTGGCGTCCACGATGAACGGCAGGCCGAGGGCATGGGCTGCCGCACCCCAGGCGTCCAGGTCGATGACGTTGATCGCCGGGTTGCCGATGGTCTCCCCGAAGACCAGCTTCGTCTTCTCGTCGACCTGGGCAGCGAGTTCCTCGGGCTTGCCCGGATCGACGAAGCGCACCTCGATGCCGTACTGCGGCAGCGTGTGGGCGAACAGGGCGTAGGTGCCGCCGTACAGGGTGGAGAGGGCGACGATGTTGTCCCCGGCGTAGGTCAGGTTCAGCACGGCGTAGGTCACGGCCGCGGAACCGGACGCCGTTGCGAGCGCGCCGACGCCGCCCTCGAGGGCGTTGATGCGGGCCTCGAACACCGACTGGGTCGGGTTCATGATCCGGGTGTAGATGTTGCCCGGCACCTTCAATGCGAACAGGTCGGCGGCGTGCTGGGTGTCGTCGAAGACGTAGGAAGTGGTCTGGTAGATCGGGACCGCTCGGGCGTTGGTGGCCGGGTCA
>JADLEH010000127.1 GCA_020846255.1 Propionibacteriaceae bacterium
GCGCGCTCCCAGCGGGAACCGGAAGTAGGGCCTCGGGTTGACTCCTGTGGCCGTCCGGATGGAGGCCTCGCCGGCCCGGATCTCGGTTCGCACGGTGGGGGTCGGGAGCTTGGTGAGGTCGCGGTGGTTCTCGGTGTGGTTCCCGACCGGGTGGTTCTTCGCAATCGTCCGGGAAGCCACCGGGAAGGCGCGGGTGAACCGGCCGGTGAGGAAGAAGGTGGCTGGTGCGCCGCGCTCGCCCAGGGTCTTCAGGATCGAAGGCACCCCGGCGTCGCTGCCACCGGCGTCGAAGGTGAGGGCGACCACGCGCGCGCTGCCCGGCATCGTGGTCAGGTCCTGTCCCAGGAGCTTGCGGGGAAGGTCACAACCCGGGCCGGCGGTGGTTGGCGCAGTACCGGTGCGCGAGGCGGTGGCGGTCGAGCCGGGCCTCGCCGTCGACGGGGGAGGGGTGGGCCCGGTGGTGGGCTGGACGGTTGGCGGTGCCGATGTGGGGGAGGCGGACGAGAGGGGAGCGGTGGGGGTCACCGGAGGCTGCGGCACGGTCGCCGACGGGGCGACCACCCCGCAGCCGGAGCCGGCAAGAACTGCCAGCACCACCACGTTGAGCACAGCGAGCAACCTGTTGCCCATACCGCCATTGTCTCTCCGTCCCGGTCCGGTTGCTCGAGGCGAGGAGCGGCAGCTGGGGAGGAGGGCGACGCCGGCCCGGCCAACTCCTGGGCACGGGCTCGCCGGCTGGACGCGTCGCGCCGATCCCGGTCAGGGCCGAGGCGCAGCCTCGAGCACGGCCATCGCGGCAGACCTGCCGGGGATCCCGCTCACCCCGCCGCCCCGGCGCGCTCCGGCCCCACACAGGAGAACGCGGTCGTGGCCGGTGGCCACGCCCCAGCGCTCGGCAGGTGTCCGGGCGGCAGCCTCGAGCCAGGGCCACTGCAGGTCGCGGTGGAAGATGTGGCCACCGGGCAGCGCGATGTCCTCCTCCAGGTCGACCGGCGAGCGGACCTCGATGCAGGGGTGACCGTCGGCGTCCAGCGCGAGGCAGTCCTCGATCGGCTCGCCGAGCACCGAGTCCAGCGAGCGGAGCGTGGCGGCCAGCGCCGCAGCCCGTGCGCCGTCGGGGTCGCTGCGGAAGAGGCGCGCCGGCATGTGCAGGCCGAACAGGGTGAGCGTGTGGTGGCCGGTCTCGCGCAGTTGGGCGCCGAGGATCGACGGGTCCGTGAGCGTGTGGCAGTAGAGCTCTGCCGGTGGCAGCGTCGGGATCCGGCCGTCGGCGGCCTCGGTGTACGCGGTCGCCAGCTGCTCGTAGGACTCGTTGACGTGGAAGGTGCCGGCGAAGGCCACGCCCGGGTCGACGTCTGGATCGCGGAGTCGGGGGAGTCGGCGCAGCACCAGGTTCACCTTGAGCTGGCTGCCCTCCGGCCCGTCGCCGGCGGGTTCGGTGCCGAGGAGCCCCGCCAGCACCCGCGGGGCTGTGTTCACCAGGACATGGGCCGCAGCGACCGCCTGCTCACGGCCGTCGTCGTCGGTCCAGACCACTTCAGCACCGCCCGGGCCCGGGTTGATGGCGCGGACGGTTGCGCGGGTGAGCAACTCGGCGCCCCCGGAGCCGGCAGCAGTCGTCAGGGCATCGACGACGGCACCCATGCCACCAACCGGGACGTCCCAATCACCCGTCCCGCCCCCGATCACGTGGTAGAGGAAGCACCGGTTCTGCACGAGCGTCGCGTCGTGGGCGCCGGCGAACGTGCCGATGAGCGCGTCGGTGAGCACGACGCCGCGCACCAGGTCGTTGCCGAAGGTGCGCTCGACCAGCTCCCCCAGCGGTGCGTGCAGGTCGGCCCACCACTCCTCGCCGATGCCGGCACGGACCCGGTCGGGAGTAGGCAACGGTTCGGTGACGCCCGGGAACACTGCCTGCGCCAGGGCGTGCGTCCGCGCTGCGAACCGCTGCCAGGCCGGAAGGTCAGCCGCGGCGCCGACGGCGGTGAACGAGCGCTGTGTCGCGCCCTGGTCCCCGTTGTCGACGAGCAGGCCGCGGGCAGGATCGCCGGGCAGGGGAGTGTAGGACGCGACTCGGCGGCGCCGCAGGTCGAGGCGCAGCCCAAGCTCGTCGCGGATCGCCCGCGGCAGGAGCGAGACCAGGTAGGAGTAGCGCGACAGCCTGGCATCGACGCCCCGGAAGACGCGGTACGACCCGGTGGCGCCGCCGAGGTGGTCGGCTCGCTCGAGCAGGAGCACGCTGCGCCCGGCCCGGGCAAGGTAGGCCGCGGCGGTCAGCCCGTTGTGGCCACCGCCGACCACGACGACGTCGTACCTGCCAAGTGTCACGTGGACACGCTACGACGCCGGCGGTGCGGCTCGGCGCCGGCTCAGCTGTCGAGGCCCACGGCGTCGATCCTGCGGTGGTACCGCATGCCGGCGATGCCGCCGAGGATGGCGCCGATCAGCGCGACGACAGCCACCGCGACGACGGTCACGACACCGGTCGTGGTCAGGGTGCCCTCGTTGACCGGGATCCGGGGGAATCCGTTCAGGGTCCCGAGGATGTTGAACTGCGCACCGGCGAGCAGGCCCAGGACTGCGAAGACCACTGCTGCGATCACCGCCCACAGCCACACCCCGATCCCCTGCCGGGCGCCGTTGAAGCGCGCCATCCGGCCGGCGACGTAGCCACCGGCGAAGTAGGCGACCAGGATGATGGCCAGCACCACGACCCCACCGACGAGGCCGATGGTCTGACCGGCCTGGGTGTTCGGGTCGGGAACCTGGACGTTGTTCCCGAGGCCGAGGGCAGTCCCCGCCGCGGCCAGGAGGGCGGTGAGCAGGACGGCGGTGCCGGAAGCGGTGAGCCAGCCGAAGAAGGCGGCCCCGAACTTCATTCCGCCGAAGCGCTCCTTCTGCAGGCCGACGACTTCGCGCCGGGTCAGGCCCGGGTCGGTGGCGGCGGTGCTGGAGGTGGCGGGGTACGGATCCCCATCGGCCCGCGCCGCCCGCAGCTCCCGGTTCTCGGCCGGAGGAGGATTGGCAGTTGAACTCATGATCGTCCTTTGACAGAGGTTCCCTGAACACTGAACGCATACCCGGTGTGACCGGAACCAATCCCGGCGGTCGTCCAGCCCGGAGATGCGCGTCCTGCAATCGCGCCGTCCGGTACCGCGCAGGGCCTCCGCTAGGCTGCGGCGTATCCGCCAAGGGCGGGCCAGGTCGGCGGGGAGGTGAGCAGGGTGGCCACCAGGGACGATGTGGCACGGCTGGCCGGGGTCTCCGCGAGCACGGTCTCGTACGCGATCAGCGGCCGCCGGCGGATCTCCGAGGAGACCAGGGAACGGGTCCTCGCAGCCGTGCGCGAGCTCGGCTACACCCCGAACGCTTTCGCCCGGGGCCTGGCCGGGGCCCGCAAGGGCATCCTGGCGCTGAACTACCCCCTGAAGGACGAGGGCTGGTCGCCGATGGAGGTCCGCTACATCGAGACCGCAACGGCCGCAGCGCACGCTTGCGGGTTCCACCTGCTGTTGTGGCCGAACGCCGCGGATGACCTCACCACGCTGACCGAGCTGATCTCCCAGCAACTCGTGGACGGCGTGGTGGCGATGGAGGTCGAGTGGGACGACCCGCGCATCGAACTGTTCCGGGAGCGCGAGGTCAAGTTCGTCCTGCTGGGCCGCACGGCGGACCCGTCCGGCCTTACCTACGTCGACACGGACTTCCGGGCGGCGGCCCGGACCGCCCTTGAGTACCTGGTCGACCGTGGGCACCGCGACATCATGTTCGTCGGCGAAGCCCGGTTCGAGGAGGGTCACGGGCCGATGGTGCGCACCCTCGCCGAACTCGAGGAGAGCGCGAGGCGCTTCGGCGTCACCCTGCACACCTTCACCGGCCCCCGCTCCTACCGCACCGGCAAGGACGCCTACAGCCGGCTCGGCCCGCCCGGCACCACGACAGCCGTGGTCACCTTCAACGAGCGTGCCACCGTCGGGCTGATCCACGCCGCCCAGCTCGACGGGCGCCGGATGCCGGAGCAGTTGTCGGTGATCTCGATCGGGATGGGCGAGGACGCCGTTGAGCTCGACCCTCCGGTCACCACCTTCACGCCCCCCGTGGCCGAGCTGACCGAAGCCGCCATCCGGCTGCTGGTCGCAGAGGTGGAGGGCCATCCGGTGGGACATGCAGAAGTGCTGCTGGACGCGAAACTGGTCGAGCGTTCCAGCGTTCAGACCATCGGCTGAGAACGATCCCTTGCGCCGTCAGGACTGACGTGCCACCATTTGGTTGACGCGATTTGTCGACGCGCGTCGAAGCCTTCTCAACGACGAGTTGGAGCACCAATTTCGATGACCAGGATCACCACCGTCAGGGCAGCACTCCAGGCGATCGCCGGAGCCGCCCTCAGCACCCGCGGACTGTTCCAGCTGGGCTCGGCGATGGGGCCGGCCAATCTGTACCTGGCCGGCATCGACACGCCGGTCGGCTTCGAGCCGATCCGCCGGACCGACAGTGCCGGAATGAACTGGCTGATGGCTTTCACCATCCCCCATCCCGGCGGCCTCGTGGCCACGGCCGGGTTGCAGGTCCGTTTCCAGGAGATCACGGGCGCCGCGCTGCTGCGCCTGGCCAACCGTGATGGCAGCTGCCTCGTGCTCGAGGCGAACCTGCCCCTGGAGTGCCGCATCCCGCCCCGGTCGACCCAGGCGTTGCAGGTCGCTGCCGGGTACACCGAGGCCCTGGTCTCCAGCCGGTCCGCTGCCCAGACCTGGTCGGTGCTGCGACCGGTGCCTTCGGAGCCTGCGGGGCTTGGCCGGGAGCTGCTCGCTTCCTGAC
>JADLEH010000128.1 GCA_020846255.1 Propionibacteriaceae bacterium
ACTGGTCGGCGGCCAGGCGGGGGCCATCTTCCGGCCATTCGCCGTAGCGGTGACCGTCGCACTCCTGGCTTCCCTGTTCGTGTCGCTCACCGTCGTGCCGGTCTTCGCTTCCTGGTTCATGCGTCCGTCCGAGAAGCAGGCCGCGAAGCTGGCAGCCGAGCAGGGCCTGCCCGAGAAGGACAACGTCGTCCAGAAGGCTTACCTGCCCGTTCTGGGCTGGGCCCTGGCCCACCGCTGGATCACCCTGCTGATCGCCGTCGGCCTGTTCGCCGGCACGCTGGCGCTGGCCCCGCAACTCAAGACCGACTTCATCGGCAACATGGGCAACGAGAGCCTCACCATCACCCAGAAGCTCCCCTCCGGCACCGGCCTGGCGCAGACCGACGAGGCTGCCCGGCAGCTCGAGGGTGTGCTGGCGGCCGATCCCGACGTGGAGTCCTACACCACCAGCATCGGTGGCTCGACCTCCGTGTTCATGGGCAGCCAGGCCGACACCAACCAGGCGTTGTACACCGTCCCGCTGAAGCCCGGCGCCGATGCCACCGAGGCCGCGAGCCGGATGCGACGGTCCATCGCCGATCTCGGGCCGGCCGTCGGCACCATCGAGGTGTCGATCGGCAGCGGTGGCGGCGGGGCAACGGGGGTTGCGCTGTTCGTGGAGAGCTCCGACCCGGACAAGCTCAAGGTATCCAGCGACAAGGTGCTGGCGATGATGAAGACCATCCCCGGTCTGACCAACGTGGTCAGTGACCTCAGTGACGCCAGGGAGCAGCTGGCCATCGACGTCGACGAGCAGAAGGCTGCGGAGAACGGCATGACCCAGGCCTCGATCGGCCAGGCGGTCGCCCGCGCGGTCCGCGGCCAGCAGATCGGCACCCTGGCCAAGGCGGACACGACGCTGAACGTCTACCTGCGTTCGCGGACGCCGGTGCGCGACATCGACGAGCTGCGCAACGTCCTCCTGCCCGTGACCCAGATGATGAACGGCAACGCCAAGTCCGATGCGGCGGACAGGGTCACCAGGCGGTCGGAGAAACTGCAGGCCGAAGGCAAGCAGGCCGCCACCGACGCCTACAACGACCAGGTGAAGGCGCTCAAGAAGGCACGGGACGCCGCCCGGAAGGGCGCCGCCTCGGCCAGCCGGCAGCTGAAGGCTGCGAAGCGCGACCTGGCTGATCTCAAGGCGGCCCTGGAGGCGGCCAAGGCAGCCCCGGCCACCCCGGACAATCCCAACGTCACCCAGCTCGTGCTGGACCTGACCCAGGCTGTCTCCGGGGTCACAACCCAGGTCATCCAGCTGACCCAGGGAGTCGCTGCGGCCAACGGCCAGGTGACCGCCCTCGGCAAGCAGCTCGACGGGGTGACCGAGGGCCGCACCAAGTCGCTGGAGTCGCAGGCCAAGCAGGAGGCCATCGCAGATGCTGGCAAGGCAGCGGGCGAGGCGACCGCTGACCCGATCAGGTTGAAGGCCGTCGCCGAGGTCACCCTCGTCGACGCGCCGGCGAGCGTCACCCGGGTGGACGGCATCCGGGCAGCCACCCTCACCGCCAGCTCTGAGTCCTCCGACCTCGGGGCGACCACCACCCAGATCAATGCCGGAATCGCGGCGCTCGACCTGCCCGACGGGGTGACCGTCCGGGTCGGCGGCGTCTCCCAGCAGCAGTCGGAGTCGTTCTCCCAGCTCGGCCTGGCCATGGTGGTGGCGATCTTCGTCGTCTACCTGATCATGGTGGCCACCTTCGGGTCGCTGGTGCAGCCGCTGATCCTGTTGGTGTCGATCCCGTTCGCGGCCACCGGTGCCCTCGGCCTTTCGCTGATCACCGACACCGCTCTGGGCGTGCCGTCGATGATCGGCCTGCTGATGCTGATCGGCATCGTGGTGACCAACGCCATCGTGCTGATCGACCTGATCAACCAGAAGCGCAAGGCCGGCGCAAGCGTGGAGGAGTCGATCCGCTCCGGCGCCCGACTGCGGGTGCGGCCGATCGTGATGACGGCGCTGGCCACCGTCTTCGCCCTGGTGCCGATGGCCCTCGGCCTCACCGGTGGCGGCGGGTTCATCTCCAAGCCGCTGGCCATCGTCGTGATCGGCGGCCTGGTGTCCTCCACCCTGCTGACCCTGATCCTGGTCCCGGTGCTGTACGACATCCTGGAGACCTGGCGGGAGCGGCGGGCCACCCGCAAGGCCGAGCGCCGGGCAGCGCAGAAGGCGGCGGTCGCAGCGGCACCAGCTGATGGTGCCGAGGCCTGAAGCCGGGGACCGGGCCGCACTCCTGGCCCGGTTCTACCCGGCGCTTGCCAAGGCTCCGGCGGAGCTGACGTCCGAGCTGGTCGCGGCCTCCCGTCCCTTCGACGCGCAGCCCGGTGCTGTCCTGTTCGACCTGGACGGCCCGTGCACCGGCTTCGTGCTGATCTTCGCCGGCCAGATCGAGGTTGTTCGACCGAGCCCGGGCGGGCGACAGCTGCTGCTCTACCGCCTGGGAGCCGGTGACACCTGCGTGCTCACGGTCAACTGCCTGGTGGGCATGGGCAACTACCCTGCCAGGGGCGTGGTCCGGGAGCACGCCAGGGGAGCCATCGTTCCGCGACCACTCTTCGAGCGGCTCCTCGCCGAGGTGCCGGAGTTCCGGGCCGAAACCCTCGAACTGTTCTCCAGGCGGTTCAGCCGGCTGCTCGCGCTGATGGAGGGCATGGCCTTCTCGCCGGTGGAGCAGCGACTGGCTGCCCTGCTGGCCGAGCACGGTCCGACCGTGGTGGCGACCCAGCAGGAGCTCGCCGACATGGCCGGCACCGCCCGCGAGGTGGTCAGCAGGCAACTCGGCACCTGGACGCAGGCGGGCCTGATCTCGACGTCAAGGGGCGTGGTCACCGTCCGGGATCCCGGCCGGCTGCAGGCCATCGCCGAGCCTCTCGGCGGAGTGTGACCCCGGTCACAGACCGCTGCCGGCCCGCCTCCCTACCTTGAGGGGACCAACCCAAGGTTCTGGAGGCAGTGATGAAGATCAACGAGAGCAACATCGACCGCATTCTCCGCGTCGTCGGCGGCGTGGCACTGGCGGTACTCGGCTTCGGTGTCGTCGGCGGGGTCGGCGGCAGCATCGTCGGGGGCCTCGGCCTGGTGCTGGTGGCCACCGGCGCGATCGGGTTCTGCCCGCTGTACGCGCTGTTCGGGATCAGCACCTGCCGGGTTCCCAAGGCCGGCTGATGTCCGGAGGGCGTGGCAGAGTTGACCCACCATGGCGGGGGACGTGCTTGACCGGTTCTCGGTAGCCACCAGGGAGTGGTTCCGGAGCAACTTCGCCGCGCCGACTTCCGCCCAGAGCGGCGCCTGGGCCGCCATCTCCAGCGGGCGCAACACCCTTGTCGTGGCCCCGACGGGTTCCGGCAAGACGCTCTCGGCCTTCCTCTGGGCGATCGACCGGCTGGCCACCGACCCGCCGGTGGCCGAGGCCGCCCGCTGCCGGGTGCTGTACATCTCGCCGCTGAAGGCGCTGGCCGTCGACGTGGAGCGGAACCTGCGCAGCCCCCTGGTCGGGATCGGGCATGCCGCAGCCCGGCTGGGCCTGCCACGGCCGGAGATCAAGGTGGCGGTCCGGTCGGGCGACACCCCGGCTGAGGAGCGTCGCGGCTTCGTGCGCCACCCGGCCGACATCCTGATCACCACCCCGGAATCGCTGTTCCTGCTGCTCACGTCCGCAGCGCGGGAGGCCCTGCGCGGTATCGAGACCGTCATCGTCGACGAGGTGCACGCCGTCGCCGGCACCAAGCGCGGCGCGCACCTGGCGCTCAGCCTGGAACGGCTGGACGCCCTGCTGCCGCGGCCGG
>JADLEH010000129.1 GCA_020846255.1 Propionibacteriaceae bacterium
AGCATGAAGCCGACAGCAGCGCTCGCGAAGGCGAGCCCGACCGGGGCCCACCACGCCTGGTGGCTGAGCAGCGCGACGCCGGCGACAGCCAGGCCGACGGCGAGGACAACGCTCAGGGGAGCGGCAATGGCGCGGCTGTCTCCGAGGAGCCAGGAATGGCTCGGGTTGAACGGGGCACCCTCGGTGAGCGGCACCAACCAGATGACACCGGTGACCGCGGCGTGGGCGAGGATGAAGACACCCAGGGCTGTGTGCAGCATGTCAGGCGCTCCGTGGGACGAGAACGGGGCGGATGGCCGCGACGAGTGCGATCAGGCGGAAGCCGGCCCGGATCGTGGTTGGAAGATTCATGCAACTCCTTAGGTAACGTTGTTACGGTACCAACGTTACGTTAGTCTGTTCGAAACGTCAAAGGGATGCGGGGCAGCTATGCAGAGTTCGGGAAGGCCGGGCCGCCGGGAGCGGCCGGTCAGCGTCGGCGAGATCGCAGCGACAGCGCTCGCCCTGATCGACGCCGACGGGCTGGAGTCGCTGACCATGCGGGGGCTGGCAACTGCGATCGGGGTGCAGCCGATGACCCTGTACCGGTACCTGCCGAACAAGCAGGCCATCCTTGCCGAGGTCGCGGACCTGTTGTGGCGGGAACTGGGACCGATCGACCCGGCCATCACCGGGTGGCGCGAACGGGTGAAGGCAATGTGGCTCCAGCTGTTCGACCTCATGCTTCGCCACCCCCACGCAGTGCCCGTCATCGCCAGGGGCGGCAGCTACTCGGCCACTGCCGGCGCGGACACCGCCGGCATGCTGGGTGAACTCAAGGGCGCCGGTTTCACGCCGGAAACCGCCGGCGAGTTCATCCACACCGCCTCGGCCCTGATCGTCGGGTTCGCCTTCGCCCAGCTCTGGCAGCAGGAGGTTGACAGCGGGCTCGGCCCGGCCACGCCGGCCGGCGAGGCGCCAGCGCCCGATGCGGAGCTCCTCGAGTTCGCCCGAAGCCTCCCCTCGTTCACCACCGGTGAGTTCGGCCGCGCCCTTGAGCTGCTCATCGACGGTTTCGAGGGGAGGCTGCGGCAGCAGCCCGGGGTCCTCGAGGCGTAGGCGCGCCCCGGGCCCGGGGGCGAACGATCCACACACCGGCGGAACCCCCCGCGACCACCCCGGGCGATCAGGGCCTCACGGGGGAGGTGTCACCGCACAGCTTTGTGGGTACACCTCGATCGCTTACCGGGGGGGAATATGGAAACGCTTGTGAGTGTGGTGGTGCCCGTCCTGAACGTGGCCCATCTCCTGCCGCGATGCCTCGACTCGCTGCTGGCCCAGACCCATCGGCCGCTGGAGATCATCGTGGTCGATGACGGCTCGACGGATGACTCCGCCGAGGTGATGCGGCGGTACGAGCAACGCCACAGCGAGGTGCACCTCGTCAGCCAGCGGCACCGCGGTGTCGGCCCGGCCCGCAACGCCGGCCTGAGCATCGCCAAGGGAGCCTTCGTCTCGATGGTGGACGCAGATGACTGGGTGGAGCCGGAGTTCATCGCCGACCTGCTCGCCATCGCCATGGACACCGGAGCCGACGTCGTGGTTGGCGGCTTCTCCTTCGACTTCCTCGGGCTCGAGGTCCCGTTCCCGTTCCTGCCGAGGACGCACTCGATGACCGGTCCGGAAGCAGCGGAGCTGTCGATCCACATGACCCGCTTTCCCGCCTTCGCCTGGAACAAGCTGTACCGTCGGGACCTCTTCCGCGCTGACGACCCGCCGTTCCCGAGCATCTACTACGAGGACCTGGCCACCACCCCGAGGATCCTGCTCCGGGCGTCGGAGGTCGCGCTGACCAGGACCGTTTACTACCACTACTGCCTGCGCGGGGATGGCATCACCGGCAACTTCCGCGCAAAGAACGTCTTCTCCTTCGCTGCGGCCATCGACATCCTGCGCAGGGACCTCACCGAGAGCGGGCTCTGGGAGGCCTGGCTGCCCAGCTACCGCCGGCTGCTGCGCCAGGCGCTGGCCATGATGACACTCTCCGTGCTGCTCCAGCGCAACCACATTCCCCTGGGCGTGCGCTTACCACTCCTGTTCCGCTTCGGCAGGCTGCTGAAGGCTCTGTCGCTACCGCCGCAGGACGGCCGCCGACTGCGTGCGGTTAGGCTCTCGAAGTCCGGGGCGGAGAGCTCCCGGCAACGACGACCGGTGAGCGCTGCCGTGGCTGTCGGCGGGCGGCGAACGCCGGGCAGCTGGCGTCCGGCGAGGCGACGCCCCGCCCCGAGCTGAACCGCGCAGTGCCAGACAGAGCGGACGGCCGGGCCTGGTGTTCGTCCAGCACCTGATCGGGCCTGGACGTCGTTCCGTGCCGTGGCCCCCACCCACAAGGGGCCACAGACAAGGCAAGGTAGATGGGGGAGCAGCCCAGGTGGCTGCTCCGGAGTCGAGAGAGCAGGAGCGGATCTTGAGCCAGCCAGTCATCACCGACAACCCCGGGGCCGGGCGGTACGAGGCCCATGTCGACGGCCGAATCGCAGGATTCGCCGAATACCAACTCACCGACGCCCTGGTCGTGTTCACCCACACCGAGGTAGATCCGGCCTTCGAGGGCCAGGGGATCGGCTCGGCGATCGCCCGCCATGCGCTCGACCAACTGGTGGTTTCCGGCACCCGCAAGGCCCTGCCGGTGTGCCCCTTCATCAAGGGCTGGATCGAGCGGCACCCCGAGTACCTCGCCGTCACCTACGGTGCGCGGTCCTCGAGGGCCGACTAGACACCGGGCCGGGACCCGCCGGCACTCCCGTGGTGCTGGATCGCCTTCGCGCCTCCTGCGGTGGAGTTCCCGATGTCAGCGGGAGTCGTAGCGGACGATCGGTGGATCGGGATCCTCACCGTTCGCGATCGCCTCCACCCAGTCCACCGCCTCATCCGAGAGGTAGGAGCCGGTGATCACGCCGCCCGCGCGGATGATGTCCGCGTGGACGTCCCCGGGCAGGGCGTCGCCGTTGTTCGCCACGAGCCAAT
>JADLEH010000130.1 GCA_020846255.1 Propionibacteriaceae bacterium
CCTACCGGCAGCTCTGTCGCGAGCAGGGGGCTGGGCTGTACGTCTGCGAGATGATCACCAGCCGCGGCATCGTTGAGCGGATCCCGAAGACCTTCGACATGCTGCGCTTCGATCCCGGCGAGACCGTTCGTTCGGTGCAGCTGTACGGGGTGGACCCGGAGGTGGTGGCAACGGCGACCCGGATCCTCTGTGCCGAGTTCGGCGTGAACCATGTCGACCTGAACTTCGGCTGCCCGGTGCCGAAGGTTACCCGCAAGGGCGGTGGCGGGGTCCTGCCCTGGAAACGGGACCGGCTGTCCGCCATCCTGCGGGCGACCGTGGCCGCTGCCGACGCCTACGGCGTCCCGGTGACCATGAAGACGCGCCTCGGCATCGACGCCGGTCACCTCACCTACCTCGATGCCGGCCGGATCGCCCAGGAAGCCGGTTGCGCAGCGATCGCCCTGCACGCCCGCACCGTCCAGCAGGCCTACTCCGGGGTCGCCGACTGGACGACGATCGCGACCCTGGTCGAGGCACTGGACATCCCGGTGCTCGGCAACGGCGACATCTGGGAGGGCGCCGACGCGATGGCGATGATGGCCAGCACCGGCTGCGCCGGAGTCGTGGTCGGACGTGGCTGCCTCGGCCGGCCTTGGCTGTTCCGGGACCTTGCCGACGCCTTCGCCGGACGTGAGCGGCGCACGCTGCCGACTCTCGGCGAGGTCGCCGGGATGGTTCGCCGGCACGCGGAACTGCTGGCCGCCCTCTACGGCGAGAAGCACGGCCTCACCGACCTGCGAAAGCACATGGCCTGGTACTTCAAGGGGTTCCCGGTAGGGGGTGAGCTGCGCCGGCCGCTGGCCATGGTCAGTTCCCTCGCTGAGCTGGACGCGCTGCTGGCCCGGCTGGATCCCGCCGTCCCGTTCCCGGCTGCCGAACTCGGCGCACCGCGAGGCCGGCAGGGCACCCCAAGGGACAAGGTGATCATGCCGCAGGGCTGGCTGGAGTCGACGGTGCTCGGTGACGCCGACATCGCCGCCGCCGAATCGGACGCATCCGGCGGCTAGCGTCAGCCGATCGGCGCCAGCTGGCGCGCCCGGCTGCGGCTCATCCCGACGAGGGCTGCGCCGATCGCGGCCACCGGGTAGCCGGCCGGGATGACCGTGATCCGTTCGGCCAGGCCGAGCGAGGCCAGGAACTCGGAGCCGGCCGCGCGGTCGGCCAGGATCTGCTGCACCCGCGGCACCAGGTCCGGCGCGGCGTGGACGACGCCACCGCCGAGAACGACCCTCGCCGAGCCCTGCGTGAGCACGACCAGCTGCACGGCGAGCGCGATCCCGGTGCAGATCCGGTGCGCCTCGGCGACGGCGGTCGGGTCGCCGGCCTCGGCCGCCTCGACGAGGTTGACCAGGGTCAGTTCCGGCCCGGACGCCGCCAGCCGCTCGGCGATCCGGCCGCCGCCGGCGAGCACCTCGATGCAGCCCCGCTGGCCGCAGTGGCAGCGGTCGCCCCTCGGGTCGACCGGGATGTGCCCGATCTCGCCGGCCAGGTTGCCGTGGCCGCGCACCAGGCGTCCGTTCACGACTGCTGCCGCTGCGACGCCGGTACCGAAGTTCAGGTAGGCCAGGTCGCCGCCGGCGATGCCGAGGTGGTTCGCCGCGCCCAGCGCCGCAGCCTTCACGTCGTTGTCCACCGTTACCGGCAGCCCGAGGGCAGCGCTGAGCCGCGGTCCGAGGTCAAGCTCGCTGATGCCGAGGTTCACCGCCGTCCGGACCAGGCCGGCGGCCGGGTCGACCTGCCCGGGAATGCCGATCCCGATCAGGACCGTCCGGTCGGTCGAGTCCACCTTGCCGAGGCAGTCGGCCACCACGTCGATTGTGGTTGCCACCACCCCGTCAGGGCCGATCCGGGTGGGGCGGATGCTCTCGGCGAGGCGGTGGCCGTCGGCGTCGAGCAGGATGCCGTGGGTCTTGGTGCCACCGATGTCGATGCCGAGGCTCAGCCCTGAGGCTGGCAGCTTGGTCATCTGGCCCCTTCCGCGAGCAACTTGATCAGGCAGATCGCAGCACCTCTGCTGCTGCCGTAGGTCGCGATATCGACAGGCGGGACGCCGGGGAGCTGCGGCCAGCCCAGCTCGACCAGCACCGCATCGGGCCTTGACTGCCGGATCAGGGCAACGGCCCTCGCCAGGAAGTCGACCCGGGCCAGGCCCCGGCCCTGGACGACCAGGGGCCGGCCGGGATGGGCGGCGAGCACTGCTGCGACCGCGCCGAGGTCGGCGGCAGCGGTGCAGGTGGCCCCGGGCAGCCAGGCGGCCAGCTCGCCGGCGACGTGCTCGCCGACGCCCCAGACCGTGTCGCCGGCCGCGATGTTGTCGGGTGAGGCCAGGCTGAGGAAGACCGGCGCGGCGAGCGGGCCGATCGGCCCGCGGAGCCAGAAGCCTGCCGGGGAGAGGGGCGCGGGTTCGACGGGCTCGGCCAGCGGTTGTGCGCGGAGGGCTTCCACGCCGGCGGACAGCGCAGCGACCCGGGCAGCGGCGTCCAGCAGCCGCTCCTGCGGCAAGCGGCCGGCCTGGACGGCGGCCAGCACGTGCTCGATGATGCCGGCGAGCTGTGCGGCTGTGTTGTCGGTACCGATGCAGAGCAGGTCCACCCCTGCCCCGAGGGCAAGGACGGCGGCCTCCGCGATTCCGCGGCCGCCACTCGCGCCCGCCATGTCGAGGGCGTCGCTGACCACGGCCCCGGTGAACCCGAGGCCCTCGCGGAGCAACCGCAGCACGGGGGGCGACATGGTCGCCGGTGCCGTCGGGTCGATCGATCGGACCAGGATGTGGGAGGTCATCACGCCCAGCGTCCCGGCTGCGACGGCCGCGCCGAAGGGGACCAGTTCGCGGGCGGCGAGCACGGCAGCGTCCGCTTCGATGGCAGGCAGTTCCAGGTGGGAGTCGGCTGCGGTGTCGCCGTGGCCGGGGAAGTGCTTCGCCACGGCTCCGACCCCGGCGCCCTGCAACCCCCGGATGTAGGCGGCCACGTGCCGGGCGACCAGCCCGGGCTCGGCACCGAAGCTGCGCACCCCGATCACCGGGTTGCGCGGATTCGAGTTCACGTCGGCGTCCGGCGCCAGGTTGAGGTCGACCCCGGCTGCCAGCAGCTCGGCTCCGATACCGGCACCGACCGCCGCAGTGAAGTCGACGTCGTCGAGGGAGCCGAGGTAGGCGGCGGACGGGTGCGGTGAGCCGGCCAGGTGGTGCAGCCGGGTCACGTCGCCACCCTCCTCGTCGATCGCCACCAGCGCTCCCGGGGCGGCCCGATGGATGGCGGCGGTCAGCCGCAGCAGTTGCGCCGGGTCGACGACATTCGTGCCGAACAGGCACACTGCGCCGAGGCCGGCCTCCAGTTCGGCAGCGAGCCAGTCCGGCAGCTCCGGCCCGGCGAAGCCCGGCATCAGGGTCGCCCGGATCGCCCTGCGGAGTTCCTGCCCGGTCATGCTCAACCCTTCACGGCGCCGGCGACCAGCCCTGAGGTCAGCCGGCCCTGGACGATCAGGAAGAAGATGATCACCGGGACGGCGACCAGGGTTGAGGCCGCCATCACCTGGCCCCAGTCGGTGGCGCGGGTCGCGCTCGCCTGGACGAAGCCGCGCAGCCACAGGGGCAACGTCCGGTAGTCCTCCTTCTGCAGGATGACCAGGGCGACCGTGAACTCGTTCCAGGCCTGCAGGAACGCGTAGACGCCGGAGGCCACCAGGCCGGGGGCCAGTAGCGGCAAGGTGATCCGGAAGAAGGCTCCGGTCCGGCTGAGGCCGTCGACCATGGCGGCCTCCTCGAGTTCTGCCGGCACTCCGGCGACGAAGCCGCGGAGCATCCAGACCGTGAACGGGACGACGGCAGCGATGTAGATGATCGAGACGCCGATGACGCTGTTCAGCAGGTTGAGCGAGCTCATCATCTTGTACTGGGCGATGAACAGCCCCTCGGCCGGCAGCATCTGGATGAACAGCACTGCCAGCACGAACGACGTCCGGCCCCGGAACTTGAACCGGCTGATCGCCAGTGCGGCGAGGAAGGCGAACAGCAGGCAGAAGAACACCGTGGTGAGGGTGATCGCGAGGCTGAGCCCGAGCGCCGGCCAGAAGGTGCCCTGGTCGAAGACGGCCAGGAAGTTCGCCAGTGAGCCACCGAAGGGCAACAGCCGCGGCGTGGTCGAGGTGAGCACAGTGTTCGGCAGCAGCGAGGAGTTCAGCATCCAGTAGACCGGGAAGACCCAGGCCAGTGAGATCAGGATCGCGAGGGCGGAGGCGGCGATCCGGCCGGGACGGATCCGGATCCGCCGCCTGGCGCGGGGGGAAGCGGTGGCGCCGACTCCCGTCCAGGCCCTGCGTCGGTCGCGAAGCGCGTTGCCAGGGGCAGCCATCAGGAGTCCTCCTTGGTCAGGTGCATGACGTAGAAGAAGCTGAGGGCGACCGTCAGCAACAGGACGAAGATCGACAGCGCAGAGGCCATCCCGAAATCGGAGGCCCCGACACCGAGGCGGTAGATGTAAGTGCCCAGCAGGTCGGTGGAAGCGGTGGGGGCGCCGGCGTCCTGGAGCATCTTGATCTGGGCGAAGACCCGCAGGTCCCAGATCACCTGGAGCAGCAGGACGATCATCAGCACCGGGCGGATCAGCGGCACGACGATGCCGAAGAACCGCTGGCCGGCGTTGGCGCCATCGATCTGGGCGGCCTCGAGCACCTCTGTGGAGATCTGGGTGAGGCCGGCGTACACGGAGAAGGCGACGAACGGCACCGACATCCAGACGACGATCACGGTTGCGACGAAGTAGAAGCTCAGTGGCTGCTCCAGCCAGTTGTGGTTGGTGAAGTCGAGCCCGAGCTGGGTGAGGCCCCAGTTGACGATCCCGCGGCGCCAGTCGAACAGCCAGATCCACACGGTCATGGATGCGATCACCGGCATCGCCCAGGCCAGCAGCATCGAGATCTGCAGGATCAGCCGCGTCACCTTGCCGACCGCGTTCATCAGCAGGGCAATGCCGATGCCGATCACAACGGTGATCACTGCGTTCACCAGGCAGAACGCAACCGACCTGCCGACCACGGCCCAGGTCTGGGTGCTGGTGAACAGTTCGGTGTAGTTGGCCGCGCCGACGAACTGCGGCGGCTTGCCGAACTGCTGGGCGAGGCCGAAGTGCTGGGTGGAGGTGATGACCTGCCAGACCAGCGGATAGCCCAGGGCGAGCAACAGGATCGCGATCGCCGGTACGAGCAGCAGGTAGGGCGCGACCTGGCGCGGTCGGCGCCGCTGTGGCGAGGCCACCTGCGTGCGGGCAGGGGAGGACAGGGCGGTCATCGCTTGAAGCCTCTCATTGATGAGGTCGGTCGGCTGGCGGGAAAAGGGGACGGTTCCATTTCCCGCCACCCGCGGCGGGTGGCGGGGAATGGAACCGTCCCCAATTCCGTGCCAGCCGGAGCCGGGCCTACTTGCCGTTGAGCAGCGGCGTGAGGATGGCGTCGTACTCGGTCGCCAGTGCGGCGACGTCACCGCCCTCTGCGACCTTGGCGAAGAACTCCTCCAGCTTGCCCGAGGCCTCGACGCCGGCCCAGCCCGGGGCTGCCGGGGTGAGCTTGGAGTTCGAGGCGGAGTCGATCAGGGCCTTCGCGAACTCGTCGGAGCCGAGGCTGGAGACGTGGTCGGAGTTGGCCGGGCCGAGCCCGTTCTTGCCGAGCATCTGCTGGTACTCGGCGGAGAAGATGATCTTCATCAGCTCACGCGCACCGGTCTGGTTCGCCGAGGCTGCCGAGATCCCGATGTTGGAGCCGCCGGCGAACACCGGGGCCGGCTTGCCGTCGTTGCCCGGCAGCGGGTAGACGCCGAACTTGTCGGAGTTCCAGGCCCGCTTGTCATCCTTGAGGTCACCGATTGACCAGTGCGCCCAGCCCGGGGCCATGATCGTCGCGGCGGCGAGGCTGGTCTTCCCGGTCACCTTGTCGCCGTCCATGATCTTGTCGGAGTCGTTGATGTAGAGCCAGGGGGATTCGTCCTTGGCGGTCTTCGGGGCGTTGGAGGCCGCCTTGTACAGCTCCTGCAGCTGGGTCAGGCCCTTGACGCTGTTCGGGTCGGAAAGGGTGGACGTCCACTCCGCGCCGTCCTTCTTGGCGAGGTCACCGCCGTTGGCGAAGATCCAGGAGATGCCGTTGCGCCAGTCCTGGCCGCCGATGAAGAAGCCGGAGAAGTCCTTGATGTTTCCGGGGTTCTTCTCCGCGATGGTCTTCACGCTCGCGTTGAACTCGTCCAGGGTCTTCGGTACCTCGACGCCCGCGGCCTTGTAGATGTCCTTGCGGTAGAACATGTAGCGGGAGCCGAAGTAGTAGGGCAGCGTGTAGTTCTTGCCATCGACCTTGCCGACCTCGACGAAGGACTGCAGCAGCTTGTCGCCACCGAGCTCGGCGTACAGGTCGGAGATGTCGGAGAAGGCGCCGACGTTGGTGAAGGTCGGCGACTGGGTGTTGCCGACCTCGACCACGTCCGGGGTGTTGTTGGCGTCCGGAAGGGCGGTGGTCAGCTTGGTGACCAGGTCGCCCCAGGACTGCTCCTCGACGGTGAGGGTGCCACCGGTCCTGGCCTGGTAGGTGGTCTTCAGATACTCGCGCAGTTCCTTCGGGGTGTCACCGCCGGCAACCCACATGGTGATGTTCTGCGGGGTGTTGGACGCCGGCTGGCTGGGCGACTGGCTACTGGCTGCGCCCGGCGCGCAGCCGGTCAGCGCCAGGGCAGAGGCAGTCACCAGTGCGGCTGCCGACAGCATTCTCTTCATGCTGGCTTTCCTTTCGGTTGATGCATTGGACTGTTGGATCTTCGATACACGGGTCATCAGGCCACCCCGAGCTGGTTGAGCAGGACGAGGGCCGCGGCTCCGAGCAGCACCGCGTCATCGCCGAGCGAACTCGGGACGAGTTCGAGCTCCGGCCGGAACTCCGAGCGGGTCCGGTCGGCGACGCAGTTGCGGGCGGCATCGAGCAGGGGGGTGGCAACGATGTCCGCGGGGCCGCCGATCACCACGTGGGCGAGGCCGAGCATCCCCACCACCGGCGCAAGGGCCAGCCCCAGCCGGTAGCCGGCCTCTGCGAGCACCTGGTCGCGTCGTCCCGGCTCTGCTGCCAGGCGGGCGGTCAGCGCCGGCACCGAGGTCCAGGTCTCCAGGCAGCCGGTCTTGCCACAGCCGCAGCGGGCGCCGGAGTCGTCGATCACGACGTGGCCGATCTCGCCGGCGTCGCTGGCCGCTCCGTGCACGAGGTTGCCGCCGACCAGCAGGCCGGCGCCGACGCCCCTGGACAGCTGGACCCGGACCAGGTCGTCGGGACCGCCGGCGAACCGGCGCTCGGCCAGCACAGCAACGTTGGCGTCGTTCTCCACCCGGACCGGCAGTCCGAGGTCAGCTGCGAGGAGCTGTTGCAGCGGCACGTCGTGCCAGTGCAGGTTCGGCGCGGACAGCACCGTGCCGGCCGTGTTGACCGTGCCGGGGGTGCCGACACCGAACCCGAGGACGGGACGGGTGGCGGCAGCCGCCAGCTCCTTCGCCAGTTCGCGGGCAGCGGCGAGGGCCGCTTCGCCGACGGCGCCGTCGAGGTGCCGCACGCGGGTGAGCAGCACCTCGCCCCGCAGCGAGAGGATGGCGCCGCGCAGCTGGTCGGGGGCTGAGAGGTCCATGGCGAGGATGTCGCGGGCCGCGGCGTTGAAGCCGAGCAGGGTGGAAGGCTTGCCCGGCCTGGTGACGCCACTCATCCCGGATTCGCGCACCAGGTCGGAGCCGATCAGCTCAGCGACCAGATCGGAGACGGTGACCTTGGTGAGACCCGTGGTCCGGGCGATGTCGGCCCGGGAGAGCTGGGAGTCGTTGTAGATCGACTGCAGCACGAGGGCGAGGTTGCTCCGCCGGGCGTCCTCGGGGCGGAGCTTGCGCCGGATCGGGGTCTGCATGTTGGTTAGTAAACCTTACTAACTCAGCACGGGCAAGCATCTTCCGGAACGGTTACCTAAGCGTTACCGACCGTCGCGCGCCGCCGGTGGCTCCTGCTCACCGGTCCCGATCACCGCTCGCTACCCGTTGGTCGGGGACGCTACCCGTGCGCCGGTAGCGTCCCGACGGAGGGGTAGCCAGGGGACGACGGACGGGTAGCGAGGCGGGATTTGGAAGGGCCGCGCCGGGGAGGACGGCCCCGTCCCCGGCCCGATCACCCGCTGGCTACCCGTTGGTCGGGGACGCTACCCGTGCGCCGGTAGCGTCCCGACGGAAGGGTAGTCAGGGCACGACGGACGGGTAGCGAGGCGAACGGAAGGGCCGGGGCCGGACGGGGGGAGGGGTCGACGGGGGAGCGGACGGGACCGAGGCCAGCAACCGGTACCCGGCCGCAGGAGTCAGCGGATCGCAGTGAACGCCGGCATCATGGCCAGCATCATCACGCCCATCATGATGAACGGTGCCAGCGTGCCGATGACGATCGCCAGGACACCCCAGAGCCGTCCGCGCCCCATGATCGCAGCGACGATCCCGAGCACCCAGCCGGCGAAGCCGACGGTCGAGCCGAGGCTCAGCATCGTCGACTGCAACGGCGCCTGCTCGGAGAGGATCTCGGCGAGGGTGATCGAGTCGAGGTTGGTGGAGCCGGTCGCGATGACGACGTCGGACATGATCGAGCCGATCGTCTGTGCCGAGAGCGTGACGACGATCAGGGATACCAGGACGATCCCGAAGGCCACCCAGCCCAGGATCGGGCTCTTCCGGGCCGCGGCCAGCGACGACTGGTAGGTCGGCTGGGGGTACTGCTGCTGCGGCTGCGCTGCCTGGTTGCCGTACTGGGCCGCGTAGTGGGTGATCTGGTACGGGTCCTGCTGCGGTTGCTGCTGCTGGCCGTAGCCGTACTGCTGGCCGTAGCCGGGCTGGGGGTACTGCTGCTGTCCGGGTTGGGGGTACTGCTGGCCCGGCTGGGGGTACTGCTGGCCGTAGCCGGGCTGCGGGTACTGCTGTCCGGGTTGGGGGTACTGCTGTCCGGCCTGCGGGTACTGCTGCCCGGCCTGAGGGTATTGCTGCGGTGCCCGGGCCGGTGGAGTCGATGGGGCGGGGTAGGCGCTGGGTGGCGGGAAGCCGCCCGGGGTCGCGCTCTCGGCGGGGCTCTCGGGGTTCTGGGGCGATGCGGGCGGCTGCTCGGAGGACATGACCCAAAGGGTAGCGCTGCGCTGGTCACGCCACCGGTGATTGCGGTGCCGACACCGGCCGTCCGGAGGCTGCCAAGATGGAGGCATGCCAGACCTGCAACCGCGAGCCATCGCCTGGGCCGAAACCATGTCCGGCCACGCCGGGGAACGGCTGGTCCGGGCCCACCGGGAGGCTGGGCGGCGACTCGACCTCGGCGTCCCGGTTCTGCGGGAGCAGCGGGAGGCCTGGGAGGCGGAGCACCTTGCTCCCGGCGCGGCCCGCGCCCTGGGAGCCGGCTCGCGTGCCATCGGCGAGGAGCCGGACGCCGAGCGCACCTGCTTCGAGCGCGACCGGGACCGGATCGTCCACTCCACGGCCTTCCGCAGGCTCGCCGGCAAGACCCAGGTGGTCGTGTTCCCGACCGACCACCAGCGCACCCGGCTGACGCACGCCCTTGAGGTGGCCCAGGTGGCCACTTCCATCGCCCGCGCCGTCGGTGCCAACGCCACCCTCGCCGAAGCCATCGCCCTCGGTCACGACTGCGGCCACGGGCCCGGCGGCCACGCCAGCGAGGACGCGTTCGACGCCTTCCTTCCCGAGGGCTACGACCACGGCCCGTGGGGGGCCGATGTGGTGCTGACCGGGATCAACCTGTGCGCCGAGACGCTCGACGGCATCCGGAACCACTCCTGGTCGCGCCCGGTGCCGGCAACCGTGGAGGGCGAGATCGTCAGCTGGGCCGACCGGATCGCGTACTGCGCCCACGACCTCGAGGACGCCGCCAGCGCCGGCATCCTGAGCCTCGACGACCTCCCAGCAGAGGTGGTGGCAGTGTGCGGGAGCACCCGGCGCCAGCAGCTCGGGACCTTCGTCCGGGCGGTCATCGGCACCGTCGCCGCCACCGGCCAGGTCGGGATGGCCGAGGAGCCGGCCGGAGCCCTCGCCGCGCTGCGGGCCTTCAACTACGAGCGCATCTACACCCGGCCGGACTCCCTGGCCCAGGCCGGCGCGGTGATCGACGTGTTGCATGCGCTGGTGGAGTACTACAGCGAGCGTCCCGGGTCGATGCCCGCCGACTTCGCCGCCACCGACCCGGCCGGTGACGCAGCGGTACGGGCCGCGGTCACCTATGTCGCCGGCATGACCGACCGGTTCGCTTTCGAGACTGCCGGCGAACTCCTCGGCTGGGACCCGGACCGGCTGCCGCGGGGCATCGGACGCGGCGCCTGAGTCACCGGCTGGGCCTAGACTCATCGCCGTGGCTGGCCTGATCAACGAGGAGGACCTGGCGACCGTCCGGGAACGCTCCCGGATCGACGAGGTCGTCGGAACCTATGTGACCCTGCGCCGCGCCGGTGGCGGGTCGCTCACCGGTCTGTGCCCCTTCCACGACGAGAAGACCCCGTCCTTCCACGTCACCCCGGCCCGCGGCTTCTACCACTGCTTCGGCTGCGGTGAGGGCGGCGACGTCATCGCCTTCGTGCAGAAGATCAACAACGTCAGCTTCGCCGAGGCCGTGGAGTACCTCGCCGACCGGGTCGGGATCCAATTGCGCTACTCCGACGGCGGCGGCCAGCGGATGGAGCCCGGCCTGCGGCTGCGGGTGCTTGAGGCGAACCAGCAGGCTGCCGAGTACTTCGCCGGCCAGCTGATCGGCTCCGCCGGGTTGGCGGGCCGGCAGTTCCTCGACTCCAGGGGCTTCGACAAGGTGGTGGCCGAGCAGTTCGGGATCGGTTTCGCCCCCACCGGAGGACGCGACCTCGGCCAGCACCTGAAGGCGAAGGGCTTCACCGACGACGAGCTGGTGAAGGCCGGACTGATCCGGGAGAACGGTTGGGACTTCTTCCAGGGCCGGGTGCTGTGGCCGATCCGGGACGCCGGCCGATCGGTGCTCGGGTTCGGGGCGCGGAGGATCTTCGAGGACGACCGGATGCCGGCCAAGTACCTCAACACCCCCGAAACCATCGTCTACAAGAAGTCGAACGTGCTCTACGGGCTCGACCTCGCCCGGCAGAGCATCGCAAGGAAGAGCCAGGCCGTCGTGGTCGAGGGCTACACCGACGTGATGGCCTGTCACCTCGCCGGGGTCGACACCGCGGTCGCCTCCTGCGGCACCGCCTTCGGCGACGACCACGCCAGGCTGCTGCAGCGGATGCTGGGCACCGGTGATGTGGCCGGCGGTGAGGTCATCTTCACCTTCGACGGCGACGCGGCCGGGCAGGCCGCGGCGCTGAAGGTGTTCAAGGGCGACCAGAACTTCCTCGCCCAGACCTATGTCGCAGTGGAGCCGACCGGGCTCGACCCGTGCGACCTGCGAATCCAGCAGGGGGACGCCGCCCTGCGCGAATTGGTCGGGCGCCGGGTGCCGCTGTACCGCTTCGTGATGCGCAACGTGCTCGCCGGCTACGACCTCGACCGTGTCGACGGCCGGCTGGCCGCCCTGCGCGCGGCAGCCCCGCTGGTCAGCAGCATCAGGGACAACTCCCTCGTCCCCGGCTACCTGCGGGAACTGTCCCAGCTGCTCGGCATGGACCCGGAGGAGGTCCGCCGGGAGGTGAAGGTGACCGTGCAGCGCCGCGGGCGCCCGGCCGAGCGCAAGCCCGACCACGACGAGGCACTGCCGGGGATGCCCGAGCCGAAAGCCAGCCTGCCGGTACCCGACCCGACCGATCGCCGGCTCGAGGCCGAGCGGGGCACCCTGCGGCTGCTCATCCGGGCCCCGGAGACGTTCACGGCCGACTGGAACGGGCTCAGCGCTGACGACTTCACCCACCCCGCCTACCGCGCCCTCTACGAATCGGTGCTCGCCACCGGTGACGGGCCGGGGATCTGGACCCAGCGGGTCCTACAGGCGAACCCGGATCCGGTGCTGGAGCAGTTGGTGGTCTCGCTCGCCGTGGAGCCGGTATTGCGTACCCCGACCGAGGCCTACTCCAGGGAGTACAGCTCGCAGGTGCGCCTGCTCGCGCTGGCCCGCCAGATCGCGCAGCTCAAGTCGCGGCTCCAACGCACCAACCCGCTCGAGGACCAGCCCGCCTACGACCGGATGTTCGCGACCCTGGTGAACCTGGAGAAGCAGCGTCGGGAACTGCTGGCGGTCGCAGCCGGTCCGGCGGCCTGAAGCCTTCCGCCCGACTGACCCTGTGAGGGCCCAGGCAGAAGTGGTGTTGTCCGGGTGTTGCTCCACAGGGGAAGGAACTCGCCGGACGCATCCGGGGCAAACGGCTGCAGGGTGGGCCAATGACCAACCCGCAACCCGTCCCGCTGCTCTCCGCCACTGAGGAACGAACCCTCGCCATGGCGATCGAAGCGGGGGTGCTCGCCGCCCACCTGCTGGCCACCGGCGAACGTCCGGTGCCGGCCAGCGTCGGGGAACTCGAGGCGATCGCAGAGCTGGGCCGTCAGGCCTGGCACCGGTTCCTGCTCGCGAACCTGCGCCTGGTCGGGAAGCTGGCCGGCCGCGAAGCGCGGCGCACCGGCCTGCCGCCGGACGACCTCTTCCAGGAAGGCTTCGTCGCGCTGGCCGGCGCCCTCCAGCGCTACGACCCTGACCGGGGACGGTTCTCCACGTTCGCCACCATCCGGATCCGCCAGCGGCTTGCCGAGGTTGGGGCCGGACGCCTGGGCGAGCTCGCGCTGCCGCCGAGCCGGGCCATGCGGTTGCGGCGGGCCCGCGGCCTGGCCGCAGCCCTCGGCCAGGAGCTCGGCCACGAGGTCCCGACGGCGGAACTGGCGGCCCAGCTGGGCCAACCCACCGACTGGACGCGACGCCTCGTGGGATACCTTGCACCCGTGCCGGTCGGCTCAGAGGCGCTGGCCCTGCCCGATCCGGAGCCCAAGGACCCCCTCGCCGCCGTCTACGCCAGGCAGTTCCGGCGCGTCCTCGACAAGTTGGAGAGCGAGCAGGCGCGCGTCCTGCGGCTGCGCTACGGCCTCGCGACCGGGGAACCGGTGGATGTGGGCGAGGTCGCCAGCCGCCTCGGAGTCAGCCTCAGCACCGTCCGACGGCTGGAGCGGCGGGGCCTGGCGAGCCTGCGGGCGCTGGCCGACCGGATCGACCCCTTCGCGGACGGCCCGCTGGCCGGCTGACCGGGCTCACAGGGAACGCAAAGCCGGGCACAACGGTCCTGCCAGCGGCGTCCGGGAGGCTCTTGTCGTACCCAGCCGATCAGGAGTCGACATGGCAGCCATCACCGAGGCCAGCGAAACGGTCATCGCGCCCCAGCACGGTCCGGAGCGAACCCTTGCCGGGCGCAGCACGGTCCGGACGCCGGGCTGGTGGCGGGACGCCGTCGGGGTCGCGACCTGGGCCAGCATGCTCGTGGTTGTCGCCCTGTGGGTCGCCGGCGGCGGCATCCAGGCGCTGACCGGCCTTGCCGGCGGCCTGACCAGCCTCGGCCGGCTGACCGGACTGGTTGCGGCTGACCTGCTGCTCATCCAGGTGCTGCTGCTGGCCCGGATCCCGATGGTCGAACGGGTCTACGGCCAGGACGAGCTGGCCCGGCGGCACCGCCTGGTCGGGTTCACCTCGTTCAACCTGATGGTCGCCCACCTGGTGCTGATCGTCCTCGGGTACGCAGCCCAGGCCGGCCTCAACCCGCTGGTGCAGTTCTGGGAGCTGGTCGTCGACTATCCCGGCATGCTGCTCGCTCTGGCCGGCACCGCGCTGTTGGTCCTGGTCACGGTCACCAGCGTTCGCAGGGCACGGGCGAAGCTCCGCTACGAGTCCTGGCACCTGCTGCACCTGTACGCCTACCTCGGCGTCGGGCTGGCCCTGCCCCACCAGCTGTGGACCGGCCAGGAGTTCCTCGCCAACCCGGTGGCCGCCGCCTACTGGTGGACGCTGTGGATCGCCGCCGCCGGTGCCATCCTGGTCTGGCGCATCGGCGTCCCCGCCTACCGGACCCTTGCCCACCAGCTGCGGGTTACCGCCGTGGTCAGGGAGAGCCCGGACGTGGTCAGCGTGTGGATGCGCGGCCGAAACCTCTTCCGGATGCCGATCGGCGCGGGGCAGTTCTTCAACTGGCGGTTCCGTTCCGGTCCGGGCTGGTCCCGCGCACACCCCTACTCGCTGTCGGCAGCACCCACGGACGACACGCTGCGGATCACCGTGAAGGACCTCGGCGACGGCAGCCATGCCCTGGCAGCGGTCAAGCCGGGCAGCCGGGTGGTCTTCGAGGGCCCGTACGGCAGGTTGCACGCCGGCGTCCGCACCCGGGAGAAGGTGACCCTGATGGCCAGCGGGATCGGGATCAGCCCGCTGCGCGCGCTGCTCGAGGAACTGCCGCAGGGACCGGGGGACGTCACCCTGCTCTACCGGGTCCGCGACCACGCCGACCTGGTCCTGCGCGCCGAGATCGAGGCGATCGCCGCCCGCACCGGGGCCCGGGTCTTCTACCTGGTCGGCCGGCGGCTGCCCGACCGACAGTCCTGGCTACCGGCATCTGCCGCCGGGTTGACGGATGCGGCCGCCTTGCGCCAGCTCGTCCCGGACATCGAGCAGCACGACGTCTTCCTCTGCGGTGCCACCGCCTGGATGGACGCGGCAAGGCGGGCAGCCCTCGACTGCGGGGTACCGGCGGCCCGGATCCACGAAGAACGCTTCAGCTGGTAACCAAGGAGATCGAGATGAAGAAGATTGTTCTGGCCGTCATGGGCACCGTCAGCGGGCTGGTGATGCTGTTCAGCTACCACACCAGCACAACCGGCGGGGCGACGGTGGCCCCGGCCGGCACCGACGCCGGGAACCCCGACGCCACGTCGGGTACGACCACGACCTCACCGGGCGTCACCCCGACGGGGTCGGCATCGACGGCGACTTCGGCGGGCGGCGACGGCACCTACACCGGCGAAGCTGTCCAGACCCGCTACGGCGCGGTCCAGGTGCAGATCACGGTGCAGGACGGCAGGATCACTGCCTCGGAGGCGATCCAGTACCCCAACCAGGACCACCACGACCAGCAGATCAACGCCTACGCCGTGCCGATCCTGAACGCCGAGGTGGTCGCGGCCCAGAGCGCAGCCATCGACGCTGTCAGCGGCGCGACCGTGACCAGTGAGGGCTACCTGGAGTCCCTGCAGTCGGCCATCGACGCCGCCCACCTGGCATGACCGGCTCGCTCAGCGCTGTCGGGGTGCGCACCGTCGACGCGGAGGTTCCGAGGCGTTCCTTCATCGCCCAGATCATGGGCCTGCCGATGAGCGTGCACGTCCGGGGCCCGCTCGCCACCACCGCAGGGGTCGCCGGGGCAGTCGAGACCGCCTTCGAGGCACTCCGGGCCGACGAGGCGATGTTCAGCACCTGGCGACCCGACAGCCCGGTCAGCCGGATCAAGGCCGGTCTCGACCGGGTGGTCGACGCCCACCCCCGGATCCGGCATGTCGCCGCCCTGTGCGAGCTCGCCGGCCACCGCACCGGTGGGGCCTTCGCCGCCTGGCTCCCCGGCCCGGATGGGCGGCTGTGCTTCGACCCGACCGGCCTGGTCAAGGGCTGGTCGGTGGACAAGGCCTTCACAGCCCTGCTGGCCGACCTGCGCCCGTTCGGCCGCCACGATGCCCTGATCTGCGCCGGGGGAGACATCGCCGTCGCCTGCAACCGCACCGACACCCCCGACTGGGTGGTGGCGGTGGAGGACCCGCGTGACCGCGCCCGGACCCTGCGGTCGCTGCGGTTGCGGACGGGAGCAGTCGCCACCTCGGGTACCGCTGCGCGCGGCGACCACATCGTCGACCCGGCCACCGGGGCGCCCGCTGCCGGGCTGCTGTCGGCGACGGTCATCGGACCGAACCTGACCTGGGCGGACGTGTACGCGACCGCAGCCTTCGTGAAGGGGTCCGCCGCCCTGCCCTGGCTGGCCACCCTCGCCGATCACGCCGGGCTGCTGGTGGGAGCGGACGGGACCGTCAGCACTGTCAGGGGCATCACCGGAAAGCTTCAGGAGACCCGGGGGTCCAGCTTGGCCAGCACCGGGTAGGGATCCCGTTCGAGCCTGCTCCCGGACCACCGCAGCAGCACGACTGCGATCCCGACAGCACCTGCAGTCATGATCACGCCGGTGAGCAGCGGGTCCAGCAACCAGGACAACATCCACCAGAGTGCGCCGCCGAAACCGGTGAAGAAGAAGAAGCCCATGAACCAGGCGAACACCTTGAGGAACGAGCCGTGGCGCTGCCCCACCCGCGACTGGTCGCTGGGGTTGAAGACGCTGGAGAGCGACCCGATCCCGACGCCGAGCGCCACCACTGCGCAGCCGGCGAGGATTCCGGTCAGGACCTCGCCCTGGCTGCCCCACAGCAGGCTCTCGGCCAGGTTGAAGACGATGACCAGCGGCACCAGGTAGAGCAGGGGGGCCATCGCCTTGCCGATGAGGACGCGGCGCAGCGGCGCACCCCCGATGAGCAGGTAGCTGAAGCCGGGACCGTCGTAGCCGAACAGGTTGAAGCTGCCCGCGACCACCGACATCGCTGCGAAGGCCGCGGCCTGCGCCGTCAGCCCGTACTCGACGAAGCTGGTGTGGGAAACAACCACCCCCATCACCGGCGGGATGATCAGGGTCTGGATCGCCCGCGGGGAGCGGAAGAAGAAGTAGCGCAACTGCTGGGCCGTGGCTGCCGAGGTCGGCCCGGCAGGCAGCCGCCGGAGGAGCGCAGGGGTCAGCGGCAGGGCGACGACGGCGTGCTGGCGGTGGGTCTTCTGGTTGGCCGAGGTGACCCCGTCCACCCGACGGCCGAGCGCCCAGGCCCAGCCGGCCATGGCCAGGCCGATCGTTGCGAGGACGACTGCCATCCGGACGGCGAACCCCAGCCAGTCACCCTCCCGCGCGCTGGTGATCGCCTGGCCGGCTGCGCCTGGCGGGGTCCAGCCGAGCACTGTGCCCAGCGGACCCGAGGCGGACTGACCGCCGAGGACAGCTGTCGCGCTGCGGGCCTGCTGGGCGAACAGGTAGATCCCCAGCACCATCAGGCTGGCGGCGAAGGCCGCCAGGTCGGCCCCGCGACGGGACCGCAGGGCTCCGGCGAGGACGGCCTGGGCCGACCGCGAGACTGCGACGCACATCACCGCGTAGCTGACGGCTGCGACCAGGGACGCCAGCCTGGCCGCGGGCGACTCGCCGATCGCAAGGGCGCCGCCGGCCGCGAACAGGAAGGTGAAGGTGGCGGTAGGGGAGATCATCGCCCCCGCCAGGAGGCCGGTCACCTGCTGCCAGCCGGTGAGGGGGAACTGCTCCAGCCGCTGCGGGTCGACGACGCCGTCGGCAAGCGTCGGTTCAACGATCGGACCGACCACCCACGGGATGAAGATCGAACAGAACAGGGCCAGCAGGAGCAGGTCGCCGTAGCCGCTGCCGGAGACCAGGGTGGCGATGAACATGCCGGCGATCAGGCCGCCGATGGAACCCAGCACCCAGGTGGTGGCGAAGTAGAGCTGGGCCGCGTTACCCCTGCCCCGGGAGCGGCCGGCGATCGCGAGTCTCAGCCGGAGGAGGACGAGAGCCAAGCCAGCTCACCTTCCTCGAGGTCCCGGCCGCCGACGAGCTCGACGAAAGCGTCCTGCAGGGTGCGGCCGCCGGACACCTCGGCGACAGTGCCCTCGGCGAGCACCCGTCCGGCCCCGATCACGACCAGCCGGTCGCAGAGCCGCTGCACCACGTCCATCACGTGGCTGGCGAACACCACCGTCCCGCCACCGCGGCGGTACAGCTTCAGCATGTCCTCCATCACCTGGGTGTTTACCGGATCAAGGGCGCCGAAGGGTTCGTCGAGGATCAGGACTCGCGGGCTGTGCAACAGCGCCACGGCGAGCCCGATCCGTTTGATCATGCCGAGGGAGAAGTCGGCGATCAGCTTCTCCGCCTCGTCGGCCAGGTCCAGCACCCGCAACAGCTCTGCCGACCGGTGGGCGACGACGCCCGGATCCATCCTGCGCAACATCCCGGCGTACTCGAGCATCTCCGCGGCCGTGAGCCGGTCGAACAGCACGGGATTGTCCGGGACGAAGCCGACCCGGGCCTTCGCCTGCAGCGGATCCGGCCACACCTCGATGCCGTCGAGCACTGCGTTGCCGGCGTCGGGCCGCAGCAGGCCGGTGAGCATCCGGAGCGTGGTCGACTTGCCGGCTCCGTTGGGTCCGGCGATCCCGTAGAACGTGCCGCGGGGGATGGTGAGGTCGACTCCGTCCACCGCGCGGTTGTTCCCGAAGATCTTGACCAGACCGCGTGCTTCGAGCGCGACCGACACAGCAGCACCTCACTTCACTGGTGCCACGCCCCTGACGGTGGGCGCAGCGGTCGAAGCCTACCGAAAGGCCGGCCCGCCGGGTGCCGAACCCCGATGGTCAGGGAGCGCCGAGGAGCGTGCGCAGGCTCTCGTTCCAGACGTCCACGCCGAGCTTGACGATCAGGGCTGCGACAACGACGAGGAAGGCCACCCGCACGAAGCCGGTGCCTCTCGCGATCGCGGTTCGCGAACCCAGGTAGCCGCCGGCCATGTTCGCAGCAGCCATCACTGCGCCCAGGCCCCACAGCACCGCCCCGTGCGGGACGAACAGCAGCAGCGCGCCGAGGTTGGTGGCGAAGTTCACGATCTTGGCCTTGGCGCTGGCCTCGAGGAAGTTGTAGCCGAGGATGCTGACCAGGGAGATCACCAGGAAGGTCCCCGTGCCGGGGCCGAGCAGGCCGTCGTAGAAGCCGATCCCGGCACCGATCAGTGCTGCGCTGCCGTGGTGGCGGCCGGGCGAGAACCGCAGCCGGGTCTCCGCGCCCAGCGTCGGCCGGGTGGCGGTGAAGACGGCAACGGCGATGAGGGCAGCCACGATGATCGGCTTGAACACCGCCACCGGCAGCAGGGCTGCGACACTGGCGCCGCCGAAGCTCCCGGCGAGGGCGAAGCCGGCCATCGGCAGCGCCGTCCGCAGGTCCGGGTGGGTCCTGCGGTAGTAGGTGACGCTGCTGGTCGCGGTGCCGAAGATGGAGGCGAACTTGTTCGTGGCCAGCGCCTGGACCGGGGGGATGCCCGGCACCAGCAGCAGGGCCGGCAGCTGCAGCAGCCCGCCGCCGCCGACGACCGCGTCCACCCAGCCGGCGGCGAGGGCCACCACGGCCAGCACAGCCAGGAGTTCCCAGGTGAGTCCTTCCGGGAACCAGGTGGTGGGCAGGTCGAATTGGATGTCGATGCCCCGATCTGGCTGGTGACTGCGGTTCTGGGGGATTCTACGACCGAAGCGTGGGAAGTCGCGTGCCCTGCCCGGGAACGGGGTGTGGTTGGGTGGTGTGGCAGCAGCACAACCTGAAGCAGGAGGGCAACGGCATGGGCACGACACCGAGGGTCGCGGTTCTTGGACTCGGCACGATGGGGGCGGCGATGGCGCGGCGGATCAGCGGCGCCGGCCTCGTGACCACGGTCTGGAACCGGTCGTCAGCGCGGTCGGAGGACTTCGCCGGCGGCCCGGCGCGCGTCGCCACGGATGTGGCCTCGGCCGTCACCGGGGCGGACGTCGTGCTCACCATGCTGTTCGACGCCGATGCGGTCGAGTCGGTGATGGCCGAGGCGCTGCCCGCCATGCGTCCGGGCACGATCTGGCTGCAGTGCTCGACGGTCGGAGTTGCCGCGGCCGCCCGGTTCGCTGGGCAGGCCGCCGCCGCCGGGGTCAGGTTCGTCGACGCCCCGGTGCTGGGAACCAAGGCGCCGGCCGAGGGCGGGAAGCTGACTGCGCTGCTGGCCGGGCCGGCCGGAGCGCTCGCCGAGGTGGAGCCGGTCATCCAGGCGATCGCCACCAGGTCGGTCGTTGCCGGGGACACGGCGCCGGCGGCGTCGGCGCTGAAGCTGGCCCTGAACGCCTGGATCGCCACCATCACGGCGGGGATCGCGCAGTCGCTGACGATCGCTGACCGGCTCGGCCTCGACCCGGCGCTGGTGCTCGAGGCCCTGCAGGGGGCGGCTGCCGACAGCCCGTACGCCCAGCTCAAGGGCGGCGCGATGCTCGAGCACGGGTTCGAGGCGCAGTTCGAGGTGGTCGGGCTCCTCAAGGACGTCCGGCTGGCCCGGGAGGCCACCCCCGGTATGCCGCAGCACCTGCTGGCTGCCCTCGACGAGTTGTACTCAGCAACGGCGGACGGTGGGGCCGGCAACCAGGACATCGCCGCTGTGTGGCGGGCCTTCCAGGGCTGATCAGTCGAGGACGGCGTCCTCGTCGTCTGCCACCTTCGGGTTGCGGTCAGCGCTGGTTGCAGCCAGCGTGACGCCAAGGGCTACAGCGGTAAGGGCGAGGGCGAGTGTCTCGACTCCGCTCCAGCCCCCGGCCTGCCACTGCCAGGTGGCCAGCGCGCCGGCGATGGTGCTGCCCAGGTAGTAGGTGATCAGGTAGGCACTCGACGCCTGCGCCGTGCCGACCCCGATGCGGCGCGCCCGGTCGACCACCCAACCGCTCAGCAGCGAATGGGCACCGAGGAACGCGAACGTGACCAGGCCGAGGCCGATCACCACGGCAGCCAGCGACGGCAACGACACCACGAAGACCCCGACCGCCAGGAG
>JADLEH010000131.1 GCA_020846255.1 Propionibacteriaceae bacterium
CCGAGGGGTGTCAACGCGCTGATCAGCGACCGACGGACACGATCCTCCTCGGAGACATCCCACTCCCCGGCGGCCACGAGGAAGTCCACCTCCACGTAGAGCCGGCGGCCGAGCTTGGTGGCCCGGACCATCGGCTTGCCGAGGTCGAACTCGGCGCGGGTCCGCTCGGCAGCTGCGTCGATCGACCGGCGGACCTCTGGGGTCGGCGCAGCTTCGAGGATCTCGCGTCCGCCGGCGCGCAGCAGCCGCCAGGGCACCGGTGCCAGCACCACGACGGCCACCAGGACCAGAGCCGGGTCGGCGTAGGCCACGACCCGGTCGAGGCCGGCAGCGGCCGCGCCGGATGCGGCTGCGGCCCCGAGGGCGATGATCCCGCTCAGCATGGCGCCGGCCCGCCACTGGGCGGCCTCGGCAGCCGCCAGCTCCGACTGCGGAGCCAGCCTGGGCAGGGCGACCACGACCCCGATCGCGACAGCGAGGGTCAGGAGGCCGTACCCGACCACGCTCAGCGGGGCCTCGTCCGAGCCGCCGGCAAGAATCAGTGACACCGAGTCGAAGGCGGCGTAGGCGAGGGTGGCCAGCAGCGCAGCCCCCTGGATCAGGACCGCCACCGGGATCACCGCGCCCCTGCCGAACGGGTAGCGTTCGTCGGCCTCGAGGCCGGCCGCCCAGGAGGCCAGCAGCGACAACCCGGACAGTGCCGTCCCGAAGATGGTGAAGATGCCGTCGAACAGCACCACCCGCGAGTCGACCGCGAGGCCCCAGGCGATCCCGACCGCACCGACCAGCAGGGAAGCGTAGACCGACAGGCGCAGCGCCCTCGCCTCGGTCACGCCCGGAACCTGCTGTCGTCGTTGACGTAGGCGTAGTAGAGCCCGATCAGCACGCCACCGCCGACGAAGTTGCCGACCAGGGCGATCCCGACGTTCCCGGCGGCGAGCGCGACGTCGATGCCGGACTTCAGTCCGACGACGGTGAACAGGATGGTGTTCGCCACGGAGTGCTCGAGGCCGAGGAAGGCGAAGATGAAGACGGCCGTGATCATGGCAAGCGACCTCGTCAGGTCGTCCTTGATGAAGCCGTTGTACACCAGGAGCATGGCCACGTTGATCATCAGGTTGCACAGGATGGCGCGCACCAACAGGTCCGACCAGCCCAGCGGCCCCGCCGTCAGGTAACCCAGCTTCACGCCCACTGCGTGCTCCATCTCGACCAGTACCGGCCCGCTGGCCAGCGTGCTGGCCTTCAGCAGCAGTGCCAGCAGCAGGCCGCCGAGGAAGTTGCCCAGCAGGCAGAGCGCGAGCATCCGCAGTGCCCGGCCCCAGCGGACCCGGCGGTAGTACACCCCGATCGCAGCGACCATCATGTTCGAGGTCAGCAGTTCGGACTTGGTGAAGTAGATGAACACCAGGGCCCAGCCGAAGACCAGGGCCCCGAGCAGCTTGCCGACGCCGGCGAGGCTTGTCCCGCCCACCTGGATCGCGGCGAAGGTGGCCACCGTGCTGAAGTAGGCACCGTAGAAGATCGCGATCAGGACGCCGGCGATCCCGGCGCGCTGCAGGTAGCGGACCGTGAGCTCCTTCGACATCGCGGTCTTGGCCTCGAGCGCCTCCAGTGCGGTGCTGATGAAGAACTTCCCCGGGAACAGCCGCTCGGTGTCGCTCGCCATGGCAGAACGTTTCCACGAAAGCCGACCGGCCGCCAAGGAAAGGACAACTCTCGATACGCCCGGTCGGGTGCGAAACGAGCCGCGTGAATCTGCGGCAGACTAGGAAGCCGCAGTCCAGGAAGGAAGACAATCCAGTGTCCGTGTCCGTCAGCGTGCTCGACCAGCAGTCCCAGACCAGCGAGCGGGAGGTCGTCGCCGGCACCACGGCGTTCGAACTCTTCGGCAACGACCGGGGAATCGTCGCTGCCCGGGTGAACGGTCTGGTGGTCGACCTGGCGACTGCGCTCAAGGACGGCGACCAGGTTGAGGCCGTGGCCGCCACCAGCGAGGAGGGACTGGCGATCCTGCGCCACTCCTGCGCGCACGTCGCAGCGCAGGCCGTCCAGCGGCTGCACGCGGACGCCAAGCTCGGCATCGGCCCGCCGATCACCGACGGCTTCTACTACGACTTCGACCTGGCAACCCCGTTCACCCCCGAGGACCTGAAGGCCATCGAGAAGGAGATGGGCTCGATCGTCAAGGAGCGCCAGCGTTTCGTGCGCCGAGCGGTCAGCGACACGGACGCTGCAGCGGAGCTCGCGGCCGAGCCCTACAAGCTGGAACTGATCGGGCTGAAGGGTTCGGCAGCTGCCACCGAGGGTGCCTCCGTCGAGGTCGGCGCCGGCGAACTCACCATCTACGACAACGTGCGCAAGGACGGCGCCGTCGCGTGGAAGGACCTGTGCCGCGGCCCCCACGTGCCGCACACCGGCTACCTCGGCAACGGCTACGCGCTCACCCGCAGCTCCGCGGCCTACTGGCGCGGCGACCAGGCGAACGCCCAGCTGCAGCGGCTGTACGGCACGGCCTGGGCGTCCAAGGACGACCTCGTCGCCTACCGCACCCGGCTGGAGGAGGCCGCGCGCCGCGACCACCGCAAGCTCGGAG
>JADLEH010000132.1 GCA_020846255.1 Propionibacteriaceae bacterium
CCGGACTGCTGCTCCTGATCAACACCCCGGGTGGCTCGATCAACGGCTCCAAGGCCATGGCTGACGCGATCGAGCGCTACCAGGAGCGCACCGGCAAGAAGGTGGTGGCGCACGTCCAGGGCATGTCCGCATCCGGCGGCATGTACACCATGGCCGGCGTCGACGAGATCATCGCCGACTACGGCTCTCTCGTCGGCAGCATCGGGGTCATCTTCGGCCCGTTCGAGCGGTACAAGGACGTGAAGGCCACCACCGGGACGTTGTTCACCGAGGGTTACGTGACGACGGGTGGGATCGACTACGAGTACCTCACCAAGGGCACGGACAAGGACTTCGGCAACCCGTTCCGGGAGATGCGTCCCGAGGAAAGGGCCAACCTGCAGGCCGGGCTGCAGAACGTCTACTCCGACTTCGTCACCTGGGTGGCTGAGGGCCGTGGGATCGAGCCAGAGGTGATCACCGACAGCCTCGGCGCCCATATCTTCGATCCGGAGACCGCCATCCAGAACGGCCTCATCGACTCCCAGCTGGGTATCGAGGACGCCTACCGGCGGGCGGCGACGGTGATGGGCGTGGAGCCGGAGGACACCAGGGTCGTCACCCCGGCAGCGCCGAGCGTCTTCGAGCAGCTGCTCGGCGCGGAGGCGAGGGTGCCGGGGCACAGCCCCGCCCTGAAGCCGGGGGAGCTGCCATCGGCGGCGATCTGCGGCAGCACGCCTCGGGCGCTGGTGTTCCACGGCAAGCCTGGGTCGGTCTGCGGCTGACCACCCGGACGCGCTGCGATCGCACCCGACCCGACGGCGGGTGCAGTCGCTGCGACCCCGGTGGCCCGATCCTTGGTTGAGACGGTTCAATGAACCGATTTTGTGATCTAATCGTGACCAACGACGCCGAGGGAGGCGAGATGGGTCCGAAGAGCTCGGTGAGCATGCGCGATGTGGCGGTGCTCGCGCAGGTTTCGGTCGGCACCGTTTCCAACGTGCTGAATTCGCCAGACCGGGTCTCGGAGGTCACCCGGCAGCGGGTGGAGCAGGCGATCCAGAAGCTGGGCTGGGTACCCAACGAGTCCGCCCGCCAGTTGCGGGCCGGGCGCAGCCGCTCGATCGGCATGGTCGTGATGGACATCGCCAACCCGTTCTTCACCGACGTGGCCAAGGGTGCGGAGGACCTGCTCTACGCCGAGCAGTACTCGGTGCAGATCGGCAACAGCGACTCGAACTCCGAGCGGGAGCTCACCCTGCTGGAGCGGTTCGAGCAGCAACGCGTGGGTGGTGTCCTGTTCGCGCCGATCGACGACAGCTCCGAACGGGTACTGCGACTGCGGGTCCGGGGTATCCCGGTGGTGATTGTCGACCGGGTCGGCACCGGTTCGGACTTCTGCTCCGTCGGTGTCGACGACCTGGCCGGCGGGCGGCTGGCCGGCCAGCACCTGCTCGACCAGGGGCATCGCAAGCTCGCCTTCGTCGGGGGACCGAGCTCACTTGCGCAGGTGCGCGACCGCCGTCGGGGCATGGAGCTGGCTGTGGAACAGGCCGGGGACGGCATCAGCCTGCTCGCGGTCAGCACCCCGAGCCTCAGCCTCGAGGCCGGCGTCAGCAGCGCTGGCGAGATCGCGGCCCTTCCGGAGGCCGAGCGGCCGACGGCGGTGTTCGCCGCGAACGACCTGGTGGCCATCGGCCTGCTGCAGGGCTTCGTCACAGCCGGCCTGCGGGTGCCCGAGGACATGGCCATCATCGGCTACGACGACATCGCGTTCGCGGCCGCCGCAGCCGTCCCGCTGTCTTCGGTACGGCAGCCGCGGGAGGACATCGGACGCAAGTCCGCTGAATTGCTGGTGAGCGAGATCGAGGCGGCAGAGGGCTCCGCGCCGCACCGGCACGAGTCGGTGAGGTTCACCCCGCAGCTGGTGGTCCGCCGCTCCACCCAGCGTCGCAAGCCCAGAAAGGGTTGACACCGGACGTTCCGATCCGTAGTGTCTTGAATCGTTCGTATGGAACGTTTCAACGCCAATGGAGGCCCGGTGCAGAGCAACGTAGCGACCCCGGTACTCGAACTCAGGGGAGTCTCCAAGAGCTTCGGGGCGGTCATCGCACTGCGCAACGCCGACCTCGCCCTCCACGCCGGGTCGATCCACGCAGTCGTGGGCGAGAACGGAGCCGGCAAGTCCACCCTGGTGAAGATCATGGCCGGGCTCTACCAGCGCGACACCGGAACGTTCGAGCTGGACGGCAAGCCGGTCGACTTCCGGACCACGGCGGAGGCGAAGGCCGCCGGGATCGCCGTGATCTACCAGGAACCCACCCTCTTCCCCGACCTGTCCGTCACCGAGAACGTGTTCATGGGGCGCCAGCCGGTCGGCCGGTTCGGCCGCATCGACCGCACGGCCATGCGGGCCGAAGTGGTCGAGCTGATGGCCCGCCTCGGCGTCCGGATGGATCCGGACCGTCCAGCAGAGGGCCTCTCAATCGCCGACCAGCAGATCATCGAGATCGCGAAGGCCATCTCGCTGGACGCCCGCGTCCTGATCATGGACGAGCCAACGGCAGCCCTTTCCGGGGTCGAGGTGGAGCGCCTGTTCGCCGTTGCCCGCAGCCTGCGCGACGAGGGCCGGGCACTGATGTTCATCTCCCACCGCTTCGATGAGGTCTTCGCGCTGTGCGACACCGTCACCGTCATGCGGGACGGCAGCTACATCTCCACCGACGCGATCGCCGGGACCTCGGTGCCCGAGATCGTCCGCCGGATGGTCGGCCGCGACGTCAACGAACTGTTTCCCAAGCAGGCGGCCGAGATCGGACGCCCGCTGCTCCAGGTCACCGACCTCACCATGCCCGGCGTCTTCCATGACATCACCTTCGAGGTGAAATCCGGCGAGATCGTTGCCCTGGCCGGCCTGGTGGGAGCCGGTCGCAGCGAGGTCGCCCGTGCGGTCTTCGGGGTCGACCCGTACGAGAGCGGCTCGGTGGTGCTCGACGGCAGGAAGCTGCCAGCGAACAACCCGAGCGCCGCGATGAAGGCCGGGATCGCCCTGGTGCCGGAGGACCGCCGCAAGCAGGGCCTGGTCATCGACGCCACCGTGGCCACCAACATCACCGACGCCATCCGCGGGACGCTCACCAGATTCGGCCTGGTCACGACGAGGCGCGAGCTGACCGCAGCTCAGGTGTGGGCCGGCAAGCTCGAGGTGAAGACCGCTGCGCTGGACGCGGTGGCCGGCACCCTTTCCGGTGGCAACCAGCAGAAGGTCGTCCTGGCCAAGTGGCTGGCGGCGAACCCGAAGGTGCTGATCATCGACGAGCCCACCCGGGGCATCGACGTCGGCACCAAGGCCGAGGTGCACCGGATGATGTCCGAACTCGCCGGCATGGGCCTGGCGATCCTGATGATCTCCTCCGAGTTGCCTGAGGTGCTGGGCATGGCCGATCGCGTCCTGGTGATGCACGAGGGCCGAATCACAGCCGACATCCCGCGCGCGGAGGCCAACCCGGAGTCGGTCATGTTCGCCGCCACCCATTCGCCCAAGGAAGTTGCATGACGACCCTGACCCCCAGCGACCACAGCCTCGGCGCCCGCACCCGCGGCCGCCTGGGTGCACTGGTGCGCTCCCGTGAGGCCGGGATCTTCCTCGCCTTCGCCCTGGTGGTGGTTCTGACCACGGTCAAGAACCCGGCGTTCCTGTTCAGCTCGGACGGCTGGCGGAACCTGCTGATCACCCCGGCGATCCTGATCGTGGTCGCAGTCGGCCAGGCCGTGGTCATCATCACCCGCAGCGTCGACCTGTCGGTGGGCTCGATGCTCGGCCTGACCGCCTACCTGGTGGGCACGATGTTCGTCTCCTTCCCGGGCATCCCCTGGCCGCTGGCCCTGCTGGTCGGGGTGGCGTTCGGCGCGGTGCTCGGCCTGGTGAACGGTGCCCTGGTCGCCTTCGGCAAGGTGCCGGCCATGGTGATCACCCTCGGCACCCTCTACGCCTTCCGCGGGATCAACGTCTGGTGGACCGGGTCCAACCGGATCAACGCCGACCAGATCCCCAAGGACTTCCAGGCGATCGGGCACGAATCCATCCTCGGCATCCCGATGCTCACGATCATCGCTCTCGTAGTGCTGCTGGGGGTCGCCTGGTACATGCGCAACACCCGGGCCGGCCGCGAGTTCTACGCCATCGGCTCCGACCCCGACGCTGCGGAGCTGTACGGCCTCGCCAAGCGCAAGCGGGTGCTGATGGCCTTCATCCTCTCCGGTGCGCTGTCCGGCCTCGGCGGCGTGCTCTATGTCGCCAGGTACGGGACCGTCAGTTCCCAGGCCGGCGACGGGTTCGAGCTGGACGCGATCGGCGCTGCGGTCATCGGCGGTGTCGCCATCGTCGGTGGCAGCGGAACCGTGGTCGGTGCTGCGATCGGCGCCTTCCTGCTCTACACGATCAACCGGGCCCTGCCGGTGATCAGCATCCCCGACTTCTGGCAGCGCGCCGTCGTCGGGGCCCTGATCCTCGGTGCCATCGTTCTCGACCGTGTGCTGGCTGTCCGCCAGTCCCGCAAGCTCTCGAGGGAGATCTGATGACCTCCATTACGCGTCCGGCGACCCGCACCTATGCCGACTACGGCCGGCCGGCCTGGCGCCGGCTGCTGCTCACCCGCGAGATGGCCATCATCGGCCTGCTCCTGGTGGTGCTGGCGGTCGCTTCGGTACGGCTGCCGAGGTTCGCCACCCCGCTGACCATGACCAACCTCCTGCTGGACGTGACCCCGATCCTGCTGATCGCACTCACCATGGCCCCGGTGATGATCACCGGCGACATCGACCTCTCGGTCGGCAGCATGGTCGGCCTTTCCAGCGTCCTGATCGGACTGCTGACCAGCGCCGGGTGGTCCATCCCGATGGCTGCCCTCGTTGCCATCGTCGTCGGAGCGATCGGTGGTCTGGTGAACGGCCTGCTGGTCACGCGCTTCGACCTGCCGGCCCTCGCTGTCACGATCGGCACCCTCGCGCTCTACCGTGGCATCGCCATCGGGCTGCTCGGCACCACCGCCATCACCTCCTTCGACCGGTTCTGGACCACCCTGGCCAAGTCGAAGCTGGGCACCACCGGCATCCCGACAGTGATGATCCTGTTCGTCCTGCTGCTCGCGGTCTTCGTCCTGCTGCTGCACTTCACGCCCTTCGGTCGCGGCGTCTTCGCGATCGGCCTGAGCAAGGATGCGGCCACCTTCTCCGGGGTCAACGTGAACCGGACCCGGGTCACCCTGTTCATCCTCTCCGGCGCGATGGCTGCGCTCGCCGGGATCTTCTACACCCTCCGCTACACGAGCTCGCGCGGCGACAACGCCACCGGTCTGGAGCTGGCCGTGATCGCAGCTGTCGTGCTCGGTGGGGTCTCGGTCTTCGGCGGACGGGGCGCGCTGCACGGCGTGATCGCCGGCGTCCTGCTGATCGGATCCCTCTCCAGTGCGCTCCGGCTGGCCAGCGTCACGTCCGACGTCATCAACATCATCACGGGGGTGCTGCTGGTGCTCTCCGTGATCACCGGCAGCGTCCTCAACTGGTTCCAGTCCCGGCGGGTTCGCCCGGCCACCCAAGTACCCACCCCAGGCAAGACCTCCTGAAGAAACCGGGGCTCGCCCCACCACTCGTCGAGTCCAATGCCGGGCCCGACCAAATGAAAGGAACACCATGATGCTCGGTAAGTCCCCCATGGGTCTCCGTGCAGTCGCAGCACTTGCGGCAACCAGCCTCCTGCTGGCTGCTGGCTGCTCCTCCGGTGGTGCCGCCCCGTCGGCCTCCACCTCCGCCACCGACGCCGCGTCGGCGCCGGCGAACCTTGCGATCACCTTCCTGCCGAAGAACCTCGGCAACCCGTACTTCGACACCTCGTCCAAGGGTGGCAAGGCGGCCGTCGCCGAACTGGGCGGCACCTTCGCCGAGGTCGGCCCGGCCAAGGCAGCTCCGGATGCACAGGTCCAGTACATCGACACGCTCACCCAGCAGGGTGTGGGCGCGATCGTGGTCTCGGCCAATGACAAGGCAGCCATCTGCGACTCCCTGAACGCAGCCCGCGAAGCCGGCATCAAGGTCGTCACCTTCGACTCCGACACCAACCCCGAGTGCCGCGACCTGTACGTCAACCAGGCCACGTCCGAAGGCATCGCCAAGGTGCAGATCGACATCATCGCCGACCAGATCGGTGACGCCGGTGAGATCGCGATCCTCTCCGCCTCTGCCAACGCCACGAACCAGAACTCCTGGATCGAGATGATGAAGACCGAGCTGGCCGCGTCCCACCCGAACATCAAGCTGGTGGACACCGTCTACGGCGACGACGACGACCAGAAGTCCTTCGACAAGACCGAGGGCCTGCTGCAGTCCCACCCGAACCTGAAGGGCATCATCTCCCCGACGACCGTCGGCATCGCTGCCGCCGCCCGCTACCTGTCGACCTCGAAGGCCAAGGGCAAGGTTGCGCTCACCGGTCTCGGTACCCCGAACCAGATGCGCGAGTACGTCAAGGACGGCACCGTGGCCGAGTTCGCGCTGTGGAACCCGGAGGACCTGGGCTTCCTGGCTGCCTACGCAGCCGGCGCGCTGATCAAGGGCGAGATCACCGGCAAGGAGGGTGACAAGTTCACCGCCGGCAAGCTGGGCGAGTACACCGTTGCCGCGGACAGCTCGATCCTGCTCGGCGAGCCCTACAAGTTCAACAAGGACAACATCGACAACTTCGACTTCTGATCGAAGCGTTCGATTCCTGACCGTGGTGCCCGGCCTCCGGGCCGGGCACCACGGGAACCAGGCTGGCCCGCAGTTACCCAGACCCACTGCAGAGAAGAACGAACCCCGATGACTAGTTTTGCCTCCATCACTGACCAGCTGGCCGCCCAGGCCATCGAGCTGCCCTCGTGGGCCTTCGGGAATTCGGGGACCCGCTTCAAGGTGTTCGGCACGCCGGGCACCCCGCGCACCGTCCAGGAGAAGCTGGCCGACGCCGCGCAGGTGCACAAGTACACCGGCCTCGCGCCGACCGTCGCCCTCCACATCCCGTGGGACAAGGTGGACGACTACGCAGCCCTTGCGGCCTACGCCGCCGATCTCGGCGTCGCCCTGGGCACGATCAACTCCAACACCTTCCAGGCCGATATCTACAAGTTCGGCTCCCTGACCCACTCCGACGACGCGATCCGGCGTACCGCCATCGAGCACCACCTCGACTGCATCGACATCATGGACGCGACCGGCAGCCGGGACCTGAAGATCTGGCTCGCCGACGGCTCCAACTATCCCGGGCAGGCCGACCTGCGGGGGCGGCAGGACCGGTTGGCCGAGTCGCTCGCCGTGATCTACGACCGCCTCGGCGACGACCAGCGCCTGGTGCTGGAGTACAAGTTCTTCGAGCCGGCGTTCTACCACACCGATGTGCCCGACTGGGGCACCAGCTACGCCCAGGTCGCAGCACTGGGCCCGAAGGCCATGGTCTGCCTCGACACCGGACACCACGCCCCCGGCACCAACATCGAGTTCATCGTCATGCAGTTGCTGCGGCTGGGGAAGCTTGGCTCGTTCGACTTCAACTCCCGCTTCTACGCCGACGACGACCTGATCGTCGGGGCCGCCGACCCGTTCCAGCTCTTCCGGATCCTCTACGAGGTGATCCGTGGCGGTGGCTACGGCCCCGACTCGACCGTTGCGTTCATGCTCGACCAGTGCCACAACGTCGAGGACGAGGTGCCCGGCCAGATCCGCTCGGTGCTCAACGTCCAGGAGATGACGGCCAAGGCGATGCTGGTGGATTCGGTGGCGCTCGCCGAGGCGCAGGCCGCCGGTGACGTGCTCGGTGCCAACGGGGTGTTCATGGACGCCTTCTACACCGACGTCCGCGCCGACCTGGCGGCCTGGCGGGAGTCCCGCGGGCTTCCGGCCGACCCGATGGCAGCCTTCGCCGCGTCCGGCTACCTCGGCCGGATCGCCGCCGATCGCGTCGGCGGCACCCAGGCCGGCTGGGGCGCCTGACCCCGTCGGTCACCCGACCCAACGCACCACCCATCGAGGGCCAGCGCTCGCGTCGAGGACCAGCCCCCAGGGGCAGGTCCTCGGCGTAATCGCTGGCACTCGGCAGTTCGAGAGAGGACGACAGTGATGGCGAGGTACTGCCTGCTGGGTCACGTCGACCCGGCCAAGCTGGACGAGTACCGGGTGCGGCATGCGGCCGTCTGGCCGGAGCTCCTTGTCGCCCTGCGCGACGCGGGGTGGCGCAACTACTCGCTGTTCCTGCGGTCGGACGGGCTGCTGATCGGCTACTGCGAGGCCGACGACCTGGACGCAGCCCAGACGCGGGTGGCAGCCACTGAGATCAACGCGAGGTGGCAGGCCGAGATGGCCCGGTTGTTCGCCGGCGAAGGTGCCCCGGACGAGGCCTGGGAGCGGGTGGAGGAGGTCTTCAACCTCGAGGACCAACTCGCCAGGGGCCAGTAACCGGCCTACCCCTCGGGGTGTTTGGACGGGAGTCCGGCGAGGCTGGCTGCTGGTGTGGTTGCCTTGACGGTGAGGGTCAGCAGCCCTAGTCTATGAAACGATTCAAGTTCAGCAAGGAAGCGCCATGAATCTTCGTTCCCGCACCCCCGTCGAGGTGGCTTCGTGAGCCCCCGCTACTTCGCAGCAGCCGACCTCGGCGCGTCCAGCGGTCGCGTCATCCTCGGCACCCTAGAGGACGGCCGCTTCCGGCTGGCCGAGACCGTGCGGTTCGAGAACGGTCCCGTCGATGGGGCCGACGGCAGCATCCACACCGACGCCCGCGGGCTCTTCGAACACGTCCGCACCGGGATCGAGGCGGCCATCCAGGCAAGTGGCGGCGCCCTGGAGTCGGTAGGTGTGGACACCTGGGGCGTCGACTACGGCAGGCTGGACGCGGCCGGAGACCTGCTGGAAGCCCCGTTCCACTACCGCGACGACCGGACCCACGGCGTCCCCGACCTGGTTTTCTCCGGCCTGCCGGCCGAGGAGCTGTACGCGGCCGCCGGACTGCAGGTGATGCCGTTCAACACGATCTTCCAGCTGGTGGCCGGCCGCGAGGATCCGCGCTGGGCAGAGGTTTCCCAGGTCCTGCTGACCCCCGACCTGATGGCCTACTGGCTCTGTGGACGCGCGGTGGCCGAGATGACCATCGCCTCAACCACCGGTCTCCTCGATGTCGCCACCCGGACGTGGTCGGAAGCTGTCTGCTTGCACCTGGCCGAGCGCTACGGGCTGCCGCTGCCCCGGGTGCTGCCGGAACTCGTCGAACCCGGAACAGTGCTCGGGGCGACCACAGCCGGGCTGTTCAGCAAGCCGATCCAGGTCGTTGCCGTCGGCGGGCACGACACGGCTTCTGCTGTGGCTTCGATCCCTGCGACGGCGACCGACTTCGCATTCATCTCCTCCGGCACCTGGTCGCTGGTCGGCCTGGAGCTGGAGCAGCCGGTGCTCACCGCGGAGAGCCGGGCGGCCGACTTCACCAACGAGCTGGGCATCGACGGCACCGTCCGGTACCTGAAGAACGTGATGGGCCTGTGGGTGCTCAGCGAGAGCATCCGCACCTGGAGGGCCGCCGGTGAGGACGTGGACCTGCTGGAGCTGCTGGCGGCCGCGGCGGACCGGCCAGGGCTGCACTGCGTCCTGGACATGACCGACGAGCGCCTGCTGCCGCCCGGCGACATGCCCGCACGCCTGCAGGCGATGGCCGCAGAGACCGGCCAGCACCTCGGCGACGACCCGGCCAGCATCTGCCGCTGCATCCTGGACTCGCTGGCTCTGGCGTACCGGCGCACGATCGCACGGGCCTGTGCTCTGGCCGGACGCGACGTGTCGGTCGTCCACATCGTCGGCGGCGGCTGCCAGAACACCCTGCTCTGCCAGCTGACCGCCGAGGCCACCGGACTGACCGTGATCGCCGGCCCGGCGGAGGGCACAGCCCTTGGCAACCTGCTCGTGCAGGCCAGGGCTTGCGGGGCGCTCACCGGTGACCGCACGGCCCTGCGGCAGGTAGCCATCGCCTCCTCCGACCTCACCACCTACACCCCCGGCGTCCTGCCGTTCGGTCCGGACGACTGGGCTGCTGCGGAGCGCCGCGTGGCGCGGGCCTGAACGTGGACGCCGGCCTGTCCAGCTGAACCCGGCGGCTGGGGTTGCGGGCGACCGGAGTGAACGGAAATGGAACCGTCCCCGGAGATTCCGGGGACGGTTCCATTTCCGTTCAGGCAGTCAGGCGAGGTCGGTCAGCACTTCGCCGGCCAGGTGGACGTCGTAGCCCATGGCCTTGAACATCGCGGCCTTGGCGACGAGCGCCTTGTCGGCTGTCTCGGCGTCGGGGGCGTAGGCAACGTTCATGTGGTTGGCCTTGTGGCGGGCCATCAGCTGGTCGCGGCTCACGCCGTGCAGGATCGCGTTCATGATCGGCCACTCCTTGTTGGTGGAGTTGAGCCGGCGCTGCACCTCGGCCTCGGGCATCTCGATGCAGGTGCCCCGACCGAGGTCCACGTGCAGCCGGTCGTCCATGATGAACACGCGCGACCACACGATCTCGCCCGGCTTGGAGACTCCGGCGAGAGTGCCGCCGCCCAGCGGGAAGTAGTAGTAGCTCTGCCGGTAGGAGTGGGACTTGTCGTAACCGCCGAGGTGGGAGGCCGGGACGGAGCCGGAGATCTCCAGCACCCAGACGAAGTCGTCGCCCCAGTCGTCGCCCCAGCGAACGTCGTGCAGGGTGGTGGCCGGGTCGAGGCCCATTGCCGTCCACACCCGGTTGGTGACCACAGCGTCGACGGCGACGCCCTCGTCCACCTCGTTGAAGTGCGGCAGCGCCTTGCCTTCGAAGAGCACCCGCTCGCCGTCGCGGGACTTCACCGGCGGACGATCGACGTTGTTGAGCAGGCCCTCGGCGAGGTCGGAGGCTGGCACCAGGTCCTTGAGGCCCTGCTGGTACTGGATGCCGACGGCGTCGGCGCCGAAGTCGTCTGCGATCCGCAGCGCCGCGATGTACATCTTGAACTGGCTGGTGAGCTGGTCGTCGGTGAGGCACTCCTTCCAGTCGCCGTCGTTGTCGACGTGGAAGGTCATGCCGGCCTCGTCGAGCCACGTGCGGACGGCTGCCGCCTCGTCATCGCTGACCTTGTTCATCTCGGCGACCAGCGCGCTCTGCGAGAGGCGCTCCTTGTAGATGCCGGCCGGGTTGAGCAACTCGTCGTCGATGATCGCGTTGTACATGCCCATGCAGCCCTCGTCGAACACGGCCAGGATGGCCTTCTTCGCCTTGAGCTCTGCAGCGAGGGCATCACCGAGGGCCTTCTCCGGGGAGTCCGGGAGGGCCGGCAGGTCGCGGACGTGGGAGGTGTCGTGGACGATCACGCCGGTGGCCAGCCATTCGGCCAGCTTGTCCTTGGCCCAGTCGTCGGTGAAGTCCTTGCTCCAGATCGTGGAGTGGGCGATGTTGGCCTTGGTCATCGAGCCGTGCAGGTTGGCCATGCCGACCAGGCCGGGGAAGTCGCCGGCGAAGTTCGCTGCCAGCAGGATGGGGCCCTGGTGGTCGCGCAGGCCGGCCAGCACATGGTGGCTGTACTGCCACACGGCCTCGATGACCACGAGCGGTGCATCGGCCGGGATGCCGGCGAAGACATCCATGCCCTTGCGCTGGTTGTCGATGAAGCCGTGGCCCTTGGCCGGGTCGACGCCGTGCGCACGCTTGACCTGCCAGCCCAGCTGGTCGAGGGCAGCGGCGAACTCGCGCTCGACCTGCTGCTGCATCTCCCACGTCTTCACGTTGGTGGTGAGGCGGAGGTCGCCGCTCGCCACGGTGTAGACAGTCTTCGGTTCCGCGGCCGGCTTCGTGGGGATTTCGGGCACGAGGTAGGTGCTCACAAGTGACTCCTTGGTTGGTCTCTACGCCTCATCACCGAGAGCCCCGCGCACAACGCTGAACGACCGGGACGGGCTGATTCCATCGTTTCAGCAATCGATTTCAGCGTCAAGTGCCAGAGCCCCCTCAGCTCGTGCCCAG
>JADLEH010000133.1 GCA_020846255.1 Propionibacteriaceae bacterium
AGGCGGTAGCCTGCCCGAGTGACCTCGGCATCGTCGATCTTCGTCTCGAGGATCAAGGGACTGCCCATGCTCGACCCGAACGGCGAGCAGGTGGGCAAGGTACGCGACGTCGTCATCCAGAACCGGTCCAGCAAGCGGCCGCCGCGGGTGAAAGGCCTCGTGGTGGAGTTGTTCGCCCTGCGGCGGATCTTCTTCCCGATGGAGCGGGTGCATTCCATCGACGCCCATCAGGTGATCGTCTCCGGGCTCGTCAACACCCGCCGCTTCCAGGTTCGCGAACGCGAGATGCTCGTCGTGGAGAACCTGCTCGACCGCACCGTGCACCGCAAGGACGCCAGCCAGCCGGAGACCATCTTCGACGTGGCCTTCAAGCGCAACCGTTCGCGGGACTGGGTGCTGTCGGAGATCGCGCTGCGCGAGGCCGGCCGGCGACCCTTCCAGCGGGGCCACGTGACCATCGTGGACTGGTCCGAGGTGCCCGACTTCATCGAGCAGCCGGCTCCCCGCGACGCCGAGCAGCAGGCGATGCGGCTGTCCGACCTGAAGGCCGCCGACGTCGCGCGGGAACTCCACGACATGGACCCGGTGCTCCGGGCGGCTGTCGTCCACGCCATGGACGACGACCGGCTGGCCGAAGCCCTGGAGGAGTTGCCGGAGGACGAGCAGGTGGACGTGATCAACTCCCTCGACACCGATCGGGCTGCCGACGTCCTCGAGGAGATGGACCCGGACGACGCCGCCGACCTGATCGCGGAGCTCGACTCGGTGATGGCGGAGAACATCCTGGAGCGGATGGAGCCGGACGACGCCCGCGACGTCCGCACCCTGCTCACCTACGACGCTGCCACCGCCGGCGGCCTGATGAACCCCGAGCCGGTCGTCCTGAGTGCCGACGCAACCGTCGCCGACGCCCTGGCAGCGGTGCGCCGGGAGGAGATCACCCCGGCAATGGCAGCGCTCGCCTTCCTCTGCCGGCCCCCGATGGACACACCGACCGGGCGCTACCTCGGCGCGGTCCACTTCCAGCGGTTGCTCCGCGAACCGCCTTCGATGCTGGTCGCCGGGCTGATCGATCCGGACATCACGCCGTTGCGGCCGCAGAACAATGTCGCGCAGGTGAGCCGCTACTTCGCCACCTACGACCTGGTCTGCGCCCCGGTCGTGGACGCCGAGCACCGCCTCCTCGGGGCGGTCACCGTCGACGACGTGCTCGACCACATCCTGCCCAACGACTGGCGCGGGGTTCAGCTGGACCGGCTGGATTCGGAGGTGAACGATGGCTAGCCCGAACCGCCTCGACACTCCGGGACGCCGCCGCAGTGAGTGGATCCCGCGGATGCGGATGGATCGCGACGCCTTCGGCAGCTTCGCGGAGTCCTTCGCCCGCTGGATGGGCACGGCGACGTTCCTGATCTGGATGACCGTCCTGATCATCGCTTGGGTGGTCTTCAACGTGGTGGCACCGGACCTCGCCCCGGACCCGTTCCCCTTCCTGTTCCTCACCCTCGCCCTCTCCTTGCAGGCCTCCTACGCTGCGCCGCTGATCCTGCTGGCGCAGAACCGGCAGGAGGCCCGGGACCGGGTGAGCCTCGAGCACGACCGGGAGGTCTCGGCGCAGTCCAGGGCTGACATGGACTTCCTGGCCCGTGAGATCGCGTCCCTGCGGATGCGGATGAACGACGTCGCCACCCGGGATTTCATCCGTTCGGAGCTTCGTGACCTGATCGAGGAACTCGACAACCGCGAGCCGGAGGAGAAGCGCAAACACCTGGCCTGACCAGCTGCGCGACCGAATTTCGGTGCGCTCGAACCGCAGGTAGGGTGCTGTCCATGTCCGAACTCGAAACCGCAGTCCACGCTGCCCTGGCGACCGTCATCGACCCGGAGATCCATCAGCCGATCACCGACCTGGGCATGGTGGAGTCGGTGGCTGTCGACGCCTCCGGTGTGGCAGCGGTCACCGTACTGTTGACGATCGCAGGGTGCCCGCTGGCGAACACGATCGAGTCGGACGTGACCAAGGCCGTGACGACCGTCCCCGGCGTCTCCGGGGTGAACCTGACCCTCGGGACGATGAGCGACGAGCAGCGCTCCGAACTGAAGAAGCGGCTGCGCGGCGGACGCGAGGATCGCGAGATCCCGTTCGCCCGGCCGGACTCGCTCACCCAGGTGATCCTGGTCGCCTCCGGCAAGGGCGGGGTGGGCAAGAGTTCGGTCACGGTGAACCTCGCGATGGCCCTCGCTGCCCGAGGCAGGAGCGTCGGCGTGCTGGACGCCGACATCTACGGCCACTCGATCCCGCAGATGCTCGGCCTCACCGAGGCCATGCCGACCTCGGTCGACGGGATGATCATGCCGGTGCCGAGCATGGGCCTGCGGGTCATCTCCATCGGCATGCTGAAGCAGAGCCGCGACCAGGTGATCGCGTGGCGCGGGCCGATCCTCGACCGGGCCCTGCAGCAGTTCCTCGCCGACGTGTACTGGGGCGACCTGGACTTCCTGATCGTCGACCTGCCGCCGGGCACCGGCGACGTTGCCCTCTCCCTCGGCCAGAAGCTGCCGAACGCTGAGGTGATCGTCGTGACCACGCCGCAGCAGGCCTCCGCAGAGGTCGCCGAGCGCGCTGGCACGATGGCATCGATGCTGGAGCAGAAGGTGATCGGGGTGGTCGAGAACATGGCCTACCTCGACGTCGCCTGCCCGCACTGCGGCCAGAGCCACCGGGTGGACGTGTTCGGCAAGGGCGGTGGCATCGAGGTCGCCGGCACCCTGAGCACCCGCCTCGGCTACGACGTGCCGTTGCTCGCGGAGATCCCGATGGACCCGGCCCTGGCGGCCGGCGGCGACCTCGGGGTGCCGCTGGTGGCGACCGACCCGGGCCGTCCGGCTGCTGCGGCCCTGACCGCCCTGGCCGAGCGCCTGGCCGGCCGCAAGCGCAACCTCGTCGGCCTCAAGCTCGGGGTCACCCCGGTCTGAGGCCCGCCACTTCGTCGGGGACGAAGTGGCCGGTTCGCGAGCGGCGTGGCGCCCGGGGTGGCAGCATCTGCGGGTAGGGATTCTCGGCCGTGGAGTTCGATCATGGGAGTTTCGCCGCGCGCGCTGGCAGCAGCAGCAGTGGTCGGGTGTGGTTACGCCGGCCTCTACCGGTTGGGGCTGGTCTCCGGCTCGACAGCAGCCGAGCGTCGGCGGAGGCTGCCGGGCGACGAGTTGATCGACCGACCCAGCCTGGTCACCAACCATGCGGCGACC
>JADLEH010000134.1 GCA_020846255.1 Propionibacteriaceae bacterium
CGCGATGATCAGCAGGAACTCCAGCAGGACCCCCAGATGGACCAGGGTGTCCGATCCGGCACCGGCGATGTAGGCGGCCGGGTCGGCGAGGAGCGGCTGGAAGAGGAGCGCGGCGGGGATCGACGTGGCGAAGGTGATCACGAACAGGACGCCGAAGATCCGGGCCCTCCTCTGGTCGTCGACTCCTGCGTTGGCGATACGGGGCGCCAGGACCTTCGCGGTACCGACGGCATTCTCATTCGTTGTCATTGACGTTTCCTTTCCTTGTTGTTGCGGTTCCTGGAGTTCACGGGTGCATGACGGTGATGACGACCTTCGCCCGGGCATGTTCGGTTTCGAGGTAGTCGATGGCGTCCGCTGCGTGCGCGAGGTCGAAGCGACGCTCGATGATGGGGGTGACCTTCCCGGCGGCGATCAACGCAGCGATCTGCTCGAGAACCTCGGTGTTGGGCGCGGCCTGGGGAACGAAGAGGCGCATACCGGAGAAGCGTGAGTACAGCTGCGCCCAGATGAGGAGTTTCATCGGCCCGACGGTCCTGCCCTTCCCGGAGACGCCTCCGCCGGAGAGGACCAGTGCGCCGTGGGGGCGCAGCAGGCCACGCAGCTCGCGCAACGTGAGGTTGCCCACCAGGTCCACGACCACGTCGTAGGTTGCCCCGCCGGTCACGGATTCGGCGGTGTAGTCGATCACCCGGTCTGCACCGAGACTCTGTGCCTGGGCCAGCTTCCGGGTGCTGACGACGGCGGTCACGTGCAAGCCCCTGGACTTGGCGAGCTGGATGGCGAAGGTACCGACCCCGCCGGATGCTCCGTTGATGAGGATGCTGCTGCCCGGCGTCGGGTCGGCGGCATTGATGCACAGCCAGGCGGTGGTTGCCGCGAGTGGCACCGCGGCTGCGTCAGCGAAGTCGGTGCCGCCGGGGATGGCGGCAAGCTGATCGGCGCGTGCCACCGCATGCTGCGCGAAGGTGCCGATGCCTTCGCCGAAGACCGGGTCGCCGGCCTTCCAGTGTTCGACGCCGGGACCAGCTGCCTGGACGATGCCGGCGAGATCCGTGCCGCGGGTCGGAACACGCGGGCCGCGGCGTCCGAAGATGGTGGGGTCGAGAAGCCGCGCCAGCCGTGGCTCGCCGCGCATGATGTGCCAGTCGCGGGCATTGGCGGAGGCTGCATGTACCTCGATCAGCACCTCGCCGGCTTCGGGGAGCGGCCGAGGAATGCGGGACAGGGTGAGTGTCTCGGGCGAGCCGTAGACGGTCTGGGTCACGGCGAGGGTGTCGCGTGGGCCCTGCCCGGGCCGGTCAACCCGGGAAGAGGTGGAGCTAGATTGGTTGGTCATGCCTGTACCTCCTTGGTCGTGGTGTCTGGATGGTTCGGGAGCTCCTGATCGTCAGGTACCTGGTTGACCGAGATCAGGGACACGCCGAGATCGCGGAAGCGCGCGAGCAGGCCGTGCAGGGCCGGCTGGTCGACGACGGGCCCGCGAACGAGGGTGGTCCCCTCGTCGCCGGATGTGATGGTCATGCCGTCCAGCCATGCGGCCCACCTACGGTCGAGCCGACCCTGGACGCGGATCTCGTACCAGGAGCCGTTCGGCTGCGAGGGGGTGCTGCGATTCATCGTGATGCTCCTCGGGTCAACCCCGGAGTTCAGTCCGGAGGTGGGGCGACCGGTGGGTTGCCTCGACCTGAAGTTAGGAGCGGACCTGATGAGGGCGCGTCATCAGCTGTGATGATCCTGGTGATGATCTTCGACGACGCTTGCGGCCGACGGGCCGTCAGCTCCTGACGCCGCGCGAGAAGAGCCCCAGCTGGTGCGCCCGGCGGATGGCTGCCCGTCGGTTGTTGACGCCGAGCTTGGTGTAGATGTGCTGGGTGTGGGTGCGAACGGTGCTGAGCGAGACACTCAGCTCGCGGGCGATGGCTGGCCCAGCCAGTTCGGATCCGAGGTAGCGGAGGATCTCGAGTTCGCGAGCGCTCAGTGGTTCGGCAACGCCACCGGAATCCGGCAGTGTCGAGAGGTCGCCGACCTCGCTGTCGGGAGAGCCAGGAAGCGACTCGTCTCCTCGCATCGCCGCCTGTAGCCGCTGCAGGTAGGGCCAGGGGGCGTGACGGTCACCCACGGCGTCCAGGAGGGTGGCCATGGCGGGACCCTCACTGGTGAACGTTCGACAGTAGCCCTCGGGCTCGGCCAGCCGGACTGCCGTCCGCAGGGTCTCCGCAGCCGCGGTCGCCTGTCCCCGGGCCGAACACGCGAGGGATCGGAGAACCAGCAGCTCGACGAGGGATCCCTGGCGTCCGCCGGTCCGGGCGTCGTCGATCAGGCGCTCGAGCAGGTCCATGGTGTCGCCGGTCGGGGAGCCACTGCGGGCGGCATGGGCCAGCTGGACCCGGACGAGCGTCACCTGCTCGTACTCGGTCAGATACGACACCCGATCGGCGGTGGTGAGGCCGCTGTCGCTGGCCCAGCGGAGCGCTTCCGGTATCCGACCGGCGGCTGCAAGCACCCGGGCACGCGTTGCGGCGATCGGCCGGACATCGGGGGAGAAGTCGCCGACATAGACCCGTTCGGCCTCGTCGAGCAGTTCGATCGCACTTGCGGTGTCCCCTCGAGCGGCGCGCAGGCGGGCCAGCGCCACACGCCACCGATAGGCGTTCTGGGGAAGACCCCCGGTTTCGCCGAGTTCGTCGGCGCGCCGAAGGTGTTCGGCAGCGGACGCCAGCTCATTGCGCTCGAGGTCGAGCAGGCTCATCGCCACGTGCATGTCGGCCGTGCCCCGCACCGGTTCCAGGGTGCCTGCACCCTGGGCGGCCACCAGCGCCCGATGAACGCACGCCTCCGCGTCCCGGAGTCGTCCCTGGGTCGTTGCGAGGTCGACGAGGGTGATCGTGCATCCCAGGACGTCGGCCACATGGTCGGCACGGCCGAGGTGGTCGGCTGAGGTGGCGTAGGCGGCGTAGGCGGCGCCCAGGTCGCCCTGCCGCCACAGTGCCAGGCCGATCAGGGCGGACGCCGCCGCGATGCTGAGCAGGTCACCCGTGGCTGCCCTGGCCAGTGCCACCCGGGCGTGGTTCATCGTCGCATCGAGATCGCCGTGGGTCAGGGCGAGCGCTGCCCGGTAGGTCTCGATCACTGCGGGAAGCCGGGAGAACTCGCCGCGATCGACGATCAGGGGGGTGTCGGGCTCACCAAGCCGCTTCTCGATGTCATCGAGCCTCCGACTCACCCCTTCGAACTGGTTGTTCGCCATCAGGGCTCCCACGATGCCCATGGCCAGCACGGGCCGGTTCCGCACGGTTGGGTCCGGCAGGTTCGCAGCCCACCTCAGAATGAGGGCCTCCTTGCGAAGTCGCCTCACCTCCGGGATGGCCAACTCGACCAGCTGGGCCGCAGCCTGGGAGTCACCGGCCGCCAGCGCATGACGGATCGCTGACTCGGGGTCGTCGTTGGCGGCGTACCAGTCGCTGGCGCGCTGATGCAGCCGGGGAAGGACGTCGGCCGTCTCGTCGAGCAGATGGGCATTGAGCACGTCGGCGAACAGGTGGTGATACCTGTACCACCGGCGTTGGTCATCGAGCGGGACCAGGAAGAGGTTCTGCCGCTCCAGCGACTCGAGCACAGCCTTGCCGCCCGCGCCTCCGGTGACGGCATCGCAGAGCGGACCGGTGAGCCGGTCGAGGATCGACGTCTGCAGCAGGAACCGACGGGTCTCCGGCGGGACGCGGCTGAGCACTTCGTCGGCCAGGTAGTCCAGGACGAACCGGTCGTCGCCGGCGAATTCGGCGATGAACCCTGATGGGTCCGCGCGGCCGCGCAGCGAGAGCGCCGCCAGCTGGATCGCGGCTGCCCACCCTTCGGTTCGACCATCGAGGACCGCGACAGCCTCGCCGTCCAGATCGAGGTCGTTGAGGTCGTTGAGGTATGCCCTGGACTCTTCTGGTGTGAAACGCAGGTCGCTCGCACGGACCTCGACAAGCTCTCCCCGCCCCCGCAGTCGCGGCAACGGCAGGTTCGGATCGGCTCTGCTGAGGACGACCAGGTGAACTTGAGGGGGCAGCTGGTCGAGGAGGAAGGTCATGCCCGACTGCACGTCAGGGCCGTCGCACAGGTGGTAGTCGTCGAGCACGATGGTGAGGTTGTCGGGCAGGACGCTCAGCTCGTTGAGGAGTTCACCCAGGGCTGTGTCGATGCCGGTCTCCAGCAGCTCCAGCGCGCGTGCTCCGGCCCCTGGGGCCGCCCGCTCCACTGCTGTCAGGAAGTAGGTCCAGAAGGACGTCGGGTGCCGGTCCTGTTCACTCAGCGACACCCAAGCGAACCGGCGCAGCGGGGCGCGCCCCGCGAGCCAGGCAGCCACCAGGGTGGTCTTGCCGTACCCGGGCGGAGCCGAGACCAGCGTGAGCGGCACCGCGTCACTCGCATCAAGAAGACCCTGCAGCTGGGGGCGAGGCATCGGCCGCGTCACCTGCCGCGGCAACCGCAATTTGCTCTCTAGCACCGAGCCCAGCGGGGACGCCATGCCCCATTGCACCGGGGGATCCGGAGAGACCGCAACCAGGCGGCGACCGCCAGCCTGCCGGCTCGGGCTGCCCGGGATCCGATCCGGGATCGCGCGCCGCCGCATGACTAGCCCGTTCGGACGGTTGGCTACCTGCCGGGAACCCTTCAGCCCGAATGGGGGTCGGGATGCGCGCGCGAAGAACTACCACCCGCGCGGATCGGTGCACGTTCGCCTGGACGTCCGAAAACGCTCAGCACCTCCGCGGGCCCGGCGCCGGTACTGCCGAACCAGTGGGGGACCCGCGTGTCGAACTCGGCGGCCTCACCCATTCCGAGCACCACGTCCTGGTCGCCGATGATCAGGCGCATCGTGCCGGACAGGACGTAGAGCCATTCGAAGCCGTCGTGACTGCGGGGATTCGGCGCGTCCTGGCTGGCGGGGACCACGATCTTCCACGCCTGGATGCCGCCGGGGCGGGTCAGCGGGACGATCGTGCGGCCATTGACTCTTCGCGGTTTCAGGCGAATCCGGGGGTCGCCTACCTCTGGCGCGCCGACGAGTTCGTCCAGCGGGACGCGGTAGAGCTGCGCCAGCGGTAGCAGGAGTTCAAGGCTCGCGCGTCGCTGGCCGGTCTCGAGCCGGGACAGGGTGCTCTTCGAGATTCCGGTCTGTTCGGCCGCCTCGGTGAGCTTGAGCCGGTGCAACTGCCGGATGCGGCGCAGCCGCGGTCCCACCGCGTCCAGCGCGGCGGACGGATCGGCAGCGTCGCGGCTTCTCCCCCTGGTGGCCACCTCGGTCTTGAAGCCCTCATTCCCAGGATCGGCAACAAGCCTTGGAGACTCCACCGCCGCGGAGCACGCTTCTCACATGCTCACCTATGAAGTCCTGATCGTTGGCGGCGGCGCCGCCGGGCTGTCGGCTGCAC
>JADLEH010000135.1 GCA_020846255.1 Propionibacteriaceae bacterium
AGGCCTATGAGCGCATCGACAACGTCATCATGGCTGAGACTCGCTACATCATCGTCCAGGACGGCGGGCACGACACGGGTTGGCTCATGTCCGGGGCCGACAAGTACAACGAGAAACTCGCTCCGGTCTTCGAGGAGATGTTCGGCCGGGCTGCGTGACTGCCTGGCCCGGAGCCATGACCTCGACGATTGTGCACAACCCCACCCGGGTAGCTGTCCTTCAGACGCACTCGACCGGCGGTCGGCCTGACACCGCCGAAAGGAGATGGGTGAGATGGAGCGAGACGCACAGGGCCAGCCTGCCTCTGGCCACGCCGGCGACGAGCGTCAGGGCAGTGACCATTCCAGCCGGAGCAGCTACCTGAAGTTCGCCGGGATGATCGGGTCCTCGGCCGTTGCGATGTACGTGGTGATGTACTTCAACACCTATTCGATCGACCACGTCTACTTCAGCTGGACGCGGCTGTTCATGACAATGATGTCGACCGCAGTGATGGCCGTGATCATGCTGGCCTTCATGCGGCACATGTACCGAAGCCGCGCCTTCTTCGCCGGGGTGGTTCTGGCCAGCGTCGTCCTCTTCGCGGCCGGGCTGGGGCTGGTGCGTTCCCAGGCCACAGTGGACGACGTCGCCTGGATGGAGGGAATGATCCCTCATCACTCGATCGCAATCCTCACCAGCGAGAACGCGCAGATCACCGATCCGCGGGTGCGGGTACTCGCCGACTCGATCATCGAGGCCCAGGTGAAGGAGATCGACGAGATGAAAGCCCTGGTCGAGGAACTCCGGCGGTAGCAGGCACATCGGGTCCGAACGGATCGGCCAGGTCACTGGGGCCGGTACCGGCGGGCCGCGGACGTGGCCGATGAGTGGCCGTGCCAGGGCGACACGTACCGTGGGGCCATGAAGATAGCCGTCGCCGGCGCCACCGGGTACATCGGGGGCAGGCTCGTCCCCCGCCTGCTGCAGGAGGGCCATGAGGTTGTCTGCGTTGCCCGCAACCCGCGCAAGCTCGACGGCCGCCCGTGGCGGAGCGAGGTGGAGGTCCGCTACGGCGACGTCCAGGACCCGGAATCCCTCGAGGCCGCCCTGGCCGGCTGTGAAGTCGCCTACTACCTGGTGCATTCAATGGGCGGCAAGTCCGACTTCGTCGCTGCCGACCGGGACGCCGCCCGCACCTTCGCGGCCGCCGCGGCCGCTGATCACCTGAAGCGCATCGTCTACCTCGGCGGTCTCGGCGCGGCCACCGACCAGCTGTCCACGCACCTGTCGAGCCGGCACGAGACCGGTGCGGTGCTCGCGGCCGGGACGGTGCCGGTCACGGAGCTCCGGGCTGCGGTGATCATCGGGTCGGGCTCGGTCTCCTTCGAGATGCTGCGCTACCTCACCGAGGTCCTGCCGGTGATGGTGACCCCGAAGTGGGTCGGCACCCGCTGCCAGCCGATCGCCATCAGGGACGTCCTCGCCTATCTGGTTGCCGTGCTCGACGACGACCAGGCCTCCCACGTCTACGAGGTCGGCGGGCCGGACGTGGTCTCCTACCGGGAGATGATGCAGGTGTACGCGGAGGAGGCCGGCCTGCCCAAGCGGCTCCTGATCCCCGTGCCGGTGCTCACCCCCCGCCTCTCCTCCCACTGGATCGGCCTGGTCACCCCCGTCCCCGCCGGGGTGGCCAAGCCGCTGGTCGACTCCCTCCGCAACGAGGTGGTCGTCCATGACACCACCGCCCTTGCCAAGTTCGCCGTGCAACCCATCCCGTTCCGCCAGGCCGTGGTGCTCGCCCTGGCCCGCAGCAACTCCCTCGAGGTCGAGACCCGCTGGTCGGATGCGAGCACGAGCCCGGCGCAGCCGTTCGCCGGGGACCCGAGTTGGGCCGGCGGCACGCTCTTCGTCGACCGGCAGGAGGCAGAGTCGACGGCGCCCGCGGCCGACCTGTACTGGGGGTTCGCCCGCATCGGCGGAAGCGTGGGCTACTACTCGCTGGACTGGGCCTGGCAGGCCCGAGGACTGATCGACCGTGCCGTCGGAGGTGTCGGCCTGCGCCGCGGACGCCGCCATCCCGAGGAGGTCCGGCTCCACGACAGCATCGACTTCTGGCGGGTCGCTGCCCTCGAGCCCGGGAGCATGCTCCAGCTCGCCGCCGAGATGAAGCTGCCGGGCGAGGCCTGGCTGGAGTGGCGGGTCGAGCCGACGGACGCGGGGCGCAAGGTCGTCCAGACCGCCTACTTCCGGCCGAAGGGGCTGTCCGGACGGTTGTACTGGTACGCCATGCTGCCGTTCCACCACCTGATCTTCCGCAGCATGCTCGACGCCATCGTCAGCTCGGCCGAGGACCGGCCCACCCCACCCTCGGCGGAACAGAGCCCCGGGACCACCTGAGCCGGGGCTACAGCCAGAGTCCGGCGAGCCAGCCGGTTGCGATCGCGGTCACGAACAGGGTCGCGATGACCAGGGCGACCACGCGCCACCTGGCGATGACCAGCATGCCCGAGATGCTGCCGATGCTGGTGCCGGCACCGGTGATCAGGAAGGCGATCGCAGCCCCCGGGCTCATCCCGCCGTCCATCAGGCCGGCGACCAGGGGCAGGGAGGCGTCGGTGTTCAGGTAGACCGGGATCCCGAGGACGGCTGCGAGAGGCACCGACCAGACCGGGTTGCCGTCGCCGAGGAGGCCGGTGAGCAGCTCGCCGGGGAGGATCCGGATCAGGAGGTAGCCCAGGGTGGCGAAGGCGAGGAAGAAGTACGCGAGCTTCTTCGCGTTCTCCCCCAGCGCCCGGACGAGCTGGGCCGGCTTCGTCGGGCTGGCCACGGCTCGAACCGGCGACTCGAGCACGGTCAGCAGCCGGGTGCCGCCGGTGGGGGCTGCCGGCGTCCCGGTCGGTTCCGGGCAGCAACCGCCCTCGGCCGGCACCGGCTTCGGGGCTGCCACCCGGGTCTGGCCGGCGAGGTACCCGTGGCCCTCCAACCACCAGGCGGCCAGGCCACCGAGCAGGCCGACGCCGATGGCTGCGGCGAAGTAGGTGACGGCGAAGCCGGGGCCGAACAGCCCGACGGAGAGGACGAACTCCTGAGGGCTGGTCAGCGGCGAGGATGCCATGAACGCGACCACCGGCGCCCAAGGCACCGAGGAGGCGAGCGCTCCGAGCACTACGGCTGTGGTTCCGCAGGAGCAGAACGGAGTCAGTGCCCCGAGGGCGACGGCGCCGACCACGGCGATCCAGGTGCGGCGGCGCAACCAGGTCGAGAGCCGGTCAGGGTTGAGGTACACCTGCACGACCGAGGCCACGACGACACTCAGCAGCAGGTAGGGCCAGTTGTGGACGATCGTGTTCCAGACGTCGCCGGCAACCGCTGCGGCGAGGTTGGTGAGGTACTCCATGGCTGCTCTCCATACATAGACGCTCGTCTATTGTTAGACGTTGATCGATATGATAGACATGCCTCTATGAGTTCTCAAGTGCTGCCACGCCAGCTCCAGTTGGTCGGTGACCTGTGCTGCTCGCCGGTCCTCCAGGGTGAGCTGCGACCAGCGGACGCCGTCGTGCTCGCCGGGGCGTTGAAGATCCTTGCCGACCCCGCCCGGCTGCGTCTCCTGAGCCTGATCCGCTCCGCGCCGGGAGGCCGCGCAACCACCGGCGCCCTGGCGGAGGAGGTCGGTCTGACCCAGCCGACGATCACCCACCACCTGGGCGCGCTGTTCGAAGCCGGCTTCCTCGTGCGGGAACGCCAGGGCCGCCAGACCTGGTACTCGGTCAACACCGACGGGGTGCAGGCGATCCGACAACTCCTCGACCCGGATCCGGCTGCCGGATCCTGACCGCGAACCTGGCCGGCCCGGAGCCCTGGCCGGCGAGGTCGGCCACTCCAGCTGCCACCCCCCGCCGGGCCGACTCCTCAGCTTCACCCGAGGTCGCGGCGACGCCCGATGGCTAGACTCCGGAGTCTCCCGCCAAAGAAGGAACCACCGTGATCGAACGTCCGCTCGGCCATACCGGAAGGTCCGTGACCGCCATCGGCCTCGGCACCTGGCAGCTCGGTGCGGACTGGGGTGCCGTGGACGAGGCGGACGCCCTCGCCGTCCTCGAAGCTGCGGCCGACTCCGGTGTCACTTTGTTCGACACCGCCGACGTCTACGGCGATGGCCGCTCGGAGTCCATCATCGGCAAGTTCCTGGAGTCCCGCGGCGAGCACGGCATCACGGTCGCAACGAAGATGGGCCGCCGGCTCAGCCAGGTGCCGGAGAACTACAGCGCCCAGAACTTCCGGGCGTGGACGAGCCGTTCCCGCAGCAACCTCGGCGTCGAGACACTCGACCTGGTTCAGCTCCACTGCCCACCGACGGCCGTCATCGAAGACGACGCCACCTTCGGAGCCCTCGACGAGCTGATCGCAGACGGCGCCATCGCGGCCTACGGCGTCTCGGTCGAGACCTGCGAGCAGGCCCTCACCGCCATCGCGCGTCGCGGCGTCACGAATATCCAGATCATCCTCAACCCCTTCCGGCTGAAGCCCCTCGACGAGGTCCTGCCGGCCGCGGCAGCTGCCGGTGTCGCGATCTTCGCCAGGGTGCCGCTGGCCTCCGGGCTGCTCTCCGGCCGGTACACCGCGAGCACCACCTTCAGCGCCGACGACCACCGCAACTACAACCGCAACGGTGAGGCCTTCGACAAGGGCGAGACCTTCTCCGGAGTCGACTACGCCACCGGCCTGCAGGCCGCGGCCGAGCTGGCCGCCGTCCTGCCGGAGGGCGTCCAGCTGCCGGCCGCCAGCCTGGCCTGGATCGCAGCCCAGCCCGGCGTCACCAGCGTCATTCCCGGCGGTCGCAACCCGGCCCAGGCCTCGGCCAACTCAGCTGCGGCCGGCCTGCTCGAGCCCGGCTCGGGATTCGACCTGACCGCCTTCGACACGGCCGTCCACGACGTGTACGACCGGCACTTCCGGAGCCAGATCCACGACCAGTGGTGAGGTCGCCGGCCTGAGCGGTTCAGGCCGTGCCGAGGTAGAACGCGTTCGTGTTCAGTTCGGCTGCATGGGCGGCCTCGGCTTCCGTCCCGGCAGCGATCGCGGCCTCGGCCCACCTCCGGCCGCTACCGGTGATGAACTTTCTGGCCGGCTCCGTGGTCGCCCAGGCGTCCGCGTCCTCGGGACGGCCGACGCCGGTGGCGAGGTAGAGCGACAGCCCGAGGACTCCCAGATCCCAGCCGACCCCGACGGCTCCCGGCCCGTACATGTCCCAGAACGCCTGCTCGACCTCGGCGGAGTGCGCAAGGGTGAACCGGGAGCGGCCCTGCCCGAGATCGGCCACGGTGACGGTGATCCGGGACATCCCCTCCCCCATCACCCAGGTCGCGGTGTACTGGTGCGGAGGGTCGCAGGACTCGATGACGCCCCCGGCGTTCCCCTCCACCTGGTAACTGCCACCGAGGCGCAGGTCGCCGTGCACGGGTGCGAACCAGCGTGCGATCCGCTCCCCCGTGGTGACTGCGTCCCAGAGGTCGGCGACGTCGGTTTCGAAGTCTTCGCTGATGGTGAGCTCCGCTGCCACCATCGAGCCACTGGGGCTGACGGTGAGCGAGCGGTCGACGGCATCGAGCTGGGAACTGGCGGCCAGTGCGAGTTGATCGGTCATCATTCCTCCTGGTTGTCGGTGCGCCGGGCGCGCTGGCCGCGGCTGATCTCGGTGTGCAACGCAGCCATCCTCGACACCCAGAACCTGCGGAACCCGTCCAGCCAGACATCCACTTCCTGCAGCGGCTCGGCCCGGAGGGCGTAGAGCCGGCGGGCGCCCTCAGGCCGGACGGTGGCGAACCCGCTCTCGCGCAGGATCCGCAGGTGCTGGGAAACCGCCGGCTGGCTGATCCCGAACTCGGCAGCTGCGGCGTCGGCCAGCTCCCCGGCGGAGAGCTCGCCGGCGCTCAGCAACTCGAGCAGGCGACGCCTGACCGGGTCTCCGAGGATGTCCAGTGCGTGCATACCTGGAACCCTCTCAGGCAAGGTTATATAAGTCAAGACTTATATACCGATTCGACCCGCTCCGGCCCTGACCTGCATTGGTCGGGTTTGGGCGCGCAGGACCGGCACTTTTCGCGGCCGCGCTCTCACGACACGCCGCAAGAACGCGAAAACCCGTCCGGCGGACGCGATCCGGCTCACCTTCCGGCGAGTCCCGACCCCACGCAGGGTCAGGCGATCGTGACCGGGCCGCCCGTAGCGTCCAGGGCCTGGATGCTGAACGTCTCGGCGGCGAGGTCGGCGTCAAGGGTGGCGGTCAGACCGCCCCGGCGCCAGGTGATCCGCAGGTGCTCCGGCGCCGTGTCCGCCAGCTCACACTCGGCATCGAAGCCGAAGGCACCGAAGGTGTTGCGGAAGCGCAGCAGCTCAAGCTGCCGTTGCACCACCGGCCGGTCCAGGCCGGCGGCGATGTCGGCCGCCGACAGGTTCGTGCGGTTGATCTCCTTGTGGCCGCCCTCACCGGCGCGAGCCACGGCATCGTGGTCGTTGCGGCCGGCGAACAGGTCCAGGTACCAGATCTGGGGCTTTCCGGGCATGAACATCTGGATGGCCCTGGCCAGCAGCAACCGCGCCTCGCTCTCCCCGAGGGCGCTGAAGTAGGTCGCATTCACCTGGTAGTAGATGTTCTTCGCCCCGTGGAGGTCCTTCACGTACCCGCCCCGGCCCTTGATGGTTGCGATGAGGCCCTGGATGCGGTCCTCGGTCAGCAGGCCCTTCAGGTCCAGCACCGGTATCCCGTCATGGCAGCCGAGCCTGTTCACCGTCCGGATCCTCCGGGACACGAGTTCGGCGATCCAGCGCTTCAAGACGGCGGCGTCGCGGGTCTCGAAGGCATCGATCAGCAGCCCCGGCAGGAAGAAGTCGTAGGTCATGAAGCCCTTGGCTGCGATCGTCTCGTGAATGCCGTCGGCGTAGGTCGAGTGGATCTCCGGCAACAGCTTCAGCCCGCGCCGGTCGGCCAGGCCCTTCACCCTGGCCAGCAGGTCCCAGGTGCCGGGGTCGTTCAGGAAGTTCTTCAGTCCCGGCTCCTTCGGTGCGTAAGCGAAGGCGTCCAGCCGGACGATCTGCGCGCCATAGCCGGCCAGCCGGTCCAGGGTGTCGGCATAGAAGTCCCAGACCAGCGGGGAGGCGATGTTCAGATCCATCTGGCCGAGGTAGCGGCGCCGCGCCTCCACCGCTTCGACCACCTGGTCCCTGACCTGCTCAAAGCCGCTGAAGTCGGCATCGCCCGGCCGTCCGCCTGCGCTGAGGACGGTGGCGAGGCGAGTGGCCAGCTCGGCTGCCCGGCCGTACTGGAGCCCGGCGGCCGCCATCAGGTCCTGGGCGTCCAGCGCCGGGTAGCGCACCTCCTGGTAGAAGGTATTCCAGTACGGCTTCTCCGTGCCGTCCGGCAGCCGCACCATCAGGATCGGCAGCCCCGGCTTGCGGAAGAACATGTCCTTGATCAGTTCGGGCCGAGGCTGGACGTAGCCCTCAGCCGTCAGCTCGCCGTGACCGGCCCAGAACTTGTTCCAGTCGATGAAGAAGTCGGCGTAGGCGGAGCGCTCCCCGTTCGCGATGATGTCCTGGAACTGCGGCGACAGCACCGAGGCGTGGTTGAGGATGAAGTCGAACTTGAAGTCGATCCCCTCCTCTGCCAGCGCGGCCAGGTCGGCCGCGGTCGCGAACTGGTCGCTGAGGCTGTAGTCGATCACCGAGAAGCCGCGGTCGAGGTCGGTGTTGAACACGCTCGGCAACAGGTAGGCCGACCCGAAGACATCCTTCAGTTCCGGGCGCCGGACGAACGCGACCAGGTCGGCCAGGGTTCCGCCGATGCTGTCCGGGTAGACGTTCAGCATCGGACCGGCGCCCGGGAGGTCGGCGCCCATCGAGCTCAGGTAGCCGTCGTAGTCGAGGAGTTCGCCGGACTTGGCGACGATGATGCTGGCGCCGGCGGCCCGGGAGTGCAGCCTGGCCTGCTCGAGTTCCAGCACCATCGTCGTGAACGGGCTGCCGACAGCGCCGTCGCGGCTGCGGGCCTGCCGGTGCGCCAACGTCTCGGCCGGCGTGCTGTTCAGCAGGATGGGGATGTCGACCCCGATGAGGTGCTCGTTGTTGCCGTGCGTCCACTCGATGACGATGACCTGGACCCCGCTGACGTCCACGCGGTCGTACCAGAGTGCGTCCGCGGTTCGGCCCATCCGCTTGAGCAGCAGGGTCTGGGCGCCGTCATGGAAGGCAGCCAGGATCCGGTTGACCTCATCGAAGTCCACCTCGTTCGGCGTGCCCAGGTAACCGGCCAGGGCCTTGCGCCCGGCCTTCTGGTAGGTGGCCAGCCACGGGTGCTCGGCCACCTGGGCAGGGTCGGCGTCGGCATCGGAGGCCTGGAGCCCGGCCAGCTGGGAACGGATCGACTCGTCATAGGTTCCCGCTGCGACCAGGCCCTGCACGCCACCGACCCGGAAGGTGCGCAGCCGCTCGGCGTCATTCGCGGACGGGATCCGGCGTGGGTAGTTGTCGCCGGAGAGCACGTAGGCCCCAACCCCGAGCGTGTTCAGCCCGTGGGCGAGCAGCGAACCCGTCTCCGACTTGCCGACCCCGGAACCGCCGTGGACGGAGACCACTGCCCGGTGCTGCGGGCTCGCGGCAAGGACGGGTTCGAGCTGTTGCCAGAGGACCGGGAAGATGGTGCGGGCCTTGGCAAGGTGCGCCGGGGTGATCTGGACCTTGTCCCCGGGCATGTCGCCGGTCGGGATGGCTTCGAGATCGGTCACTTCGGGGAAGTTGACGTCCATGTCGCTTTCCTTTCGTCCCGGATCCAGGATTGCAGCAGCCTAGCCACCAGCTGCCACGAACGGGAGGATTTGGCTAAATCGTTTGACCACCGGACGTGTCCGCACCCAACACTGAGGCTGTGAGTTGGGCGCCGACATCGGCGCCCAACTCACAGCTTGCGGTCCTCAGGAGCCGAACTGGGAAGCCAACCGGGCAAGCAGGCGGGCACCGAAGCCGGTGGCGCCGGCGGAGCGCCAGGCGTCGTCGGCGTCGGTGGACATGGTGCCGGCGATGTCGATGTGCGCCCACGGGGTGCCGGCGACGAACTCGTCGAGGAAGAGCGCGGCAGTCGTGGCACCGGCGTGGGGGCCGCCGAGGTTGGAGATGTCGGCGATGTCGGAGTCGAGCTGCTTGCGGTACTTGCGCTCCAGCGGCAACTGCCACACCGGCTCGTCCGTGGCCGCTGCCGCCTGCTCCACCCGCTCGACCATGGCCTGGTCGTTGCCGAGCACCGCGGCCCTGGACTTGCCGAGTGCCATCAGCGCAGCCCCGGTGAGGGTGGCGATGTCGACGATCGCGTCAACGCCGGCTTCGACGGCGAGCGCGAGCCCGTCCATCATCGCGATCCGGCCCTCGGCGTCGGTGTTCTTGATCTCGACGGTCTTGCCGTTGCGGCAGGTGAGCACGTCGCCCAGCTTGTAGGCAGAGCCCGAAGGCATGTTGTCGGTACACGTCAGCCACCCGGACACGGCAGCGGTCGTACCGAGGTCGCGCAGTGCCGTGAACGCACCGAGCACGGCAGCCGCCCCGCCCATGTCCATCTTCATCAGCAGGTGCATGGGGTCGGACGGCTTCAGGCTGATGCCGCCGGAGTCGTACATGATGCCCTTGCCCACCAGGCCCAGGTGACCGGTGACGTCGCCGAGCGGGGTGTAGGTGAGCACGATCAGGCGGGGCTCCTCGGCGCTGCCGGCGTTCACCCCGAGGATGCCGCCGCAACCCATCTCGATCAACGCCGCCTTGTCGTAGGACTCCACCTCGAAGCCGAACTCGGCGCCGAGCTCAGCGGCGACCTCGGCAAGGTCGGTGGCGGTCAGGTGGCCCGGGGGCGTGTTGGCCAGGTCGCGGGCAACAGCTGTGGCCCGCACGGTGACGAGGGCCGTTGCGATCCCGGTGGCCAGATCGACGGTGTCGGCGCCGGCCACCTTGAGCTGCAGCTGCGCCAGCGGCACCTCCTTGGCCTCGGCCTTCAGCACCGAGTAGCGGTAGCGGGCCAGCAGGGCGCCCTCGGTCAGCACCTGGCCGGCAGTGCCGGCGTCCATCCCGAGCTCCGGCACCTCGATCCCGATCCGGCCACCCTTCTTGGCAGTGGCGCGGGCGGCGGCAGCAGCGGCGTCGCGGAGCTTGTCCGCATCCAGCTCACCCGCCTCACCCATACCGACCAGCACGACGGGGTGACCGTCGCGGGCGATCACCAGGCTGCTGCCGGGCTTGGCGTCGAAGCCGGCGGCCGCGAGCGCGTCCACCCCGAGTCCCACCGCCCCGGACACGTCCGCGCCGACCGCCACCAGCAGGGCGACGGCATCCAGGTCTGGAGCGAACTCCTCGACGGCTGCCACGTCGCAGGCATCGCCGAGCGCTGGCACGGGAGAGAAATCGGCGGGAATCAGCTTGATCGGGCTGCGAGTCATGGCACTCCTTCGGTCTGGGCCGGAAACGCTTCGAGATTATCGCCTCGCACGCCTCCGCGTGAGGGGCTGCTGCCCGCGGCAGCGGGCCGCTAGGGTGCTGCCTGTGGGACCGGTGGCGATCGTTCTGACCATCCTCGCGCTCGCCGTCGTGGCCTTCATGTCCAACCGGGTGCCGATGGGAGTTGTCGCGCTGGGCGTCGCGCTGGCGCTGTGGGCCACCGGGGTGCTCACCGTCAACCAGGCCTTCGCCGGCTTCGGCGACCCGACGGTCATCTTCATCGCTGCCCTGTTCATCGTCTCCGAGGCGCTGGACTCCACCGGGGTGACGGCGTGGGCCGGGCAACAGGTGATCAGCCGGGGCGGCGAGAAGCGCACCCCGTTGCTGGTGGTGATCTGCCTGCTGGTCGCCGCCCTCACCGCCCTGATCAGCGTGAACGGTGCGGTGGCCGCCCTGATCCCGGTGGTGGTCGTCGTGGCCGTCCGGATCGGCCTGACCCCGAGCCGGATGCTGATGCCGCTGGCCTTCTCGGCCCATGCCGGCTCGATGCTCGCCCTCACCGGCACCCCGGTGAACATCATCGTCAGCGAGGCTGCGGCGGACGCGGGCGCCCGGCCGTTCACCTTCTTCGAGTTCGGCCTGGTCGGTGTTCCGCTGGTGGTCGGCACGATCGCCATCCTCGCCGCCCTGGGCGATCGGCTGCTGCCCGACCGGGCCCCAGCTGCGCTGCCACCGGACGTGAGCAGCCACGCCCGCACCCTCCTCGAGCAGTACGCCCTGCCGGAGGGCACCGAGCTGGTCGGGGTCACCACCGGCGTCACCGAGGTCGTCATCCCGCCGCGGTCGGAGTTGATCGGGCTGCATCTGTTCCCGGGCATGACCACCCCGAGTGGAGACCTCGTGGTGCTCGGCCTGCAGCGCTCCGGTGAGGACCTGACCGGGACGGAGGCGAAGCTGCGGGCAGGTGACACCCTCCTGCTGCGCGGCACCT
>JADLEH010000136.1 GCA_020846255.1 Propionibacteriaceae bacterium
ACCCGGAGTGGGCGCCGGCCTCCCAGCGGGCCAGGCATGCCGCCGCCAGTGGCGACGTCCCGGGCGCGGTCCGGGCGAGCCTGGAGGCCGGCGCGGCCGCGTTCGCCGTCGGCGGCTACCGGGAGGCGTTGACGCTCTACGAGCGGGTCCTCGGCTGGCTCGACGACACCGACGCCAGGCGCAGCGAGATCACCGTCCTCGCGGCCCGCGCCGCAGCCGCTGCGGGCGATGTGCACCGCGCGGCAGCCCTGCTCGACGACCGGATCCGGCATTCGGGCGCCGATGCCCCGGGCCGGCCGGGGCTGCTGTCGGCTTACGTGACCACGGCCCGGCTCGCCTACGACGACGTCCCCGACGCTCTCGAGCGGGCCGAGGAGGCCGTGCGGTTGACGGACGGGGAGCGCGGCCGGGCGCGGGCCGAAGCCCTGACGGCACTCGTCCAGGCGCTGGCCGACCTCGACCGCGACCGGGAGGCGACCGACGTCAGCGAGGAGGCCCTCTCGCTGGCGGAGGAGGTGGAAGCCGGCGACCTGGTGACCGAACTGAGGACGATCCTGCTGTCGCTGGAGGGCGGGGCCTCGGCCCTCGAACTCGAGGCGACCCTCCTGGCAGCCGTGCGCTCCGACGCCGCGCCGAGCCCGGCCCTGGTCAGGGCCTACCACCGGCTCGGCGGGATCGCCCAGAGCCGCGGCGAGCTGGCAACGGCCCGGGAGCGGTTCACCGCCGGAGCTGCCATGGCGGTCCGGATCAACCGGCCGTGGGGTCCGTTCGAGAGCGCGTGTTCGGTCCGGGCCGCTGCGATCAGCTACGAGCTGGGGGAGCTGGACGTCTCACTGGCCCAGCTCGACCTGCCCGGGCCGCCGTACCCGCAACCCGGCTACGCCATCCAGCAGGCGCACCGGCTGCTGGTGCTGGCCGCGCGCCAGCTCCGCGTCGAACCCGGGCTGTTCGAGCAGTCCAAGCCGTACTGGACCATGGATCCCTACGTTGCGGTGGTGGCTGTGGCGCCCCAGATGGAACTCCTCGGCCGAGACAACGACGTCGAGACGGCCATCGAGCTGCTGGCCGAGGCCACAGCTGTGATCGATCGGCAGTGGTCCCCCAGGGAACAGGCGCTGATCCGGCTGGCGGCCGTGCTCATCGGCGTCCTGGCCGACCATGCCGACAACGTAGAGGCGGCGACCCGGCAGCGGTACCTCGACCTGGCCGACCACTACGCGCGGCGCGCGGAGGAGTCCACCAGGGATCCCGACCACCCGCCCGGTGTGGAGAGCCTCGCCTGGCTGCGGAGGCTGGCCGCGGAACGGCTGCGGCTGGCGTGGCGGGCGGCCCAGCCGGTGTCCCTGCACGAGCTCCGCTCGGCGTGGCAGGCCAGTGCCGAGGCCTTCGACAGTTACGGGCACAGCTACGAGGGGCCGCGCAGCCGCGCCCGCCTCGCGGAGGTGCTGGCCGCCACCGGCGACCTGACCGCAGCGCAGGAGCAGGCGGGGCTGGTCCGGGACGCGGCCGACCGGCTGGACTCCGAACCGTTGCGGGCGATGGCTGCCCGGATCGTGCCGCAGGGCCAGACGGGCGGTCCGGAGGAGCTCACGGCTCGCGAGGGTGAGGTTCTGCGACTCCTCGCCCTCGGCCGGAGCAACGGCCAGATCGGCGCCCAGCTGTTCATCTCGGTGAAGACGGCGAGCGTGCACGTCTCGCACATCCTGGCCAAGCTCGGGGCCCGCACCCGTGGCGAGGCCGTTGCCCTGGCCAGGGAGCAGGGCCTGCTCTGACGGCGTCCATGGCCGCGACCCTGCCCCTGCCCGGGAGAGTTCTTGCCCATGGCGACGCCGTCCGGGACGAGCGCAGACTGAGGTGCGGAGAGGGGACGAGATGGTCCGTATCGGTCGCCTTGAGGAACCGGTCCAGGTCATTCGGCCGGCCGGGCAGCAGAGCGGGCCGGAGCCGACCCGGTTCTGGGGCCAGTGGACGGTCTTCCAGGGAGTGCTGACGCTCACCGCCGGACTGTTCCTGCTGATCATGTTCATCTCGATGGGGCTGGGGGGCAGCCCCGCACCGTGGGGCCCGATCAACGACTTCCTCAGCGGCATCGCGAACCTCCTGCTGGCCGCGCTGATCCCGGTGCTCAGCCGGCGAGCGGCGCGGTCCCGGTGGGAGCGGCTCGGGGTGAAGGTGCTGTCCGGCGCTTCGGTCGTCGGCGCGGCTGCCAGCCTGCTGCTGGTCGCCGGCGCGATGGGGTTCGAGCAGTCCACGGCGGTGTCGATGGCAGTGATCTCGCTCCAGGTGATCTGGATGCTCTGGCTCAACCGGCGCTTCCTCGCCGACCCCGGGGTGCCACGCCTGATCGCCAGGTTCGGGACCACCTTCGCCGTGTCGATGCTGGCAGCCCTGATCGCCTTCGGGGTCGCCTTCGGCGTCGGCACCGGCTCGATGGCAGGCACCGTCCTCCAGGCAGTGGGTGGCGCCGTCGGGGGAGTCGCCTGGCTGGCCTGGCCCGCCTGGTTCGTCATGCTCGGCCGGCACCTCGTCCGGACGGCCGGCGGGGCGTCCGATCAGGCCTGATGGCCGGGAGACGCCGCAGCTGGGGACGGGCGGCAGGGCTCAGCCGGTGCGGTGCAGGTAGCTGATCAGCTCCGAGCGCTTGTGGATCCCGAGCTTGCGGTAGATGTGCTGGATGTGGGTGTTGACGGTGTAGGGCGAGATCACGAGCCGCTCCGCCACAGCCGAGGCGGTGTACCCACGCCCGACGAGAACCATGATCTCCCGCTCCCGCTCCGACAGCCGGAACTCCTCGGCGACCGAGTTCACGATGACCGCGAGCTCGGACTCCGCGCTCGGGCTCCGGGTCAGTTCCTCGATGGCGTACTCCTGGCGCACCATGGTGATCAGCAGGCCCGCCACCAGCGCCACGAGGAGCACGAACGTGGGCCGAACCAACAGCTCGTGCAGGCCGGGCACCCGTTCGAAGACCAGCGCCGTGCCGTTGCCGAGGCAGATCCCCAGCCGGATCGCGCTGCCCGAAAGGGCGAAGGCCGTTGCCGGGGGTGCGTACCCGCGCTGGGTAAGGACACCCATGTAGAGGGTCAGCAGGATCTCGAACAGGGACGAGATGGCCACCGCCAGCAGGAACGCCGCGGTGGCGAGCCGATCGTCGGCGAGGTACAGCACGCAGGCGATCACGATCAGCAGCAGGAGCCACGGATAGACCCGGAACGTCGAACGCGGACCCCGCGCGGTCTTCTGGGCAACGGCGAACAGCAGGATCAGCGCCGCCCCGATCACGATGCCGAGGGTGAAGCTGTCCGGCACGACCCCGAGCGCCGACCAGGGCACGATCGCCACGGTGTAGTAGCAGACATAGGCGGCGGCGAAGGAGAT
>JADLEH010000137.1 GCA_020846255.1 Propionibacteriaceae bacterium
GCGCGCAGGGACGGGTGGAGCCGGAGCGTACGCCCGCGCACTCGAGCATGGGCTCGGGCCAGGTCAGCTCCGCGTCCAGGTCATCGGCATCCGCTTCGGGCTCGTCGAAGCGTTGGGGCACCCAGTATTGCGGCCGCAGGTCGTAGCCGTTGAAGAAGAGCTCGCAGTCGCAGAAGCCGCCGACACTCCCCAACCGCCGCTCCAGCCCGGTCGCCCGGGGCGCCCGCACGTTCCGGTAGTGCGTGGCGAAACGCAGCCGGCAGTCGCAGCCGAACTCCAGCAGCATGCGATGGACGTAGCAGAGCAGGCATTCGCCCCGGCGAGGGGCCAGCAGCGCCATTGACGCGTCGGTGAGGATCCGCTCCGCCTCCAGCACCTCGGGCGCTTCGTCGAGCGCCGCATCGTCGGAGCGGAGCGCGGGCACCGTTCCCGTCCACTCCCCAAGGAGGTCGGCCCAGCCGCTCGGTGTCACCACGTAGATGTCGCCCTGGATGGCGGCGGTGAGGTGGTTGCTGTAGCGCCACCCGAGGAAGTACTGGGTCTCCACCGGAGTGATGGTCGGCTCGCCAGGGCGACAGACGACCGAGATCAGTTCCCCGGTCGGCGGGCTCCACCCGCGGCCGTCCCAGGTCCGCGCCGGGACGAGCTCCTCGGCCAGCTCGCGCAGCTGCGCGCTGAGCTGGTGAATCGGTTCGTCGGCGAAGCACGAGCCCCCGTCGATGACCGGATCCGGCGTGGGCAACTGGCGCACGCCGATCACTTCCAGCGATTCCCGGTCGACGTGGGCGATGAGGGTGGTACCGGCTTCTGGCCGGCCCATGCTGAGAATGTCGGTGAGAACGCGCTCGCAGTCTGCGCGTGTTGTGAAGGTCTCTTTGAGATTCGTCATCGAACCAGCATGCGAACGACCGGTGACAGTTCCGGTGCTTGCGCGGGCACCTGTGGACAACTCCCCGAAACCAGGAATTTCGTCCACAGATTGCCGACCGACCGGCAGGTCCGTCCGCGCGGCCGGGGCGCTGCTACGGGCTGACGAAGGGCGGGATGGCCGGCTCGTTGCCGTCGGAGTTGGCCTGGCGGAACCGGTCGTGGAGGAGCGCCACGACCTGCGCGATGGTGTTGGCGTTGGTGAGCGCTTCTGCGGTGTTGGTCACCGAGTGGTCGCCGAGGCCGAGCACGTGGAAGTACTCGTGGGTGAGCACGTCCCGCTGGAGGTCCCGACTGGCGGTGAAGAACGGGTCGCAGACGCTGACCTTCGGGTCGGGGTCGGAAGCAGTGGTGGCGGCGAACGGCGGTCCGACCGCGCACCGTCCGGTGACCCCGTCGTCGCGGATGGACAACGGGTGGCCCAGGTTGCCGGCAATGAGCGCCAGCACTTTCGCCAGCGCTTCGCGGAACTGCGTCGACAGCGGGTCAGCCGACACCAGCACCAGCCGGCGGGAGAGCACCTGGATGTTGCGGGCGTGGTTGGTGAGGATCGGCACCATGGCCAGGGTCCGGTCGGGTTCGGGCAGCGCCGCGGCAGTGTCGATGGCGAGCTGAAGCGCCAGCAGCCGGTTCTGCACCGCGGCCAGGCTGGCGCGGCTGTCGGCGAACGCCCGGTTGATCACGTCCGCCCTCGGCAGTGGGGAACCGACCAGTTCGTCGTCCAGGGCGGCGATGGTCTTCTTGCCCACCACGTCGTCGATCTGGCCCTGGAAGTTCAGGATGTTCCGCGACGTCTTGAAGGCGCGGACGGCGAGCGTGGTGGTCGGACCGTAGGTGCCAGTGGTGAATTCCGTTTCGTCGATGAACGCGCGGTCGACGATCCGCAGGGCGAGCTGGATCCGGACCACGAAGTTGCCCACCGAGCCCGGGGTGACGTGCGCCGAGTCCTGCACAAGGCAGGCTTGCAGCCTGGTGTCGTCGCGGAACAGCTCTGAACGCAGCGCCATGATCGGCCTCCCCGGGGGTAACGCTGGGTGTGCCCACTTCAGCGCTGCCGGCCGTCCGGCGTCGATCATTGAAATTGCCTACCGGGAAAGGACGGGTGAACTGTGCGCATTGCCGCGACCAGACGAGCTTGCCTAGCGTCGGGCGCAAGCAGCGCTGCCCTACTGAAGCAAGGGGCTCGGAATGCGGATCGAACACCTCCCCGTCCTGCTGTTCAGGCCTGACGACCTCGTCCTGCTGCGCGCCGAACTCTCCGCCTTCGACCTGGACAACCAGGAACTCGCGCCGTCGGCCGATGCTGCGATCACGCTCGACTTCCCGCCGCAGGCACTCGGGGAAACGGTTCTCGACCCGGGCACCGGGCGCGCCGCCACCAGCCTGGCCGGGACCAGCCGGATCACGGTGAAGGGGTTCGCCGAGGGAGTGCGGGCTCCGTTCACCGTGGCCGGCATCCTGGAGCTGGTGGCCGCCGGCACCCCGGTGGAGTCGAACCTCGAGCTGCCCTGGCGCCTGCACCTCGGCGTGGACCCGGCCGACAACCCGGGGCTGCACGTCACCCCCACACCGCCGCCGGAACCGGGCCGCGGCGGGGTCTGGACGGCCCGCCTCAGTGGCAACGGGCCGCTTCGGGTCGACCCGTTCGACCCCGAACCCGACGACAGCCTGGTGGTGCCGCTGAACAGCGACCTGAGGGGACGGATCGTCGCCGAGGCCCGGGCCGAGTCGCCGACGACCCCCTGGATCGACCTCACCCCGCTCGGCGGCACCCTCGCGATCTCCGGGGACTGGGAGACGTTCAGCTGGCAACAGCGGGTGGTGCTCGGTCGCGACCTCGAGGTCCGCACCGAGAGCCGCGGCCGGCTGTACCCGTGGGGGCACCGGGCGAGCCTGCTCGACGTGACGGTGCGGACGCCGGTGCCGCCGGACGGGAGCAGCGTGACCATGGGGCTGCAGCAGCAACGGCTGCTGATCGTCGCCGAGCCGGTCGTCGGGCGGCCAGCCGACCCGCTGCTGGCCCGGCGCTTCCCGTTCCGCGAGGTGGAGGTGCTGCAGCCGGTGGTCGAGGTCGCTGCCACCGACGTCGTCCCAGACAACGGGCGCACCACCCTGCAGCCCAAGCGGCTGGACGAGTTGCGTGCCCAGCTCGACGCCGCCCAGGGCGACCTCGGCGCGGCGGAACAGCGCGTCGTCGACCTGTTCGCGTTCGCCCGCCAGCTGATCGACGAGAACGCGGCGGCGCTGACCGCAGAGGTGTCGGCCCGGCTGGGCCAGCTGGGCGTCGCGATCGCGGAACTTGAGGAGATCGCGCGGCTGCACCAGGAGGCGCTGGACGCGATCCCGGTCGAACCGCCCCCGCCACCGCCCGAACTGGTCGTCGAGACCGGCGAGATCCTGCCGCCCCCTCCTCCCCCGCCGCCGCCGCCCTTCATTCCGCCCGGGCTGAGCGCGCAGCAGATGGCCGACCTCGACCAGATGCGGCGGGAGTCCGAAGCCCTGCTGCCGCGCCTTGACCAGATCGAGGCCGACCGGCAGGCCGCGCACCAGGCGTTGGCCTCGGAGGACGCGCTGGCCGGTTTCGGCCCCGAGTTCGCCGACGCCGTCGCCGTCGTCCGCGCGCTGCGCCAGAGCGTGCCGGCCCAGACCGCGCAGATCCAGGCGATCCTCGACCGGGGAGCCGTGCCGATCGTGGTCTTCGCCTGGCCACAGGCGCGCACCGGCGGGCCGGTGCTCCTGCCGCTGCGCTGCGACGACCTGCGCACCCTCAGCCCGGCGCTGTTCGTCCACGACGTCGACCTCGACGAGGACGAAGACTTCCCCGCCTTCCACCCGCTCGCCGACCGGACGTGGCTCGACCGGATCGCGGCGGCGTGGACCGACAACCCCGATGCGGAGCTGGATGGACGGGGCGCGGTCGTGAACTTCGCGCCCGACGCCGGCACGCCCCAGCCCAACGACCTCCTGCCGGTCCGCCGCCTCGCGCTCGCGGCGGCCTCGCCGACCGCGGGCCAGTTCCGTGCGCAGCTGGTCGAGGCCGAGGTGGTGCTCCAGGCCGTCGCCGAACTGGTCCCGGGCCTGGACGGCCTGACGCGGGTGGCCTACCACCCCGACTACGTCCGCGACGGCGCCGGCCCGGTCGCGCTGGCGCTGGCGACGCCGCTGGGCATCGACTTCGCCGATCGCGCCGACGCTGCCGGCGGGCTGGTGTCGCCGGTGATCGCGACCGACGTGCTGTCCAGGGTGCACGGCCCGGTCAACGCACGTTCACTGACCGGCTTCCTGCCCGAGCCGCCCGATCTCGCGGCAGCGTTCGGCGACACCACCCTGCTCGGCATCCAGCTGTCCGACCTGCTCGACCGGTCGGCGATCCCGCAGCCGCTGGAGATCTCCCCCACTCCTGACGGCGGGGTGCGGATGAGCTGGCCGGACCTCCGGCTCCGCAGCGTCGGGCCGTTCCGGGCCCGTCCACAGACCGTGATGCGGCTCACTGTGCAGCGGTCACCCGCGCTCACCGAGACCGTCTGCACGATCACCGATTTCGACCTGGTGCTCCCCCCGGCGGCCGAACTGGTGGTGCTGCACTTCGACGAGGTGACCTTCAGGCAGGTTCCGGGTCGGGCCCCCAGCCTGGAGCCGAAGGGCTTCGCCTTCAAGCTGAACGGGCCGCTCGCCCTGCTGCAGACGCTACAGGAGAAGGTCAGCTTCGGCGGCACGGCGCCGCGCGTTACGTCGGTGCCCGGCGGGATCAGTGCCGGGTTCCGGTTGACGGTGCCGGAGGTGGCGGCCGGGATGTTCGTGATGCGCAACATCGCAGCCTCGGTCGATGTCGAGGTGCCCTTCGACCGCCGGCCGATCGTCACCCGGTTGGCGTTCGCCAGCCGGGAGGACCCGTTCACCCTCACCGTCTCGATGTTCGGCGGTCGCGGCTACCTGGTCTTCGAGGTGGCCGGGGACACGATCCGGCGGTTCGAGGCCTCCCTCGACTTCGGGGCGATGGTGGCCGTCAACGTCGGCGTCGCCTCGGCCGAGGTGCACGCGTTCGGCGGCGTGCGGATCACCTCGGACGGCTCGGTCACCGGGTTCCTGAACATCGGCGGCAGCGTGGACGTGCTGGGGCTGGTCTCGGTGTCGGTGGAGCTGAGGGTGGAGCTGTCGTTCCTCGCGCCGGCGCCGCCCCTCAACCGGGCCCGCCTCACCGGTCGTGCCACGGCGGTCATCGAGATCGACGTCACGTTCTGGTCGGGCTCGATCTCGCTCGACACCGGCGTCTACACGTTCCTTGGGCCGAAGCTGGGCGGGGAGCCGGCCGCCGCCGCCGAGCTGCCCGCGCCGCCGGCGCCGCCGACGCCGGAGGACTGGAAGCGGTACCGCGACGCGTTCCAGCGGGCCTGAGCCGAGTCTGGAGGGGCAGGGAGGTGCACACGTGAACCGGCTGATCCTGATCGCCGTCCCCGGCTCCGTCGCTGACGACGGCGCCGAACCCGTGGTCCGGGTGGTCGCCATCCCCCGGCTCGACTCGGCGGCCACGGTGGCGGGCACGCCGCTGTCCGACTGGCCGGCCATCCTCGGCCAGGCCACCTTCGAGGTGGACGTCGACGGCGTCAAGCAGCAGGTGTCGCCCCGCCACGAGGGCGATTCGGACGTGTGGCGGGACTTCTTCTCCGCCCTGACTGTCGCCGACGCCCCGCAGCCGGTGATAGCGGACGCCCCGGTCGTCCGCGAGACGGCTGCGGACGCGACCGCTGTGGAAGCGACCTACAGCTCGGTGTCGACGGTCAGCATCGACGCGACCTCGGCCGACCAGCCGGACCTGGACGAGGCCGTCGCCAAGGAGTTGCGCGACAACTGGCAGCGCCCCCTGACCGCCTCGCCGGTGGCGGAGGCCGGCGCGGGGACGGCTGTGGAGGAGTTCCACCAGGTGATCGCGCTGCTCCGCGAGCATCCCGCGGTGCTGCGCAGGCTGGGCCTGGCCTTCGAGTTGCCCATCGATGCGGCGGCGCTGTCGGGTTCGGGGCTGATCACGGTGGGGATGCCGGCCGCGCCGCCCGGGCTGGTGCCGGTGAGCGTGCCGTCCCGGTACGAGGTGGACGGCGATCGCGGGCTGGTGCCGGGCCGGTCCGCCCTTGCCCGGGCCGGGTGCGTCGACCTCAGCCTCGCCGACCAGTGGGTGACCTCGACGTTCGAGGTCGACGTTGCCGTGGATCGGCTGACGGCCGCGGCAACGGAGCTGTCGGACGGCCGCGCCCCGGCGGCCGCCACGCGCCTGCCGGCGTTGCGGTCGGCCGGGATCCAGTTGCTGCGGCCGGGTCGCGGCGCGGACTTCCAGGCCCGCCGGGCGGCGGCGTCCCGGAATGCCGGGCGGGACCGGACCGAGGCGTTCGAGCCGCTGGACGCCGACGACCTGACCCTCGGCTACCGGGTCGACGTGCGCCCCCGGGGCGGGCAGTGGTCCTCGCTGATGCTGCGGAAGGCGCGGTACCTGGTGAACGAGCGTCCGATCGCGGAGCTGGTTGAGGAGGGTCACGTGAAGCCCGGGGCGGCCGTCCTGCAGGGCAACACGCTGGTTGCCGGTGAACTGGTGGCCCGCTGGTCAGGCTGGAGCCTGGCGGTCGCGCAGGCGAGACCGGCCAGCCCGCGGAACACCCTGCCGTTCAGCTTCGCGTGGGAACACGAGGTGGAGCCGGGCTCGCTGCTGCCGCTACGGTTCGGCCGCAGCTACCACCTCCGGATCCGGCTGGCGGACCTGACCGGGCACGGGGTGGCACCGGCGGATCCCGACCAGACGATGGGCACCTCGAGCATCCCGTACTCCAGGTTCGAACCGGTGGCAGCGCCCGTGGTGAGCCTGCCCGACCCGGCGATGGACCTCGGGCCGGGCGGTGACGTGGACCTGCTTGTGGTGCGTGCCGACGCCCCCGACTACCCGGCCAACAACGCGCGCCGGCTGAACCCGCCCCTGGTGAGCCTCGACCTGGCCGAGCAGCACGGGATGCTGGACGGCGTCGATACGGCCACCTTCGACCAGGTGCTGCGGGCGCTGGAGAGCGGCCTGCCCGACCCGGCGTCGGGTGGGGTGATGGTGTTCCCGGTGGCCGAGCGCGGGGGCGTGGCGATCCGGCCGGAGCCGGCCGCGTGGCCGGAGCGCTGGCCGGAGGTGGGCGCGCGTAACCTCGCGCTGCGTCCGCGCAACGGGGACGAGGCCCGGATGGCGACCTTCGGGGACGTGGTGGAGGTGCGGCTGGCTCCGGGTGAGCAGGTGACGTTGGCGCTGTCCTCGTTCGTCACCGAGGACTTCGTCGACCACCTGGCGGTGGCACAGTGGCGGGGCGGCGGGGCTGACGACGGCGTCGTGGCCGACGGGCGGCACCCGATGGCCACGCCGGATCGCCGGGTGACCCTGATGCACGCCGCCCGGCGCCAGCCAGGGGCGCCGGCCGGGTCGTTGACGCCGGTGCAGGAGCCGGGCGGGATCACTGCGGTGCTCA
>JADLEH010000138.1 GCA_020846255.1 Propionibacteriaceae bacterium
CTGTTCCCGGGCATGACCACCCCGAGTGGAGACCTCGTGGTGCTCGGCCTGCAGCGCTCCGGTGAGGACCTGACCGGGACGGAGGCGAAGCTGCGGGCAGGTGACACCCTCCTGCTGCGCGGCACCTGGGCACACCTGCAGCAGCACACCGCCGGGCCGGAGGTGCTGGTGGTGGACGAGCCGGCGAAGCTGCGCCGCTCCGTGCCGCTGGGGATCGGGGCCAGACGCGCGATCGGGATCCTTGCCGCGATGGTGGTGCTGCTGGCCACCGGTATCGTCCCGCCGGCGGTGGCCGGGGTGCTGGCAGCGATCGCGATCGTGCTCACCGGCGTCCTCACGCCCACCCAGGCCTACCGGGCGGTGTCCTGGACAACCGTCGTGCTCGTGGCCGGCATGATCCCGCTCTCGGTGGCGTTCACCACTACCGGAACCGCCGACCTGATCGCCAACGGCCTGCTCGCCCTGATCGGCGACTCCTCCCCCTACCTCGCGCTGCTGGCCATCAGCGTCCTGACCATGGTCCTCGGCCAGCTGATCTCCAACACCGCGACGGTGCTGATCATGGTGCCGATCGCGACCGTGCTGGCCGCCGACCTGGGCGTCTCGGTGCTGCCGTTCATGATGGCGCTCACCGTCTCCGGCGCGGCCTCCTTCCTCACTCCGGTAGCAACAGCTGCCAACACCATGGTGATGGAACCCGGCGGTTACCGGTTCACCGACTACTGGAAGCTCGGGCTGCCACTGCTGCTGCTCTTCCTGCTGGTCGCAGTGCTGTGGGTCCCCGTCATCTGGCGCTTCTGAGAGGAACCTTCGTGACCCAGAACATCGGCCTCGCGGTCGTCCTGACCGTCCTGGCCTCTGTGGCCCTCGCGGTCGCCTCGGTCGTCCAGCACCTCGCCGTGGGCGACACCGCTGCGCCCGAACCCGGCGGGAAGCTGTCCGGCGGGCAACTGCTGGCGGTGATCCGGAACCCCCGGTGGCTGGGCGGGCTGCTGCTCACCGGGGTTGGCGCCGTGCTGCAGATGACAGCGCTGCTGCTGGCACCGGTCACCGTGGTGCAGCCGATCGGCGTTCTCGCCGTGCCGTGGACGATCCTGCTGGCCGCCCGGGTCCACCGGCGTCCGATCACCCCGGCGATGTGGGGCGCGACAGCCCTCACCGTGCTGGGCACGGTCGCGTTCGCCTGGGTGGCGATCCGCAACGCAGCCCCCTACCCGGTGCTGAACGACACCTGGCTGGTGCTCGGCACCCTCGCCGGCTTCGGCATCGCCGCCCTGCTGGCCCTCGCCGGCGCCCGCGGCCCTCTCGCCTGGCGATGCCTGGCCTGGTCGGCGGCTGCTGCGGTCATCTACGGCGCCGAGTCGGGCGTGGTGAAGGCGATCGGCCACTACACCACCAGCCGGCCCTGGCTCGGCTCCCCGGTGTTCTGGCTACTGGCCGGCTCCATCGTCGCCGGCATGGTGCTCGCCGGGATCTGGATCCAGCAGGGCTACGCCTCCGGCGCCGCCGAGATCGTGGTCGGGACCCTGAACGCTGCCGGCCCGGTCGCCGGCGTGGCCTACGGGATCGCGGTGCTGGGCGAGGGCATGAACCTCACCTGGCCGGCGGCGCTGCTGATGCTGCTGTTCGCAGCCGTGGCCATCGCCGGAGTCGTCCTGCTGTCGAAGATCCACCCCGGAACGCCCGCTGCGGGCACAATTCCGGCCGAAACCAGCTTTGGTGCTGCCCAGGGAACCGCTGACCAGCCATGATGTCTGCCAACTGAGGCCGAATAGGTGGTGCGTGCATGAATCCGGTGCTGGCGTTCGTCGTGGTCATGCTGGTCTGGACGATCAGCGACTTCGTTGCCAAGAAGACGAAGTCGCTGCTCTCGAGCCTGTTCGTGGCTTCGCTGATCTTCCTGGTCGGGTTCATGACCGGCGTCTTCCCCGAAGACCTGCTGCCCAGCTCGTCGCTGCTCGGCCTCGCCGGGGTGGTCGTCGGCTTCATCATCGTCCACCTCGGCACCATGATCAGCCTCGACGACTTCAAGAAGCAGTGGAAGACGCTCCTGATCGGCATCGCGACGGTGGTCGGCATCGGCGTGCTGCTGCTGGCAGCCGGCCTGATCTTCGGCGGCGGTGCCCGGGTGGACGAGTACGGCGACCTGATCTCGGTCGGCCGCGACTACGCGATCGCCGGGATCGGCGCCCTCTCTGGCGGAACCATCTCGGTGCTGATCGTGCAGGAGGCGGCCCTCGGCGTCGGCCTGACGACGGTGGCGGCCTTCCCGGTGCTGATCGCAGCCCTGCAGGGGTTGTTCGGCTTCCCGCTGACCTCCCTGATCCTGCGCAAGGAGGCGTCCCGGCTGAAGGCTGAGTACCGGGCCGGCCGGCTGGCGGTTCCGGAAGCTGTCGCGGAGGGCAAGACGAGCGAAGGCCTGCTCCCGGCGCCCTTCCGGACCACTGCCGGCACCCTGTTCTGCGTCGGCGTCGTCGTGCTGCTCAGCATCGGGATCAACAACCTCACCAACGGCACCCTGAACACGTTCGTCGTGGCGCTCATCTTCGGCATCGTCCTGCGCACGACGGGCGTGTTCAAGGCCTCGGTGCTGACCGGCATCGACTCGTTCGGCCTGATGATGCTGGCGATCATGATCATGGTGTTCGGCCCGCTGGCCACGCTCAAGCCCGCCGACCTGGCCAACCTCGCCGTGCCGCTGCTGATCGCCTTCGCCTTCGGACTGGTGGGCATCGCGGCCTTCTCTGCGGTCACCGGCAAGCTTCTCGGCTACACCGTCCCGATGTCGCTGGCGATCGGGCTCACCTCGCTCTACGGCTTCCCCGGCACCATGATCCTCTCGCAGGAAGCGGCCAAGGGCGCGGGCGAGACCCCGGAGGAGGTGGCAGCCATCGAGGGTGAGATCCTGCCGAAGATGATCGTCGCCGGCTTCGCGACCGTCACGATCACCTCGGTGATCGTGACCAGCATCATCGCTGCCGGGATCGGCCGCTAGGACGGTCCTCCGACCGGCCCGCCCGGGGCGGGACCTGCGGCGCTTGACTGCCGCCGGATCGGTGGCCCGGGCCGGAACCCGGCCACAGACGCTGAGTGGTTCCTGCCCGGGGGGATGGGGCAGGAACCACTTTCGAGTATAGGTCGGGCTTGGACGGGTGTCACCCCAATGGGTGACAAGCCGGAGGTGTTTCTCAACTCCCTTTTACGGCCGCTGCTTCGGCCTTCAGCTTCTCCATGTCGAGGTCCTTGACCTGCTGGACGAGCTTCTCGAACTGGTTCTTGTTCAGGGCGCCGGCCTCCCGGTACACCAGGTAGCCGTCACGGAAAGCCATCAGCGTCGGGATCGAACTGATCCCGAGACCGCCGGCCAGTTCGCGCTCCTCGTCGGTGTCCACCTTGGCGAAGACCGCGTCGGCATGAGCCTCTGCAGCCGCATCGAACACCGGTCCGAACATCTTGCACGGCGGGCACCAGTCAGCCCAGAAGTCCACGAAAACGATGCCGTTCTCGCTCACGGTCTTGCCGAAGTCGTCGTTCGTCAGTGCGATGGTTGCCATTGGATTCCTATCGATCGTGGTACGTCCGGGGAACGCCCCACACCCGTCCGGGTATTCCCGATCGAGGCCCGGACAGGTGCCCACAGAGGGGCGCCAGGCAGGTCAGTCGGCCGCGACGAAGATGTGTTCGGCCACGAGCGCCGGCAGCTCGACCTCATGGCTGTCGCCACGGAACAGCAGCCTCCGCCCGACCAGGGCTGCCAGCACCGGCGAACCCGGGACCACCCCGGCGGCCTCGAGTGCCGACAGCAGCTCCGGGTCGCTCTGGATCGACTCGCTCATCCGCAATACCACCACCTCGTGCTCGCGGCCGTCGGCCACCCGCAGGGAGAGCAGCTCGGTGCCGTCGAGGAACGACTCGGCGGCCGGCTCGACGCCCAGCTCCTCCAGCGCCGGGATCGGGTTCCCGTACGGGGAGCTGACCGGATGGTCGAGGATCGCCACCAGTCGTCGCTCCACATCGGTGGAGATCACATGCTCCCAACGGCAAGCCTCCTCGTGCACGAGGTGCCACTCGAGGCCGATCACGTCGGTCAGCAGCCGCTCCGCCAACCGGTGCCGGCGCATCACTCGGGCGGCCAGCCGCTCACCCTTCGCGCTCAGCACCAGATGCCGGTCCTCGTGCACCGAGACCAGGCCGTCGCGCTCCATCCGGGCGACGGTCTGGGATACGGTTGGCCCGCTCTGCTTGAGCCGCTCGGCGATCCGGGCCCGCAACGGCGGTACACCCTCTTCACCGAGTTCGTAGATGGTTCGCAGGTACATCTCGGTGGTGTCGATGAGGTCGCTCATCATCCCTCCCTCCTGCGATCGAGAGCCAGACTATAGCCATGACACCGCAGCCGGGGCCGCGCACCGTAAGCGTCGCGCCGGAGCGTCTCGACGGCTGGCTGGCCGGGTTCCAGCAGCGGCACGGCCGCGTGGCCGCCGAGGTCTCGCCCGACCGCGTCCTGCTGCTCGCCCCCGATGGTGCGACGGCGGGCTTCAACCTGGTCTGGGGTCCGCTACCTGAGGGAGATCCGCTGGCCGGGCTGGTCGGGGAGTTCGTCCGGGCCCGCCGCGTCGGTGCGCTGATCGCCCGCCAGAAGGCCCACGCCGTGGGCGTCTTCGACGGCGCCCTGCTGGTCGCCGGACGGCACGGGAGCCACTACGTGCAGGGACGGACTAAGGCCGGCGGGTGGTCCCAGCAGCGCTACGCCCGGCGCCGCGCCAACCAGGCCGGGCGGTCCTTCGATGCGGCGGCCGAGGACGTTGCCGAACTCCTGCTGCCCGAGCTCGGCCGGCTGGAGGCCCTGATGGTCGGCGGGGACCGGACGGCGGTGGCTGCCGTGCTCGCCCACCCGGACCTGGCCGGCCTCGCCGAACTGCGGGCGCGGCACGGTTCCGGAGTGCTCTCCGTCCCGGATCCGAACGCCGGCGTGCTGGCCGGCTTCGGCGCGGTCTTCCGGCGGGTCGGGATCGAGCTGAACCAGCTCGCCTGAAGTCAGCGCCGGCGCAGGAACACCACGCCGGCGGCGATCAGGGCCAGTACCCCGGCGCCACCGAGCGCCCAGACCTGGCGGGAGTTGTCCCCAGCCACATCCGGGCCGTCGCTGTCCTTGGCCGCCGGTGAGGTGGCAGCTGTCGGGGTGGGGGTAGGAGTCTCGGCGCCGGCCGGAGCGGCCGGGGCGAGTCCCAGCGAGACCACCAGCCCGACAACCAGCCCGGCCACAGCTCTGCGCACCCCCACGATCATGGGGCGGAGCCTATCGCCCCTTGGCCGAGGACCGTCCCGGCCATTACCAGGATGAGCAGGAGCAGCAGTGCCCCGGTGACGATCAGTCGACGGGATCTGGGGTTCACGGCCCCAAACCTATGCCGCCCGGTTAGCGTTGAGCCATGGGTGCCCTGCGGCTCTACGCCATCGCGATCGATGAAGTGCGCGGGATCTTCGGCGCCCCCGAGGAGACCGCCTCAGCCTTGCGCGCCATAGCTGCCCACAGGTTCCCGGCCACGCCGGCCGCCACCCCCGGCCTGCTGGGAAAGCTCGGGCCAGTGTTCCGCCGGGCGCCGGACGCCCCGGTGCTGCGTCCCGGCATCCCGAGCGGCTCCGACGTGGACACCGTTCTGGCCGGCCGATACGTCCAGCCGCACCGGCTCAGCGCCTGCTGGGCGCTGCTGGAGGCATGGGTCGATGCGATGGCCTGGGGCAGCACGAGCCAGGAGGTGACCGAACCGGGGCTCAACGACTTCGACTTCGACCTGGCGAGGGCTGCTGCGCCCACCCGCTACGGGCTGAGCCACCTGCTCCGTTCCGACCTGGGGATCCCCATGCTCCCGTGCCCTGGCCTGACCGCCGGCTTCGCCCGCGGCGACCACGTCGTCGCCATGGCTGACTCCTGGCGGATGGTGGTTGGCTCGCTCGCGCCCCGGAACCAGCCGATGGCCAGCGACCTGCTCGCCTGGTTCGACCACTATCCGGAGTGGACGGCACAGGCCCCCGGAAGGCACCGGCAGGCGCCCGACGTGCTGGCACTGCTGAACACCTGACCTGCGGGGTTTCCACTCGCCAACGGCCGCCCCTCGGCGTAGACTGACCGACGGTCGGTCAGTGGCCGCGACCAGGTTTGGAGGAACGTCCGATGACAGGCACTTCTCGGCTGGTCGCACCATGACCCGGGTAACCAAGCGACCCGAGGTCCGGCGGGAGGAACTCCTCGACCTGGCGCTGGACCTGTGCCGCACCAGTGGCTACGAAGCGATGAGCGTCGAGCAACTCACCCGCGCAGCGAACGTTGCCAAGGGCACCTTCTACCACTACTTCAACTCCAAGTCGGACCTCCAGGCCCAGCTGGTCCAGCGGTTCGGCGACTCGCTGTTCACGCAGCTCAGCGTCGCCGCGGACGGGGCCGAGGGCACGGCGGCGGTCCGGCTCAGAACCGTGATGGAGGCGGCTGCCGGCTACAAGGCCCAGAACGCCGACGTCGCCCAGGCGGCCTTCCTCTACCGCGAGGAGAACTACGCGTTACGGCACCGGATCTTCGAGACCTGGCGCGAACAGGCCCGCCTGGTGCTGCTCCCGATCGTCCGTGAAGGTGTCGCCGACGGCTCGATCCGGGTGAGTTCCGCCGAGGGCGCCACCGACATCGTCCTGCTGCTCTGGCTGGACGCGGCCGACCGCCTCTGGAACCGGGCCATGCAGGCCACGGATGCCGATGCGTTCGCCGAGGTGATGCTCGACGGCTCGGTCTCCATCTTCCAGGCCCAGGAACGCGTTCTCGGCGTCCCGGACGGGACGTTCAGCGTGCCGCTCGGCCCGGACGTCGTCGCACTCCTCAAGCAACTCCACGCCCGACTGGACAGGAACCAGGAATGAAGCGAAAGACCGTCATCGCAATCGGAATCGGCACAGCTGTCGTGCTGGCCCTCGGCGGCGGCTATGCCTATTCGGCAGCGAACAACCGGCCACTGGTCGGGTCGGCAACGGCAGCCGTCGGCCAGCTGAGCGTCACCGTGAGCGCTTCGGGGTCGCTGGTCGCAGCGCATTCCCGAGGGGTCTACCCCCCTGCTCCCGGCACGATCGCCAAGCTGCGGGTCGCCGACGGTGACACCGTGGAAGCCGGCCAGGCCCTCGCCGTGATGGCCACGGGCCCGCTGAAGCTGGCCGTCGCCCAGGCCAGGGCCACGCTCTCGGCTGCGGTGGCGCAGGTGGAAGCCGTGCGTAACGGTGTGCCCAGCGCCATCGACCGCTCCGCCGCCGGCGCCGCGCTCGCCGCTGCCCGCTCGCAGGTCTCGACGGCCGCCAAGAACTACTCGGCCTTCGTCGCCGACTACCGTGACGCCACGAGCGAGGAGAGGCGCGCCATGCGGCCGACCCTGCGCACCCTGCGGACGGCCAAGTCGCAGGCGGCTGCAGCCCTCAAGGCCGCCCAGTCCGGGCTCGGGAAGCTCTCGGTCGCGTCCCGGGTCGCGCTGGCGCAGACAGCTGCGGCCCAGGCCGTCACGGCTGCCGACCAGGCCCTGGCCCAGGCGAAACGCAACCTGGCCCGCGCCGAACTCACGGCCCCGTTCGCCGGAACGGTCAGCTTCCACGGCTCGGTGGAACCCGGCTCCGGCCTGACCCCTGGGGTCGCGGTGTTCACGGTGACCGACCCGACCCGGATGGACTTCGGGGCATCGGTCAACGAGACCGACATCGCGGCCGTCGCCAAGGGCCAGCCGGCCACGGTAACCCTCGACGCCTTCACCGAGCCCTTCCAGGGCAAGGTGACCAGGGTGTTGGCCACCCCGGAGACCACCGGCACCGGGACGGTCGCCTTCGGCGTCCGGGTCGCGTTCGACGGCGGCCAGGCGCGGCTGTTCAGCGGCATGAGCGGCTCGGCCGAGATCGAGGTGCAGAACATCCCCGACGCCCTCACCGTCCCGATCGAGGCCGTACTCACCGACGGCTCCGCCCGGTCCGTCCTCGTCCTCGCAGCCGACGACACCGTCCATCGGCGCCAGGTGACGGTCGGCGCGGCCACTGATTCCGCCGCTCAGGTCACCTCCGGGCTGGCCGCGGGCGACCGGGTGGTCACCACCGGCGCGTCCGGGCTGGTCGACGGCCAGCAGGTGCGGACCAGGTGATCGGCCGATGACCATCGAACCGACGCCGGCCATCGTCGAGATCAGGGGCCTCACCAAGGTCTACGGAACCGGGGCGGCCGAGGTGACCGCCCTTGACGGGGTCGACCTGCGGGTCGGCGCCGGGGAGTTCGTGACGGTGATGGGCCCTTCCGGGTGCGGCAAGTCGACCCTGCTGAACCTGCTCGGCGGGCTGGACACCCCGACAGCCGGCTCGGTCAGCATTGACGGCCACACCCTCGGCGACCTCCCCGACGACCAGCTGACCGAGCTGCGCCGCCGCCGGATCGGCTTCGTCTTCCAGTTCGTCAACCTGATCCCCGTCCTGGACGCAACCGAGAACGCCTCGCTGCCGCTCCGGCTGGACGGCAACAAGGAGGCCGGGGCAAGGGCGGTGCAGTGGCTCGAACGGGTGGGACTCGGCGACCGGCTGCACAACCGGCCCGACCAGCTCTCCGGCGGCCAGCAGCAGCGGGTCGCGATCGCCCGAGCGCTGGCCGGCGACCCGGCGCTGGTGCTCGCGGACGAGCCCACCGGCAACCTCGACTCCAGGTCGGCCACCGAGATCGGCGGCCTGCTCCGGCAGGTCAGTACGGAGTGGGGCCGCAGCGTGCTGATGGTCACCCACGACCCGCGGATCGCCAGCTTCGCGCAGCGGCTGGTGCTGATGCGGGATGGTCGGATCGTCGACGACCTGGAGCTGGACGGCAGCAACGAAGGACCCCGGACGGCCCTGGAGAGGGCCGGTCTGCTGTGAAGCTCGTCCTCACCCTTGCCGCCCGCTACCTGCGGGGGCGCGGCGCCCGGTCGCTGCTGACCACGCTCGCCGTGGTCTTCGGGGTGATGCTCACCTTCGGGCTGAACGGGATCCTGCCGGCCATGGTCGACGCGTTCACGCACAACCTGCTCGCTGCAGCCGGCAAGGTGGACCTCACCGTCACCAGCGCCTACAACCAGCCGTTCCGGCCGGACGTGGTGGACACCCTGCTGCGGGTGCCGCAGGTGGCTGCGGCCAGCCCCGGCGTCCAGCGCATGGCACCGCTGCCCCGCAGCGCCGACGCAGCCCCGGACGCGCTGGCCCAGTTGGTCGTGGTCGGGATAGACCTGCCGCCGGTCGACTCCGTCCGGGACATCCCGCTCAGCCAGGGCCGCATGCTGGCACCGGGCGACGACGCTGCCGTCGTCCTGAACTCCGACCTGGCCGACGACCTCGGCCTCGGGGTCGGGGACCAGCTGGTGCTGCCGGCAGCGGGCGGCACCGCGAGGTTCCGCCTGGTCGGCCTCCTCGACACCACGACCGTGCCCGGCCAGGAGCAGGTGTACGTAACCCTGCCGGCCGCGCAGCAGCTGTTCGGTCTCGGCCCGCGGATCACCCAGGTCGAGGCGGTCCTCGTCCAGGGCGCCGACCGGGAGGCGGCCGAGCAGGCCGTCGGGGCCGCGCTGGGCCCCGACTACCAGGTGGGCGGGCTCTCGACCGAGTCGACGTTGCTGGCATCGCTCCAGGTCGGGACCTTCGCCTTCAACATGTTCGGCGTCTTCGCGCTCGCCACCGCCGGGTTCATCATCCTGAACAGCTTCCGCACCGTCGTCGCCGAGCGCCGGCGGGACATCGGCATGCTGCGGGCCATCGGCACGCGGCGGCGCACCGTGATGGGGATGTTCCTGGCCGAGTCGCTGTTCCAGGGCCTGATCGGGACCGCCGTCGGCCTGGCGGCGGGTTGGGCGCTGGCCGCCGGCCTGTTCGCCGCGATGGCCCCCATCTTCGAGTCGGTGATGCACTTCAAGGTCGGCGGCCCGATCTTCACCCTCTCCACGTGGGTGACCTCGATCGTGCTCGGCGTCGGGGTCACGGTCGCAGCGGCCATCGTCCCGGCGCGCGCGGCCGGGCGGGTGACCCCGATGGAGGCGATGCGGCCGCAGCTGGGCGAGGTCTACGAGCGTCGCGTCGGGCGGCGAGCCTGGATCGGCCTCGGCCTGATCGTGGCGTCCCTGTTCGGCCTGACCACCGGGTCGGCGACCCTGGTCGGCATCGGCTCGGTGGTGTTCCTCGTCGGGATCGCCCTGATCGCGCCGGCCGTGGTGAACCCGCTCTCGGACTGGGCCGCCCGGCCGCTCGAGCTGGCATTCTCCCGGGAGGGCGCGATCGCACGCAGCAACCTGCAGCGCAACCCCGGCCGTAGCGCTGTCACGGTGACGGCCGTGATGCTCGGCCTTGCGTCCATCGTGGCGATGATCACCATGGTGACCTCGATCTTCGCCGGGTTCACCAGCTACCTGGACAAGTCGCTGTCAGCGGACTACCTGCTCATCCCGCAGTCGATCATCCTCGGCCAGGGCAATGTCGCCGCCGGCCCACGCCTGGCCGACCAGGTGCGCGCGACCCCGGGAATCGCTGCCGTCTCGACGCTGCGGATCACCCAGGCCAAGGTCGACGGCGCCGACGTCCAGGTCATCGGCATCGACCCGGACGACTACCTGAAGGTGGCTGCCTTCGACTGGAACGCCGGCTCCAGCGACAAGGCGGTCGATCAGCTGCGCACCGGCCGGTGGCTCATCGCGAACGGCATCTATGCAGCCCAGCACAACCTGGTGGTCGGCCAGGCGGTGCAGCTGGACACGCCCAACGGCCGGCGGACCTACCACCTCGCCGGGATCGGCAACGACTACCTGAACGCCAAGCTGTCCACCCTGTACGCGTCGCAGGCGAACCTGCAGCGGGACTTCAACGTGACCGCCGACCTGCTGCTGATGGCGAACCGGACGCCGGCAGCCGACCCGGCGGCGACCAAGCAGCGCCTCGCCCGGATCGTCGGCGACTACCCGGCGTTCCGGCTCTACGAGTCGGCAACCTGGCGGGCGGAGCAGCTGGAGACGTTCAGCCAGACCATGATCGTGTTCGACGTGCTGGTCGCGGCGCTCGCGCTGCCGTCGCTGCTGGCCCTGATGAACACCCTTGCGATCAGCGTGCTGGCCAGGACCCGCGAGATCGGGATGCTGCGCGCCGTTGGCGCCACCCGGCGCCAGATCCGCCGGATGGTGATGGCCGAGTCGCTGCTGCTCTCGGTGATCGGCACCGGGCTCGGTGCCGTCGCCGGGCTCTGGCTCGGCTACGCGCTGGTGGCTGCGATGGGTGCCGTCGGCTGGCAGATGCCCTACGCGTTCCCCTGGACCGGGCTGCTCGCGACCGTCGTCGTCGGCATCACGTTCGGCGTTCTCGCTGCGATCGGGCCGGCCCGCTCCGCCGCCCGGCTGGACGTTGTGGCAGCGCTGCACCAGGAGTGAAGCCATCGGCGCCGGTCGACGCCTGCCCCGCGGCGAGTGGGGCTAGA
>JADLEH010000139.1 GCA_020846255.1 Propionibacteriaceae bacterium
GGCGAGGTTTGGGGACGTACCTCCCGGGTATGTGAGAGCCGATGCCGCTTCGGCATTCATCGGGCGAATCGCGCCGCACGAAAGGAAGCAGAGCAATGATTGGTGAACTCATAGGCCTCATCATTTTCGGGGCCATCATCGGCGCCTTGGCCAGATTCTTCATGAAGGGCAACCAGAACATCGGCATGCTGTGGACCATCATCCTGGGGGCGCTGGGCGCTCTGGTGGGTTACTGGCTGGCCGGCCTGTTCGGTGTGGCGAACACTTCAGGCATCGACTGGATTCGATGGATCCTTTCCATCATCTGCGCGATGGTCTTCATCGGCGCCTACCTCGGCGCCACGAGGGGTCGGACGCGGCCGGGCGCGGTGCGGTAGCCCCCGGAGCCGGGCCGTACGGGGTTCCCGGCGTTGAGTGGAGTTGCACCCGTTCCAGGTCGGCCCGTCCGTTCCCCGGGGGACCGTCTGGTCAGTGCCGCGGATCGCGGATGGCAGCAAGGAACAGGGGCCATTCCGTCTCGGTGTGGGCGATCGTCAGCAGGAAGGGGCGGTCCAGGTGCAGCTCGTGGTCGGGCACCGGTGCGGACGTCTCGCCGACACCGATCTCGGTCACAGCGGCCGCCACCGTCCCGTCCTCGTCGACCTTGAGGACGGCCTGTTGCACGGCCTGCAGCACGCACAGGTCGCCGGGGCCCATCCCGGAAAGGTCGGGATCGTCGGCGCAGAGCACCGGGGCGCCGATCGCGGGCAGCACGTCCATCAGCTTGAGCGTGTCCGGACCGAGGTCGAGCGTGGGCAGGGTCAGGTCGACCAGTTCCGGCGTGGCGCCATCCAGCGCTGCAGACACCTCGGCGAGGAGCTCGGGGGTGGCCTCGGCGGGGTCGGTCCCCTTGGGCGGCAGCAGGACGTCGGCGTGGAGGGCTTCCACGTACGGCAGCCGGACCGCCCGCCAGCCGTCGACCTCGGCGTAGGCGAACGGGGTCATGGCGGCCATCGTCGCGGTGTCCACCGCGCTGCCGTCGGGCAGCGTGAACGGGCGCGGGGAGGTGGCGTAGTGCCCGAAGGGCGTCCGCCAGCGCGCGGCGAGCAGGATCGCATCCTGCAGCACCAGCCGCAGGTCGGGGTCGGGCTCGATCGCCGTCTTCTCGATCAGCCCGCCGGTGTGGTGCTGGATCCAGGCGCTCAGGACATCCATCCCGGCCTGCGAGCCGAGGTCGGTCTGCTGGACGCCGGCGTCGAAGACGTCCGCCAACGATTCGAGGTAGGCGGGGTCGACCTCGAAGTCGTCGTCGGTGACGATCCGGCTCGCGAGGTGGATGATCGGCCGCTCGGGTAGCTCGTCGCCGGTGGCCGCAGCGGGGTCGCCGTCGTTGGCCAGCAGCGCACCCCGCAGCGCAGCGAGCGCATCGCGGCGGTCCTCGCCGGTCGCGCCGAGCGCCTTCTCCAGAGCGGTCAGGGTCGAACCCCGGGCACCCTCGGTGAGCATGCCGAGCGCGAGAACCAGGCTCGAGGGCGACACCACCGTGTTGGTGTCGCCAGGTGCGAGCCTGAGGGTGGTGGTGCCGATCCGGCGGGTCGCTGCGACGACGTCGGGAAGCGCCTCGGCATCGCCGACCGGCACGGACCGCGCGCTGACCCCATCGGCTCGCAGCAACCCGGCGGCCGGATCACCACCAGCACACCCGCTAGCGGCGAGGCTTCCGAGGAGGACCAGGCCGACCAACCCGGCGCGGAGCAGTGAACTCATACCTCCACCACGCCGGTGACCACCGCAACGTTGCAGCTCCGTCCCGCTGTGTCGGCGTCGTCCCACGATCGGGCTGGGTGCTTGGCTTCGGGCCTCAGAACTGGATCTGCATGCCGTTCATGGAGTCGATCGTGAGCTCTGAAGTGGCTGCACCGTCGCGAGCCGACCCGCTCGCGCTGACCGCGAAGTAGACCGCATAGCGGTGCCCTGGTTGGGCCGTGAAGACGAAGGCCTTGGGCGGCCGTTTGTCGAGGCTCGCCTTCTGGTTGGAGTCGGATTCGGCCGACCAGCTGCTCAAGGCACCCACCATCTTGCCGGTGGTCGCGTCCAGGACGCCCATGGTGGCGGCGATATCGGCATGGGCCGAGCCACCGCCGTCCATATCGATCTCGATGCTGGTGGAGACCTTGCCGTAGGCGTGTGCCTGGCTCGGGATGGTCACCTTGGTTGCCTTCGAGCCGCCGAAGACGAAGCGGTACTCGACCTGCGTCTCATCGGAGTAACTGCCGTTGACCTTGTGGCCCGAGATCGAGATCTTGCCGGTGGCGGGGCTGGCACCCGGCGGCGAGGCGGCACCGGGTTCCTCGGTCTGGGCGGCTCCGCCGGCGCCTGCGGCGAACGCCTCCACAGCGCCGACTCGGGTGTGGCCGAGCGCGCAGCCGTAGAGGATCTTTCCCGCCGGGTCGGTCTGGTAGTCGGCCGTGTAGGCCTGCACCTGGACGGCTGCGGGCGCGAAGCCTGCCGGCCCGGAAATGGTGTAGGTACCGGCGGGGCGGGCACCGAAGTCGAACGTGACCACCTGGTACTCGTCGGACGGGGAAACCTGGTTGCCCTTCCACGAGTCATACAACGCGGCAGCATGGACCGTCGAGGTGATGGTGCCATTCGCCGTGAAGGCAGTCCCGTCGGCGGCCTTGGCGGTCGCCGACACGAGCTCGCCGCTGTGATTGCTGGTGACCACGGCGTGAGCGCGCAGGCCGAAGTGGTCCATGGCCAGCGTCTGGGTGCGGAGGAACTCGGCTCGAGCCGCGATGTGGTCTGCTTCGGCGGGCAGGAACCCGCTGGTGTGGGCCAGCGAAACGCGCGCGGCGATCAGGCGCCAGGTGTTGTCCATGAATCTCTGCACCTGTGGTGCCAGCTTGTTGGTGGTGAAGTCCCGGTAGTACTGCGCGGCAGAGCTGCCGACCTCGGTGCCGCCGCCGGCGACAACTGCGGTCTTGGCCTCAACGACGAGCGTGACGCCCTGCATCTGGTAGTAGAGCAACTGCGAGAAGTACATCTCGAGGGCGAGATAGGCGTCCTTGAGCCCGACGCCCGAGGAGGCGTTCATCCGCAGAATCAGCTCCTCGGTGAAGTTGTCGAGAACACCGGACTTGACCTGGGTCTGCGGAATCATGGCGTCGTGAATGCTGTGGACATCGTTCTCGATGCCGTAGCGGTCCTCGATCTTGCCCGCGAAAGCGAGGACGGTTCGCGGGTCTCCCTTGCCCGGGGAGCCAGCAGCACTCAGTCCCTGCAACTCGTCGTCGAAGGTGGTGATCTCGGTGATCGCAGCCGTCGGATCGTTGTTGTTGCCGATGATCTCGTCCTCAGTGATCTTCAGCTGGGACTGCATTGCAGCGAGCTCTGTCCTGATCTCGGCGATGCCGGAGTCGATGTCGTTGAGCGTCTTCTGCATGCGGGAGTAGTCGTCACTCCCGGAGCCGCCCCAGCCCAGGACCGCGAGGATGTTGCCGTACGCATCGCCGCCGGCCTGCTCGGCGGCTCCGGTGACCAGCCCCTCGATGACCACCTGGAGCAGCCTGCCCTCGAAGTTGCTCTCCTCGTCGCCGAGGACGGTCGCGTACTCAGCCGGCTCCGTCAGGGGACCATTCGCCGCCGGCACCTCCGTGGCGCTGCATCCCGCGAGCACGGAGACCAGGACCAGCGCTGCTGCCGTCGCTGCGGCAACCACGCGCGCGCGTCCGCTCGCGGGCGATGTTCCAGGCATTGCTCTCCTCCATCGGCAGTCTCCCTGACACTAGCGGGGCGATGATCGCGGGACTGCCGGCGTGGAGAAGTCGTGCGGACGATCCGTACCACCTGCCCGACGCTCCGGCGGCCTGATCCCGGCGTTTCGGCGACCGGGCAGACTTGGCCCATGCCCACCACATCGCCCCGACCGGGTTGCATCCGTGCTTGATGTCCAGCGCAGCCTTGGCCTGCTGCTGCGGTCGAAGGTCGCCGGTGATGACGCAGCTCAGCGGGCTGAGCAGATCTGGGGCAAGCCCGGCGAGCGCTGGTTCTCCAGTGCCGACCCGATCTGGCGAGTCCACCGGGATGCCTCGATGTTCGTCGGCGGCATCACGGCCCTGCTCCTGCAGTCGCTGCAGCCGATGGCAATGGCAGGGGTCGCCGGACACAGCGGCTACAAGTCCGACCCGTGGGGCCGGCTGCAACGCACCAGCCACTACCTCGCGGTCACGACCTTCGGAACCATCCCGGACGCGGAGGCGGCGATCGCGAAGGTGCGCTCGGTCCACCACCGGGTCCGCGGCCGGGACGATCGGGGCCGGGCATACTCCGCCTCCGACCCGCGGCTCCTGAAGTGGGTGCACCTCGCCGAAGCTGACAGCTTCCTGCGTGCCCACCAGGCCTTCGGCGCCGAACCGCTGACCCCGGCAGAGGCGGACACCTACGTTGCCCAGGCCGGCGTCCCGGCCGGCCTCCTGGGCGTGCTCGACCCGCCCGGCTCGGTGGCGGAGCTCACCGCGCAACTGGCCGCCTACCGTCCCGAGCTCGAGGCGACGCCGGCCGCCCGGGAGGCGGCCCGGTTCCTGCTGCTCGACCCGCCGCTGCCGCTACTGGCCAGGCCGGGCTACGGGACCCTCGCGGCCGGCGCGGTCTCGCTCCTGCCGCCCTGGGCGCGGTCGGCCTTGCAGCTTCCCCTGCCCGACGTCCTCACCGACCTCATCGGACGTCCGCTGGGCAGGTTCTCGGTTGGCGTCGTCCGGTGGGCACTGGCCGGCGTGCCGGACGGGCGGTAGCGCCCGGCGTTTCCGAGGGCACCAGCAGCAGGAGGGCCAGCGCCCAACGTAGGGATCGACGAGCCTTGGATCGCCGATCCCCGGGCTGCCCTTCGGCCAACTCCCTCGGCACCGGCTCGAGGATCCGGACGTCGGCGCGAACCGGGTCGTCCACCAATGCCTCGAGTTCGGGGTCCGGGGGGATGAGGA
>JADLEH010000140.1 GCA_020846255.1 Propionibacteriaceae bacterium
CGGGGTCGCTGTTGTAGGCGACGTAGAGAGCCGGGGCGTAGCGGTTGGTGTTGATGTTGACGTTCGCCTGGGTCTTCGTGCCGTAGTACTTGTGGGCCTGGCTGTTCAGGCTGGCGACGAGCTTCTTGGAGTTCGATGCCGACGGCGTTCGGGCCGGCAGCTTCTGGTAGAACGGCGAGCTGGGCGCCAGGACCCTCGAGGAGACCGGACGGGAGTCGCTGCCCGACCCGCTGACGGCTGTGGCGGGCACGGAGGCCGCCAGCGCGAGAACCAGGGCGCAGGCAGCGGTCAAAGAGGTGCGAAGGATGCGGGGGGTCATCGACTTCCTATCGAGCAGGTGCGCGTACCGGCGGTCCGTTGATCCGCGGTTCATCGCTTGCCCGAGTGTAGAGGAGAATCGCTAGTTGGCCTAGCGGGAGCGGGAATCGCGGTTCGAGACCCGGGCCTTCGTGAGCGGCCGACCGAGGCCGGCCCCGGGGCGTGGCGCTCGGGCGGGCCGGTCCGCGCGGGCCCCCGGCCGGCGGCAGGGTGTGGGCGGGAATAGGCCCGGGTATCGAAGAGGTTGTTCAGTTCGATTACGCGGTGTCCTGGGCACTGCGTCCTGGGCGGGAGTTCCCAATGGATCGAGGCCAGCGGGCCATTGCCATCCTGACCATGCTCAGTGGCGCCGCGAAGGCGCTCGAGGACGAGTCCGACGTCGAGCAGGTGCTCTGTGCGCACCTGACCGGGGCACTGGGAGCCGATGCCGGCGTCTGCTTCGCACCCGGCGGTGACGGCGGCGCGACCCCGATCAGCAGCCATCCCGGTGGCGTGGTGGCCGACGGCCTGATCGAACGCCTGCCGGAGCTGGTCACCGGGACCACCTCCGACGAGCCCGCCCTCATCCGGGACGAACGGCTCGGTCAGGTGCTCATGCTGGTTCCGGCCCCGGCGATCGAACTGCCGCCCGGCGTGGCCGGTTCCCGCGGGCTGGCGTTCGCGAGCGGGTCAGGGTTCACCGATCCGGACGTGGCCCTGTTGCGGGAGGCCGTTCCCGTGCTGATCGCCCTGCTGCCACACGTCATCGCAGCATCCCAGCGCCGTCAGCGGGCCATGGCCGGCCAGCAGGCAGCGGGGGAGTTCGGCCTGACCGCGCGGGAGCTGGAGGTCCTGGAACTCCTCGCCCAGGGGCTGCTGGCGACCTCGATCGCGTCCCGGCTGTCGCTGTCGCCGCGCACCGTGCACAAGCACCTGGGCAACATCTACGACAAGCTGGGCGTCCACGACCGGCTGGTCGCCGTTAGCCTCGCCCGGAGCCGTTACCTGGTCTCGGATTGAGCCGGAACCGCGTCCCCGCTCAGCCGGCCGGCTGCTCGGCAAGGGTGATCCGGCCCTGGCGAACCGTGCCGTCCCGGTAGAACTCCACTCCCACCTCGTCCCCGACCTTCGCCGCCACCAGTAGCCAGGCCAGCGACGTGCTGGTCGCCGGAGCCCCGTCGATGCTGGTGATCACGTCACCGGCCTGGATGCCGGCAGCCGCTGCAGGTCCACCCGGTGCCACCTGATGGACGAACAACCCGCCCCGCGACCCGAACCGGTCCGCCATGTCCTGGCTGACCTCCGCCGTGGTCGCGCCGATCCACGGGTGGGTGGCGCGCCCGTTGGTGAGCAGCTCGTCCACGATCCGTTGGGCGGTGCCGGCCGGCACCGCGAAGCCGATGCCCACACTGCCGCCGCCGGCGACACCTTCCGCGTTCGGCACGGTGGAGATGGCTGTGTTCACCCCGATCAGGCGGCCCTCGCACGTGACCAGGGGACCTCCGGAGTTGCCCGGGTTGATCGCTGCGTCGGTCTGGATGGCGCCCATCAGGACGGTGGTGCCGCCGCCGGCCTTCGGGGCCGGGACGTTCCGGTCGAGGGCGCTGACGATGCCGGCCGTGACCGTCCCCGAGAGACCGAGCGGCGCACCGAGGGCGACCAGCGGCTGTCCTACCCGAAGCGGCTCCCTCGGGGCCAGCAGCAGGGTGGGCAGCTTGTTCCGGTCGATCTTCAGGACGGCAAGGTCGGTCACCGGATCGGTGCCGACCAGACTGGCCACGACCCGCTCGCCACCGTTCAGCAGCACCTCGATCGTCCCCGACTTGGCGGCAGCCGCGATCACGTGGTCATTGGTGATGATCAGGCCGTCGGCGCGGATGATGGCCCCGCTGCCCGAACCGGAGCCACCCGGGCCGGAGACGAAGATCGTGACCACCGACGGCAGCGCAGCCGAAGCCACCCGGGCGGCGTCGCAGGACCCGGCGGTGGGGTAGAACTTCAGGGCGCCCCAGGCGCCGAGGGCACCCCCGGCCAGCGCCAGCGCCAGCGCTATCCCGATCAGCTCCAGCCAGTTCAGCGCGGGGCGCTGCAACCACCACTTCTGCGATCTGGGCATCTTCTCTCCTTGTTCAACCAGCAAGGTCCGGGTCGGTGGTCAGCTCAACACTGGCCCAGACCTCCAGTCCGAGGGGTGTCAACGCGCTGATCAGCGACCGACGGACACGATCCTCCTCGGAGACATCCCACTCCCCGGCGGCCACGAGGAAGTCCACCTCCACGTAGAGCCGGCGGCCGAGCTTGGTGGCCCGGA
>JADLEH010000141.1 GCA_020846255.1 Propionibacteriaceae bacterium
AACTTCGTCGTCGGCAAGACCGCGACGCTCGAGCAGCTCCGCGAGGCCGGCTTCGTCCGGGCCTTCGTCGGCAGCGGCGCCGGGCTGCCCCGGTTCCTCAACGTGCCCGGCGAGCACCTGCTGAACGTGATGTCGGCCAACGAGTTCCTGACCCGGGTGAACCTGATGCAGGCCCACCGTGACGACCACGAGACGCCACTGCCGGAGACCGCGGGCAAGCAGGTCCTGATCATCGGCGGCGGCAACACCGCGATGGACGCAGCCCGCACCGCCCGTCGGCTGGGTGGGCAGGTCACCATCGTCTACCGTCGCACCCGCGCGGAGATGCCGGCCCGGGTGGAGGAACTCGAGCATGCCCTCGAGGAGGGGATCGAGCTGGCGGTGCTGCGCTCTCCGGTCGAGTTCATCGGTGACGATGCCACCGGCTTCGTCACCGGGGCGACCGTTGAGATCATGGGCCTCGGCGAGCCGGACGCATCCGGGCGGCGCCGTCCGATCGCCACCGGGCGCACGGCGCAGATGCCGGCCGACCTGGTGATCATGGCCCTCGGCAACTCGGCCAACCCGATCATCAAGGATTCCGAGCCGCGGCTGTCGGTCTCGCCCTTCGGCACCATCGTGCAGGCCAGCGACTCGACGAAGGAGACCACGCTCCCTGGCGTCTTCACCGGTGGCGACGCCGCCCGTGGCGGTTCCACGGCGATTCGCGCAGCCGGGGACGGCCAGTCCGCGGCGCGGGAGATCATCGGCAACATCGAGAAGCTGGACCGGGCCGTCGTCACCGACAAGGTGGCCAGGGCGCTGGCCTACACCGAGATGGCCGCCTCGGTGCCGGTGATCGTGGCCAAGCAGCACCTGAGCCTCGGGATCGAGGAGTTCACCGTCCGTGCCCCGGTGATCGCCGAGTCCGCGCAGGCCGGCCAGTTCGTCCGGGTGCTGCCATCGCCCAACGGGGAACTGATCCCGCTGACCCTGGCCGATTGGGACGCCAAGGCCGGCACCATCACGCTGGTGGTTCAGGGCATGGGCACGACGACGCTGGCCATCAACTCGATGCGGGTCGGTGACGCGTTCGCCGGCATCGCCGGACCCCTCGGCCGGCCGAGCGAACTGCACCGCTACTCCGACGACGCGACCGTGGTGTTCACCGCTGGCGGCCTCGGGCTGCCCCCGGTGTACCCGATCCTGCGCGAGCACCTGCGGCTGGGCAACCACGTCACCCTGATCTCCGGCTTCCGGACCGCCGACCTGATGTTCTGGGACGCCTCCGACGAGCGCATCGGCCGGATCAAGGCCGAGTTCCCGGCGCTGCTGGACGTGATCTACGCCACCAACGACGGCACCGTCGGGGTGCAGGGTTTCGTCACGGCACCGCTGAAGGACCTGCTGGACGCGGCTCGCGCCGGGGCCGGGCGGCCGATCGCAGAGGTGATCACCATCGGCCCACCGATGATGATGCGCTCGGTCTCGGACCTGACCAAGCCGTACGGGGTGCCCTGCGTCGCGAGCCTGAACTCGATCATGGTGGACGCCACCGGGATGTGCGGTGCCTGCATGGTGCCCGTGACCGAGGACGGGAAGCTCGTGCGCAAGCACGCCTGCATCGACGGCCCGGAGATCGACTCGCACAGCATCGACTGGGACAAGTTCCTGCCGAGGTTCGGCCTGTTCCGGGCCCAGGAGCAGGCCAGCCGCAGCCGCCACGGCCTGCTGGACGCCCGCTGACCGGCCGGTCCCGGGCTCCCGGGAGTAATTGAGCTGCATCCGCGGGGGGCCCCGCGGCCAATATCGTGAGCCAACCGGCGGCGGTAGAGGGAGGTGGGATGACTCCCCAGGACGTGGGCGCCCGTTGGCTGCGGCCGGGTGCCGGCGCCCTCGTCGGCTGGTACGGGCTGCTGCTGGCCTGGCTGGCGGTGACCGCCTTCGCGCCGCAGGTGCTGGACCTGGCTCCAACCGCGGCCGGCTGGCTGGCCACCCCGGGGTCGCTCGGCGCGATGACCGTGGCACTGGGGAGCTCGGCCGTGGCCTTCGCCGCGCTGGTGGCCACCCGCTGGCGGGCTTCGATCCGGGTGCCGTTCCTGCTGTCGGCCTGGTGTGCCGGGGCAGCGTTACCGCTCGCCATCGCCGCCTACCTGCCGTGCTCCGGCTCGGCGCCGCCGTTCTGGGATGCGCTGAGCAACTCCTTCGCGCTCTTCCTCGGCTCGTTCGAGCGGCCCTTCGGCCCCGGCGAGGTCTGCGCCTACCCGGTGCCGTTGGCGCTACAGCTGGCCCGGCTGCTGGCCATTCTGGCCACGCTGACCGGTGCCACCTCGGTGCTGTTCTCCCTGTACCGCTCACAGCTCGACCGGTTGGCGATGCTGCGGGCACGTCGCCTGGTGGCGGTGATCGGCTCCGACGAGTCGTCGTGGCCGGTGCTGCAGCGGCTGGCCCGCAGCGGCGACCGGAACCAGCGCGTCGTCCTGCTGACCAGTGACCCGGAACCGGTCGCCGAGCGGGCCAGGGCCATCGGCATGCTGGTCGTGCGTACCGCCGGCGACGACCCGCTCGGGCTGCGGGAGGGCTTCCGCTGGGGCCGGACGGTCCGCTGCCACCTGCTCTCCCCCGACGCCGCGACGAACCGGTCGCGGGCGATGCTGCTGCGCAGCGTCGTCCCGAAGCTCGCCGCGCCCCCGGCCCACCGCCTCACCGTCGTCGCCCGGATCGATGATCCCTGGCACGCCGATGACTTCCGCAAGCGGTTCATCGGTGACCCGGGCTTCGTCTTCGACGCGATCGGCAGTCACGAGGCCACGGCGGAGTCGCTGGTCGGACGCATCCGCCACCTGCCCGGAACCACTCACCTGCTGCTGGTGGGCGGCGGGCCGCTAGCACTCGCGCTGGTCGCGGAGCTGTCCCAGCTCGGCAGGGAACTGCAGTTCCTCGACGAGGGGGCAGCCCTGCCACAGGTGTGGCTCCTTGACGCCGAGGCCGACGACATCGTCGCCGACCACCAGGTTCGGCAGCAGCGGTTCGCCACCGACTTGTTGCGGCTGTCGGCGGTGCCGGGCCCGGTGGGTCTCGCCCGGCTCGAGGCCGCCCTCGACAAGGTGGCTGCAGAGGCCGGCAGCGCCGCGGTCGTGATCACGGAGGCCGACACCCGCCTCGGCACCAGGCTGGCCGTCCGGCGCCCCGAGCTGCCGATCTTCGAGCTGTCGGCAGGAAACCGTCCGCTGTTCGGTGACGAGCCCGTGGTAGGTCGGCTCGCTGCCTTCACCCTCGCCCTCTGGCAGCCGTCCGGCCGTTCTGCCGACGCCTGGGAACGGGCGGCCCGGGCCATCCACGAGCGCTACCGGCGCAGGTTCCCCGAGGCCCGTCTCGCTGTCCCGTGGGACGACCTGCCGCGGGAGTTCTTCCGGGAGTCGAACCGTCGCCAGCTCACCTCGCTCCTCGATGGCATGGCTGCGCTCGGCCGCACCTGGGCGCCGACCAGCGCTGAGACGGCGGGCTTCGACGAGGCCAGCAGCTCCAGCCCCGAAGCCGCGGTGCGGATCGATGCCGGCCGGAAGCTCTTCGACCTGAGCGAGGCCGAGTTGTCGCGCCTCGCCGAAGCCGAGCACGAGTCCTGGCGGCAGCACTACGAGGCCGACGGCTGGCGCCACGACGCCGTCCGCGATGACCGCCACCGCAGGCACCCCGACCTGCTGCCGTGGTCGCAGCTGGACGCGGCGGCACGCGCGAAGACGGAGGCCGGTGTGATCGACACCCTGTTCCAGTTGCGCGCGCTCGGCTACCGGGCCGTGCGGCCAGCAGGAGCCGGCGGCTGGGCGGCGTACCGGCGGGTGGGCGAGGTCACGGCCACCCGGCTGGCCTCGCCGACGGTCTGGCGCTCCGAAGGTGGCGCCGAACTGGTTGGTGCCGTCGGGGACTGGATGGTCACCGACGCCTCCGGGGGCCGCCGGACCGTCACCGACGACAGCTTCCGGGCCGGCCATCGGCACGTCAGCGGCGACGTCTGGGCACGGGTCGGGACGGTGCTCGCCCGGCCGGCCGTACCCGGCGAGACGATCGAGACCCAGGAGGGCCCGGTGGCTGCCGGAGCGTCCGGCTGGGTGGTCGAGGACGCCGACGGGAACCGGTGGATCGTCGGGACCGGGCACTTCCGCTCGGCCTACCGCCCGACGGGCGCCGATTGAGCCGACCCCGCCGGGTCGAAGGCGGCGGCGGTCAGCGGTTCTCGAGCCAGTCGCGGAACTTGGCCGGGTAGGCGGTCATGACGAGGTCGGGGTCGAGCTTCACGAATCCGGTCCACTGCTTTGCGTCGTTGAGCACCCAGATCATCACCCGGATCCCCGCTGCCTTCAGCTCCTCGATGTACTCCCTGCTGGCCAGCCGCTGCTCGACCCCGACGGCCCAGAACTCGTCCCCGTCCAGTTCGGTAGCGGCGATCCGCTTGCCGGAGACGAACAGCATGCGCCTGGTCGTCGGGTCGGCCTTCGCGATGGCTTCCAGCCAGCCCCGGTTGAATGACGTGATCACCGTTCGGTCCCGCAGCCCGAACCTCGCCGGGGCTTCGAGGAACGCCTCGCGCTGCGAGGCCGTCTGCCGGGTCTTCACCTCAAGGAACACCATCGCCTGGTCACTGGCGGCCGCTATCCCCTCCAGCGTGTCGTCCAGCTTCGGCACCCGGTACTGGGCCGGGTCCTTCGCCGTCGGCTTGGACCTGCAGTACTTGCTGAGCTGCGCCCAGGTGGTGGTCGACACCGTGATCGACCGGCCCCCGCAGTCGAGTCCCTTGGTGGCCTTCTCGTCGTGCACCAGTACAGCGACGTCGTCAGCGGTGTACCGCACGTCGGTCTCCACCGAGAAGCCGGCAGCAGCCGCAGCCTCCATGGCCTGCTGGGTCTCGAACTGGTGCACCTCCAGCCCACCGCGGTGGGCGACGATCACCGGAACCGGGCCGACGCCGGCGCCCGAGCTCGGAGCGCTGGGCGTTGGTGCGGTGGCCGAGGCCGAGGCCGAGGCCGAGCTTCTGCCTTCGGCGACCGGTCGCCCCACCCAGGGGCGGAGCACCAGCACGGCGCCGACCAGGGCTACCACGGCCAGGACGGCGGCGACCAGCACGAGCTGTCGGCGCGACCTGCGGGGGCTCGGCGGTGCCGGCGGGGCCGGTGCCACCGGCTGTCCGGCCGCAGTCCGGCGCCGGCTGGTCGCGGGCAGGTCGGGGGTCTCGGGGGAGCTCGGCGGCCGGCTCGCGGTAGCATCGGGGGCGACGACCTCGGGCACTGCCGCCACCGGTGCCGGCGGGTCGGTGTCGGCGGCGGGCTGCTGCTCGGGGACGGCTGCCGGTTGGTCTGTCGGCGTCCTCGACCAGGCCGGTGGGGTCGCTGCCCAGGGCTGTTCCGGCGGCGGCAGCGGCGGGTCCGCGGCTGGTTGCCCGGTCGCGGTCGGTGCCGGGCGCGGGGCTGCGAACGTGGCGGCGAGGGTGGCCAGGAGCCGGTCGGTGTTGAAGCCGACCGGGTTGATCTCCACAGCCTGCCGGCGGGTAAGGGGCACCAACTCCGCAGGCAACTGGTCGGCTGCCGGCAGCTTCGCACCGTCCACGAGGATCGGGACCACCCGCACTCCCCTGCTCAGGGCTGCGGTGATTTCCAGCCGGACGAAGTCCTCCGGGTTGTCGAGCCGGCGGCCGCCACGCTCATCGGTCATGGTCAGCCACTGGTTGCCGATCAGGGCCAGCAGGACGTCGCAGGCCGCCACAGCCTCGGTGATCTTCTCGACGAAGTCGTCCCCCGGCTCGATGTCGTCGACGTCCTTGAACACCGACTCGGCCCCGAACCGGCCGACCAGCACCTCATAGAGCTGCCGGGCCGGCCAGGCTGTCTCCTGGCGCCGGTAGCTGAGAAAGATCTTGCCCGGGCGGTCTGACGGCAACTTGTCCCCTCTGCTCGGGGAGGTTGGCGCCATGGTAGGCCGCCGCGTTCGGGGTCCGCACCGGCCACGGGGGTGGCAATCTTCGCCGATTCAGGTCTCAGCGGCAGGGGCTCACTCCGCGGTCTGCCCTGCGTTCGGCTCCATCATGAACTCCCAGGTCAGGCCGTGTGCCAGCAGGACGAGGACGATCAGCAGAACGGAGGCCACCTGCAGCGGGGTGGCCCCCAACAGCCCGGCAAGTTCCGGGGCGATCCCGAGCACGACGATCGCAGCGTAGAGAACCGGCGCCAGCCACCTGAAGCGGCGGAACGGGCCGACGGTGCCGGGCTTCTCCATCCCGAGCAGGCGTGCGGAAGAGACGAGCCCGACGATGGCGGTGAGGCCGAAGCTGACCCGCCACATCAGTGGGCTGGCCGGGTTCACCTGGGCGAACATGCTCATCACGCCGGGAAGCAGGAAGGACAGGTAGGTGCCGCCGGCGAGCCGGCGGAGCTGGCGGTCGCGGCGCCATTCGGGGTGCCGTTCGACGACCGTCCACCACAGCCCGACCAGGGTGAAGCAGGTCACCGACATCAACGCGTAGAAGGTGCTCAGGTCCATCGGCCCATCCTTGCCGATCGTGGCGCCTGAGGGACCGGTCACAATTCACTACCCCGGCCCGCCGGGCAGTCAGCCGGCCGGGGCCGGTGGGAGCGAGTCGGCCTTGGTGGCACCCCGCTGTCCGAGCGGCTCCTCCGGCCCGGTGGTGGTGTCTTTCGCGGTCTGTTCCTCGGCCTCGGCGTTGATCTCCGCGCCGAGCAGCACCGCGTAGCTGGTGATCCACAGCCACAGCAGCATCACCACCACGCCGGCGGGCGCGCCGTAGGTCTTGGCGTAGTTGCCGAACAAGGTCACATAGAGCGAGAACCCGACGCTGGCCAGCAGCCACAGGATGGTCGCGACCACGGCACCGACCGAGACCCACCGGAACTTGGGCGCGTCCCGGTCCGGCGCGACGCGGTAGAGCACCGCCAGCGCCGCCATCACCAGAACCGCGAGCACGATCCAGCGCAACACCTCAGCCACCCAGCGCCACCCGCCGCCCAGGCCGAGCAGCTCGAAGGCGATCGGCACCACGGCCACCAGCGCAATGATCAACAGCATGAAGACCACAGCGCCGACGGTGAGCGCCAAGGCGATGAGCTTCTCCTTGACGAAGCCCCGCTTGCGCTCCTCGTCGTAGGCGATGTTGACCGCTGTGACCATGTTCCCCACGCCGCCGGAGGCGCTCCACAGCGCCACGGCCAGGCTGAGCACCAACCCCCAGCCCAGACCCTGTGCCGGCGCTGAGGAGAGCTGCTGCAACTGCGCCTCCAGCAGCGCCCGGGCTTCCGGGGGCAGAGAGCCGGTGAGCGTAGCCAGCTGTGCCGAGATCGTGGCCGGGTCGGCCACCAGCCCGTAGATCAGGGTGATCGCGATCAGGGCAGGGAAGAGCGCGAGGAAGCCGAAGAACGCCACCCCGGCCGAGAGCAGTGGTACCTGGTCGGTGGAGGCCTCCCGCCAGCCGCGGACGGCAACCTGCCGCCATCCCTTCGCCGGGATCTGGGCTGGGGTCTCGGCCTGGCCGCCGGGCACCTGGGAGCTTCGGACCTGGGTGTTGGGTGAGCTGGGCATGGGCACCCGGTACCCCGGCACGGCCGCACCGACACCCGGCCAACGGGGTGGACCGCATGGTCGCGGAGGGCTCGGCACAGTCGGCGGGAGCCTTGATATACCTCATAGGGATATGCAATGCTCTGCGGCATGCAGGCTGTGATCCTGGGACTGTTGCTCACCGGTCCACTCTCGCTCTACGACATCCGGAAGCACTTCAGCGCCGGCATCGCCCTCTTCTACAGCGCGAGCTTCGGGAGCATCCAGCGAGCCCTCGACAGTCTCGTTGCCGAAGGAGCGGTCGAAGTCTCGGACGCCGACGACAGCCGGCGGCACCGGAAGCTCTACACGGTCACCGATGCCGGTCGGCTGCGGTGGCGGAACTGGATGCTGGAGCCGATCCCGGACGGCACCAGCGCAGAGACGGTGGTGCTCGCCAAGGTCTTCCTGCTCGGCCGGCTCGAAGCTGCCACCGACCGCGCGGCCGTGCTCGAAACCATCCGGGAGAGCCTGGCGGCCACCGTCGGGTCACTGCGCGCCCTCGGATCGGAGCTCGCGTCCGCGGCGCAGGAGCTGGCCCCCGAGCACCGCACCGTCTACGACTACCAGCGCGCGACCCTCGACTACGGCATCCGCGCCCACGACCTGATGATCACCTGGGTCGACGAGTTGCGGGCGAGCCGGCGATGACCGAGCTGCCCGACTCCGGGAAGCGTGGCTTCTACCTGCTCGGCACCACCGTCGCCGTTGCCGTGACGGTGGTCTTCGCGACGGTCGGCGACGGGGTCGAGGTGCCGGCGGCGACCGGGTTGCGCCGACTGGCGGTCGAGGTCGGCCACGTCGCGGTCTGGGCACTGCTCAGCGTTGCGTTCCTGATCGCCGCGGTTCGGGGGCGTTGGGATGGCCCAGCAGCACGAGTTGCCGTGGCAGCAGGGATCACCTACGCCCTGTTCCTGTTGGCGGTCCTGCTCTAGCCGGCTGTGACCTCCTGCGCGGCCCGGCCGAGCGTGGCCGACGCGAGCAGGTTGCTCTTCGGCAGTGCGGTCCGCTCTGCGGCCGCGGCCGCCCACGCCCTGGTGGTGGCTACGGCGGCGAAGTTGGACTGGAGCAGGACCAGCAGCGTCTGGTGAAGCTGGCCGGCCGAGACCGACCCGGCCTCGTTCGCCAGGTGGATCGCACCGATCGCGTCGGAGAGCACCTCGACGCCGAACCCGAGCGGCGCAGCAGCCGCTGCCGTGGCGAGGACGCAGTTGTTGGCCATGTACCCGACCAGGGTGATGGTGTCGACGTCGTTGACGTGCAGCCAGTCGGCCAGTCCGGTTCCGTCGAAGACGCTCGCGTAGTTCTTGACCACCCGCTTGCAGGCCCCTTCGGCCACCTGGTCGAGGCCCGGATGGAGGCTCCAGCCGGTCGACCCGACCGCGAAGAGCGCCGCGCCCGCAGGCTTCTCGTGCTGCACGACCACCACGGGGATCCCCTCGAGGGTCGCCACCCGCACCGCGTCCAGGATCTTCGCGAGGGACTCCTCCGGCGGCGGGTACCCGATGGCGAGCGGCCCCTGGAAGTACTCCTGCTGCACGTCGATGACGATCAGTGCGCGGCGCACGGCTGGCATGAGGAGGCCTCCTGGAGAACGGATGTCCGGGGTTGCCAGAATGGTATTGGATCCCGATCCCTCAGGCGGGCGCGACGGGTATCTCCCTGCCCGAACCCGCGGGTGCGGGCCCGCGCCCACCGGGGCCGGCTTCCGGGACCTACGGTGGCAGCGATCGGTGGGATGCCCCGCTGAACAGCCTCAGGCTCACTAGGGTCTTTCCCGTGAGCACAGGCGTCGGACCCCGGTACCGCTGGGTGGTCCTCGCCGTCTCCGTCCTGGTCAACATCACGATCCAGCTGCAGTGGATCGCCCTCTCTCCGGTGAGCGCGACAGCAGCCGAGTTCTACGGGGTCTCGACCACCATGATCGGCTACTTCTCGATCGTGTTCATGGTGGTCTTCATCCCGTTGTCCATCCCCGCGGCGTGGCTGGTCGACCGGTACGGGATCAGGTTCGCAGTGGGCCTCGGGGCCGTTGCGGTGGCTGTCGGCGGAATCCTGCGCGGCCTTGCCGGGCACTCCTACGCCTGGGCGATGGCGGCAACGGTGCTGGTGGCCGCTGCGCAACCCCTGATGTTCAACGCCTGGACGACCGTGGCCGGCAAGTGGTTCCCCCGGGATCGCCGGGCGACGGTGGTCTCGATCCTCACCCTCGCCATGATGGTCGGGGTCGGCCTCGGCACCGTGCTCAGCCCTGCGTTGCTGGAGGCCGGACTGAGCCTCGACCAGGTCCTGCTCGCCTACGGCGCGGCTGCCGCGGTCACAGCCGTCGCCTACTGCGTCCTCGCCCGCGACGCCGACCACAGCATCGCCGACGCCGCCACCGCGCGGGCCCTCGAGCTGACCGGCCTGCGGCACGCCATGAGCCTGCGCCCGTTCCAGGTGTTCCTGGCTGCCCTGTTCGTGGCTCTCGGCGTCTTCAACGGGCTGTCCACCTGGGCCCTCCAGATCGTGACCGCGATCGGGCTGCCCGAGTCAGCTGCCGAGATCCTGCTCCTCGCCCTGCTGATCGGTGGCGTCATCGGTGCCCTCGCGCTCGGTTTCGCCTCTGACCGGACCGGGCGCCGGGTGCCCTGGACTGCCCTGCCGATGATCGTGGCCGCACCGTTGATGCTCGTCTTCGTCGTGCCCCAGGAGTCGGTGGTGATCCTGGCGATCTGCGCGTTCGTGGTCGGCTTCCTGCTCACCGGGGCCATGCCGGTCGGAATGCAGTACGCCTCCGAGATCGCTGCGCCGACGCCTGAGGGTGCCTCCTCGGGCCTGTTCCAGCTGTGCGGTCAGGCCTCCTTCGTCGTGGTCATCTTCATGGACGCGGCGCGCACCGGTGACGGCGGCTTCTGGCTCGGGTTCACGATCCTTGGAGTGCTGCTGGCCGTGATCGGGGTGTGGATGGCACGGCAGCCCGAACCCGTGCTCGAAGTCCCGATCCCGGGAGACCTGGTGCACTGACCCGGTTCAGGGGCGCCTGGCGATCCTCCGGTAGAGCGGGGCGAGCCGCCGGTGCAGGTCGACGAACGTGCCGAACGCCTCGTCATAGACCGAGCGGGTCCTGGGGTCCGGCTCGTGGACGTCCGCGACGCTGACCAGCGCCGGCACGTCCGCGGCGGTGATCGCCCCGACCCCGATCGCGCCGATCAGCCCGGCCCCCCTCGCGTTCGCCGCCACCGGCTGGCTGACGCGGTGGATGGGTACCCCCAGCACGTCAGCGAGGATCTGGGTCCACGAGTCCGATCGCGCTCCCCCGCCGATCAGCCGCAACGACTCCACCGGCCTGCCGAGGAAGCGGTTCACCGGCCGCAGCATCCAGCGGGTGTTCAGCGCGATGCCCTCGAACACGGCCCGGAGCAGGTCGGCGCGCGTGTTTCGCAGCGAGATGTTGAACAGTCCGGCACGCAGAGACAGGTCGTCCACCGGGACCCGCTCGCCGAAGATCCAGGGGGTGTAGAGCACCCCGTTCGCACCGGCCGGCACGGTCGGGACGATCTGGTCGGACAGCTCGAAGAACTCGCCCCGGAAATCGGCGGCCACCAACGGGTCGCCGGCGCCGACGACGTTGTCGCGAAGCCAGTCCAGGTTGCCGGCGGCGGTGGCCTGCAGGGCGGTCATGAGATAGCGGTCGGGAAGGGCGCACGGAATCGAGGCGATGCCGTGCCGGACGTCGGTCTTCTTCGTCGGGTAGTGCCCGGCGATCCAGGAGGAGGTGCCCAGGTAGAGGTGGCAGTCGCCGTTGCTGATGGTGCCGGCCCCGATCGCTGCAGCTGTGTTGTCGATGGCGCCCGCAACGACCCGAACCGACGCCGGCAGCCCGAGATGATCGGCAGCCGGCCGGCTCAGCGTCCCGATCACCTCGGTGCAGGGGACGATCTCGGGAAGCTTGTCCCTGTCGATCCCGGAGCCGGCGACCAGGGTCGCGTCGTAGGAGATCCGGCCCGGATCGCGGTTGTCGGTCACCCAGCTGGTCAGGATGGAGTCGACGGTGGCGACCGTGCGCCCGGTCAGCCGAAGGTTGAGGTAGTCCAGGACGTTCAGGAAGGTGGCGGTGCGCTGATAGACCTCGGGCAGCTCGTCGCGAACCCAGAGCATGTGCGCGGCCGGGTCCTTCCCCGTCGGCGAGGGCGCGCCGCCGGTCATCCGGATCCAGCGGGCATGCCTGGCTGCGGAGAGGCCGTTGATCGCCGGGCGTCCGCCGAACTGGCGCCGGAGGTTGGGCGCACCCCGCATGTCCATCCACAGGATGCAGTTGGTGAGGGCCTCGCCGGCGGCGCTCACCGGGATCGTGCCCTCCCCCTGGGTCGAGCAGCACACGGTGGTGACGGCGTCGAAATGCGCCGGGTGGCGGGCCGCCAGCCGCGCCGCGCAGCGGCCGAACGCGTCCCACCAGTGCTGCGGTACCTGTTCAGCGCCGCCCCCGGGCAGGATCAGCAGCTCCACCGGCTCGCTCTCCCACCCGACGACCTGACCGTCGTAGCCGACCAGGGCCAGCTTCATGCCGGACGTCCCGAGGTCGGCCGCGAGGACCTGTGGTGGCACGGCGCTCATCAGCGGCTGGACCCGAGATGAGCGGCGAACATCGGTCAGACTCCCTCGACCAGAGCGAAGGAGGCGTCGAAGCGCTCCAGGGCGTCGTCGATGACCGCGTCGGTGCACGCCATCGAGGTGTACAGCCGCGAACCGGCGAGGGTGATGAGGCCGTTGGCAGCGTAGACCGCGCCCATCTGTTCCATCACCCGCTTGCGCACTGGGTTCTCCTTCAGCAACTTGGCCGGATTCCGCATCGAGAGCATCAGGACGCCGGTGGATTCGAGATGCACGATCGAGCCCTGGTTGTAGGCAACGTACGGCAGTCCGTACTTGGCGATCAAACGGCGCAGGCCCGTGGTGAGCCGATCCCCGGCGAGGCCGGCGATCACCGGGGCGTTGGTCCGAGCCATCTCCTCGATCGCGAAGACGCCGGCTGCACACGACAGCGGATTGGCCGAAAGGGTTCCGCCGACCTGGACGTGGGCCCCGGCCTTGCCGTCCAGCCCCGAGCCGAAGACGGCCATGATGTCGGCCCGGCCGCCGACGCCGCCGGCCATCGGGTACCCGCCCGAAACGGCCTTGCCGAGCACGGTCAGGTCGGGCTTCACATTGAAGTAGCCCTGCGCGCCGCCCATCCCGAGCCGGAAGCCGGTCACCACCTCGTCGAAGATCAGCAGGGCACCGAAGTCGTCGCAGAGTTCGCGGATCCGCTGGTTGTAGTCCTGCGGAACCGGACGGGTGCCGCTCTCGGGACCGACCGGCTCGACGATGACCGCAGCCGTGCCGCCGCGGGCGCGGTTCTCGATCAGCTTGCGCTTCAGTTCCCGCAGCGACTCGGGGAAGACCTCCCGGGTGTCGGCAGTCGCGCCGAGCGGGATGCCCTTGGCGTTCATCCGCCAGGTGCCGGGGACGCGGAGTCCGACCACCATCGTGTCGGACCAGCCGTGGTAGGCCCCGCCCATCTTGATCACCATCGGCTTGCCGGAGAAGGCACGCGCGCCGCGCACGGCTGCCATGACGGCTTCGGTTCCGGAGCCCAGCGCCCGGTAGACCTCGACGCTGGGCAGGTAGTGGTTGACCAGTTCGGCCAGCTTGAGCTCGTACTCGTGGAACAAGCCGGTGACGGGGCCGCACTCGAGCAGCGCCTCGTGCACCCGGTCGCGCACCGGGGCGTAGTTGCTGCCGAGGATCGTCGGGCCGCCGGCCTGCAGGAAATCGATGTAGGTGTTGCCGTCCAGGTCGGTCAGGTGGGCGCCCTCTGCCTTGCCGATCGCCAGCGGGAACGGGTAGTTGAACGCGAGGTTGTGCTGGACGCCGCCGGGTATCAGCTTCTTGGCGCGGGTGGTGACCTCCTTGCTGCGCACGCACCTGGTCTCGAAGTAGTCGAGGACTCCCAGCATCGCGTCGTGGCGTGGGCCGCGGACGGGCTGGTCGACCAGGGCGTACAGCCGGCGGTAGATGTCGGCAACGTCGGGGTAGGTGGAGATCGCATAGCCGAGGCTGGCAGCGTCCGCTCCGGGAACGGTGGCCGGTTCGGCCGGAGCCTCCGTCGGGGCCGCGGCGAACTGTGCCGCGAACGCGTCCGCGCTCGGCAGGGAGTCGTCGGGCACCTGCTCCACCGGGACCGAGGCGGTGACCCGGGCCCCGATGCGTTTCTGCTCGGAGCGGAGCTTGCCGATGGCGATCTCACGGATCGCCGCAGGCACCGTGTAGATCTTGCCCGGCTCGGTCACCAGGGCCATGAGGTAGGCGATCGAGACCTTCTCCAACAGGCCCATGGCGAACACGGCCCGCTCGGGATCGGTGCCGAGCACGACGACCCCGTGGTTGGCGAGGATGAAGGCATTGCCGCCGGCGTGCAGCTTCTTGG
>JADLEH010000142.1 GCA_020846255.1 Propionibacteriaceae bacterium
GCCGACCGGGCCGTGGCACCGGCACCGAGGATCGCCGCGGCGGCCCAGCCCGGCAGCCAGGCCGGAGTGAGCGCATCGACGAGGCCGCCGACATCGGTGTTGTCCGCGCGCCAACCGCCTCCCGGCAGCCGGACCAGGGTGTTCCCGGCGCCGGCCAGCCCGGCCAGCGGGGTCACCTCGGTAGCCACCTCGAGGCAGGCCTCCTTCAGCGGCATCGTGAGGCTGAGTCCCCGCCAGTCCGTGCCGAGACCCGCGACGAAGCCCGACAGCTCAGCCGCCACGAGCTCGAACCGGTCGTAGGCCCAGTCGGCCAACCCCAGCTCGGCGTACCCGGCCGCGTGCAGCAGGGGCGACAGCGAGTGTGCGACCGGCGAACCGAGGACGGCGGCCCTCACCCCGCGAGCACCTCGGCCACGGTCCGCCCGGCTGTGATCGCCTCGTCGACGGAGACCTCCTGGTGGGTGACGGCCCGAACCGTCCTTGCCCCGACAGCCGACAGCCTGACTCCGGACGCCGCTGCGGCGCCGACCACGGCGGTGGCAGTCATCGGGCCGGTGTCCATGACCACGATGTTGGTCTGCACCCGGGCGGCCTCCACAGCCGTCGGCACGACGGCGGCCACCTCGGCGGCGAACGCAGCCGCGGCAACGTGGTCATCCCCGAGGCGCGGCAGGTGGTGATCCAGCGCATAGCCGGCCGCAGCCGCCAGCACCCCGGCCTGGCGCCAGCCGCCGCCGAGTCGCTTGCGCTGCACCCGGGCGCGGGCGATGTTGGCGGCACTCGAGACCAGCATCGAGCCGATGGGGGCCCCGAGCCCCTTTGAGAAGCAGACGTTGACGGTGTCGAACAGCTTGCCGTAGTCGGCCAGCGCCACCCCGGTGGCGACGTGTGCGTTCCACAGCCTCGCCCCGTCCAGGTGCAGCCCCACGCGGGCATCGCGGCAGAGCCGGGACACCTCGACCAGGTGCTCCCAGGGCTGGACGGTGCCCCCACCGAAGTTGTGCGTGTTCTCCAGCGCCACCGCTGCCGTGGAGACCAGGTACGGCCCGGCGTCCGGGGTGATCACACCGGCGATCGTGGCCGCGTCGGTGACCCCGAACCCGGAGTCCCAGGTGCGCATGGTGATGCCGTGCAGGGCGGCGTGGGCGCCCATCTCGGCGCGGGCCACGTGCGCCCGGACATCGCAGACCAGTTCCTGGCCGGGCTGCACCAGCAGCCAGACGCCGAGCAGGTTCGCCATCGACCCGGTGGGGCAGAACAACCCGGCCTCGTGGCCGAGCAATTCGGCGACCCGGGCCTCGAGGGCGTTGACGGCCGGGTCCTCGGCGTAGACGTCATCGCCGACCTCCGCTGCAGCCATCGCGGCCAGCATCCCGGCGGTCGGCCGGGTGACGGTGTCACTTCGCAGGTCGATCAACGCTCCGCAGCCCTTCAGAAGTCTTCGGCAGAGTATTCCTGCACCGGGTTCACCCGGCGGATGCGGCCATCGGTGAGTCGTTCGGCCACGAGGAAGGCCAGTTCGAGCGACTGGTTGCGGTTCAGCCGCGGGTCGCAGGCGGTCTCGTAGCGGTTGGAGAGGTCGGCCTCGAGGATCTCGCCCACGCCGCCGACGCATTCGGTGACGTCGTCGCCGGTCAGCTCGATGTGCACCCCGCCCGGCCACGTGCCCAGCGCCTCGTGCACGTCGAAGAAGCCGTTCAGCTCCTCGGCCACCTGGTCGAACGCGCGCGTCTTGTAGCCCAGCGAGGTCTCGAAGGTGTTGCCGTGCATCGGGTCGCACACCCAGGCGACCTTGCGGCCCGTCTGCTCGACGGCCTCGATCACCGGCGGCAGGGCGTCCCGCACCCGTTCGGCCCCCATCCTGCTGATTATGGTCAGCCGGCCGGGTTCCTGATCGGGATCCAGCCGCTCGGCCAGCGCCACAGCCTCCGACGGCTTGACCGTTGGCCCCAGCTTCATCCCGATCGGGTTGCGCAGGTGCCGCAGGTACTCCACGTGCGCACCGTCGAGTTGCCGGGTGCGCTCGCCGATCCAGACCATGTGGGCGCTGGTGTTGTACGGGGTGTCGGTGCGCGAGTCGATGCGGGTCAGCGCGTGCTCGTACTCCAGCAGAAGGGCCTCGTGGCTGGAGTAGAAGTCGACCGTCCGGAAGGTGTCGGAGTCGACGCCGCAGGCCACCATGAACGCCAGCGCCCGCTCGATCTCGGCCGCCAGCTGCTCGTAGCGCTGCTCCACGTTGGAGTTGCGCACGAAGTCGGAGTTCCAGGAGTGCACGGCCCGCAGGTCGGCGAAACCGCCCTTGACGAAGGCGCGCAGCAGGTTCAGCGTGGCGGCGGAGTGGTTGTAGACCTCGATCAGCCGGCGTGGGTCCGGCCGGCGCGTCTCCGGCGAGAACGACAGGGCGTTGACCGCGTCCCCGCGGTAGGCGGGCAGGGTGACCGCGCCGCGGGTCTCGGTGTCACGGCTCCTCGGCTTGGCGTACTGGCCGGCGATCCGCCCGACCTTCAGCACCGGCACCTGGGCTGCGTAGGTGAGCACGACGGCCATGCTGAGCAGCACCCGCAGCTTGCCGCGGATGTTTGCTGCCGTCACCGACTCGAAGGTCTCCGCGCAGTCACCGCCCTGCAACAGGAAGGAGCGCCCGGCCGCGACGTCGGCCAGCTTGCCGCGCAGGTCGTCGCACTCGCCGGCGAACACCAGCGGCGGCCGGTGCCGCAGTTCGGCCAGCACCCGGGCGACCTCGTCTGCATCCGGGTAGGTCGGTTGCTGAGCGGCGCCCAATCGGTGCAGTTCGGCCAGGGACGGGATCGGTTGGGGCACGCCGGTCAGGATAGTCCGCCGGAGGGCAACTGCGGCGGTGTGCCACCGAAGCCGGGACGCGGCAGCACCCTTGCCTCAGCCTCGGCAGCCGAGAGCGAGCCGGTCTTCACCGAGGTTCCGTAGGCATCGACGTAGGTCTGGCCGGACAGCTGCTGGATGTCGTTCATCACCTCGTCGGTGACCCAGCGGAGCGTGTCGCGGTCCTCGGCGAGGCCGGCGTAGGCGCTGAAGTCGTGGGGCTTGCCGATCACGACCCGTGGCTTCCAGATCCAGGGGATGCCGAGCCGGGTCCGCACCGGGCCGGTGTTCGCAACTGCGACCGGGATCACCGGGACGCCGGCGGCCAGCGCCAGCCTGGCCACCCCGGTGCGGCCCTTGTACAGCCGTCCGTCCGGGGAGCGGGTGCCTTCGGGGTAGATCCCGACCAGTCCGCCGTCGGCCAGCACCTGCAGCACCGGTGAGAGCCCTTCGAGGCTCACCCGGCCACCGGATCGGTCAAGGGGCACCTGGCCGACGGCCTTGACGAACCAGGCGACGATCTTCGAACCGAGCCCGCGATTGCCGACGAACAGCTCGGCCTTGGCCGGGAACGTGACCTGGCGACGCAGCAGGGCGGGCATGACGAAGGTGTCGCCGGCTGCGATGTGGTTGCTGGCGAGGATGGCTCCGCCGGTCTCCGGAACGTTCTCGGCACCCTCGATCCGGGCCCTGAACAACCACCGCACCACGGGTGCGAAGAGCAGGTTCTTGAACAGCTGGTAGTACATCAACGCCCTCCGCCTCCGGAAACTCCCGACAGCCTACGATGACCGCATGCAGGTGAGCGATTTCGCGCAGCCGTTCCACGCCGCTGGCGGCCCGGTCGGTGTCTTGTTCTGCCACGGCTTCACCGGATCACCGTGGTCGCTGCTGGAGTGGGCGAAGGCCACAGCTGAGGCGGGCTACACCGTCTCGCTGCCCCGGCTGCCCGGACACGGCACCACCTGGCAGGAGCTCAACGTGACCGGCTGGCGCGACTGGTACACGACTGCCGAGCGTGCCTTCTTCGAGCTGCGCGCCAGTTGCGACGTGGTGTTCATCGCCGGGCTGAGCATGGGGTCGGCCCTTGCCCTGCGGCTGGCGGAGAAGCACCCGGACGAGGTCGCGGGGCTGGTGCTGGTGAACCCGGCGGTCATGGGGTTCCCGAAGATGCGGGCACTGCCCGTGCTGCACCGCTTCCGTGCCTCCACGAAGTCCATCGGCTCCGACATCGCCGAGCCCGGCGTCCTGGAACAGGCCTACGAGCGGACGCCGCTGCGCGCGGCCAACTCCATGATGCGGATGTGGGTGGACGTGCGGGCCTGCATGGACCTGGTCAGCTGCCCGTTGCTGGTGTTCCGGTCAGCCGTCGACCACGTCGTGCCGGCGGCCTCGACGGCGTTCGTCCTCAGCCACGTTTCCAGCGAGGAGATCACCGAACGCGTCCTCGCAAACAGCTACCACGTGGCCACCATGGACCGCGACAAGGCCCAGATCTTCACCGAGTCGCTGCAATTCTTCGCAAGGCACTCAGGTACCACCGGGTCACCCGGCGCAGCTCAGCAGGGGTGACCGAACCCGACTGGCTGCTCGCCCGGTCGAGCAGGTCGTCGGCGCTGTCGCCCAGGTGCGCTCGCACCTGGTCCACCGCCAGCTGGGCGAGGGCGTAGTCGGTGAGGTCGGTCAGCTCCGAGGGCAACGCCTTCGGCACCGGATTGTCGCGCAGGTAGGCCCGCACCGCTGCGCGGTTGCCGGCGGCCGTGCCCGGGTGGATGCGGGCCGCCACCGACTCGGCAAGGCCCTCGACCGCCCAGTTCAGTGCCTGGTCGCTCCGACCACAGGGGGCATCGGTGGCCGCGTGCACGGCCTCGTGCACCATGGTGCTGTCCAGCCAGTCGGCCGGGTAGTCGAGGACCAGCGGACTGATCACCACCCGCGGGGTGCCGGTGCTGCAGGTCGCCAGCGCCGAGGCCGAGGTCGCGGGCTCGTCCGTGATGGCCTCGAAGTCGTTCCCGTTCGCCGGCACCTCCACGACGAGGCCGCCCTGCCAGCCGTCCACGCCGGGCGGGGCGACCGAGGCGACAGCCGCGGCGGCGCGGTCGAGACGCTCGGCCCAGGCGCGACGGGCCGTCTGGTCCAGGCCGGAGCTCAGCAACGTCCCGTGCTCTGCCGAGGACACCTCGACCGGTCCGAGCGCCCAGATCGGACTCTCCGGCACCGGCCCGACGGCGCGGATCCGTCCGGTAGAGAACCAGGAACGACCTTCCAGCTCCAGGGGCAGGGTCCAGCTGGCGGCCCGCCGGTCGCCGGGCAGGGTTGCCGAGACCCTGACGGTTGCCGGGTCGATCATGGTGAAGGTCGCCTCTGCGCCGCTGAACACCGTGAACCACGTTGCGCCGAGGGTGGACCCGGAC
>JADLEH010000143.1 GCA_020846255.1 Propionibacteriaceae bacterium
CTGATGGACCTCCCCATGGGTGTGCTGCTCGTCGGTGCGGTCGGAGCCCTGGTTGTCGGAGTCGCCGGGTATCACATCCACAAGGGCTGGACCGAGAAGTTCCGCAACGACCTGGAGAGCACCCCCAGCACCCTTGTGGTCAACGCCGGTCGGGTCGGCTACATCGCCAAGGGGACGGCGCTGCTCGTCGTCGGCGGCGGGCTGATCACCGCTGCGGTGCAGCATCAGCCGTCCGAGTCCAGGGGCCTCGACGGAGCCCTGCACGACCTGGTGAAGCTGCCGCTCGGCCAGGGCATCGTTGCGGTGATAGCCGTCGGCTTCGCCGCCTACGGGGTGTACTCGTTCAGCCGCGCGCGCAACGCCAAGGCCTGATCACGACGGACTTCAGGCGTCCGGCCCGGCTGGATCCCGCCGCAGGAAGCACCAGGCGATCAGGCCGCAGGCGATGCCGTTGACCGCACCCCAGACCACGTCGCTGGCATGGTGCATGCCGAGGTAGACCCGGGACCAGGCCAGGACCAGCAGGTACACGCAGGTGGTGGCGACGATCACCATGCGCAGTGCGATGGACTTCAGCCATTGGCGCAGGAACAGGACCACAACCAGCAGCTGGGCGGTGGTTGCACCCATGTGGCCGCTGGGAAAACTGGCCGTGGGCTGGCCGATGTCCAGGGGCTCCACATCCGGGCGCTGCCTCGCGATGACGGTGGACGTGACGATGTGGACGAAGATGTGCAGGTTCAGTGCTATCCAGGGCAGGACGGCAAGCCACCACTTCCGCGACAGGGCCCAGATCAGGGCTACCGCGAGGACGCAGATCACAGCGTTGCCGGTCACCCCACCGATCGTTGAGGCGAACCTGGCGACGCCGTCCTGCGTCGGCGTCCGCCCGGCCCGGAGCAGGAGGTTCAGCCGATCCTCGCCCGTCCAGGAGCTCAGCGGCAGGATCACCACCCAGCCGGCGACCAGCCCGAGCACCAGCAGCCCGAGCGTTGACGGGATCGCCCGGACGGCCAGGTCGCGGGCGGCGGCGCCGAGGGTCGGGGCCCGATCGTCCCGGCGGTAACGGGTCAGCGCGGTCATGACGCGTCCCGGCGCTTCCCGGCGGGCGCTTCGACCTCCGGCGCGCGGGCAGCCCGGCTGTCGAGTCTGAGCAGGATGCGATGGATGGTGATGATCAGCGCCAGCCAGGCCAGGCCGAACAACCAGCCGAAGATCACGTCGGTGAGCCAGTGGTGGCCGAGGAAGACCCGACTCAGACCGATCGACCCGGCCCAGACCACGGCCAGCAGGGGGCAGAGGATCCGGATCCACAGTCGCCGGGCCAGCCACGCCGCCAGGTAGGCGAGCATCAGGGCCACCACCGTGCTGTTCAGCGTGTGCCCGGACGGGAACGACGGGGCGTACTCGTACGGCGGTACGGCGTAGGCGAAGGGGGGCCGGTTCCTGCCGACGACGGTCTTCCCGACGGCTGTGAAGATCAGCGACCCGGTCGCGGCGACGACCATCAGCAACAGCACGGAACGGCGGCGCCAGCGCCAGTACAAGAGGCCGGTCAAGGTGAGTCCGAAGATGACCATCGGGACGGTGTCACCGAGGTTCGTGAGGGCCGTGACCCAGAACTCGCTCGTCGGGGTCCGCCAGCTGACCGCCTGTTCGAGGGTCGGCTGGTCGAGCCCGCTCACACCGTCCGCGTCGGCCACGGCGTCGTACACATCTGCGCTGGCGGCGAGCAACGCGGTGAACATCGCTGCGCCGATGGCTCCGGTGAGGAGCATCGCGGCGTTGGTGCCGACGTAGTTGCGGACGCGCCGGAGCACCTCGACAACCGGGTTGGGGAACTCCTGCATCCTGCCGCCTTCCGGCTAAATCCGGAACATACCCACTGAGGCCGGGACGACTAACGGCCCCAACCTGCAGTCGGGCCAGGCTCGGCAAGGGCCGCAGGACCGACCTAGGCTGGGTGGAGGCCGGAAGCTGAGGAGCTGCGAATGAACAAGCGAATGCGGACGCTCGCCAGGTCAGGAGTCTCGATCTGGCTCGACGACCTCTCCAGGGGACGGCTGGCCAGCGGCAACCTCGCCGGGCTGATCCACGACTACTCGGTGACCGGGGTCACCACCAACCCGACCATCTTCGCTGCGGCACTGAGCCACGGTGATGACTACGCCGGCTCCATTCAGGCACTTCGCAGCAACGGCGCGGATGTCCCGGAGGTGATCCGGACGCTGACCACAACCGACGTGCGGGATGCCTGCGACCTGTTCGCCGACGTCCACGCCAGCAGCGACGGGGTCGACGGCCGGGTCTCGATCGAGGTCGAGCCGGGACTGGCGATGGACACGGCCGCCACCATCGCCCAGGCCGCCGAGCTGCACCGCCGGGTCGACCGCGAGAACGTGCTGATCAAGATCCCGGCCACCCGGGCGGGGCTCGCTGCGATCACCGCGACGATCGCTGCGGGGATCAGCGTCAACGTCACCCTGATCTTCAGCGTGGAGCGGTACCGGGAGGTGATCGGGGCCTACCTGGCCGGCCTCGAGCAGGCTGCCGCCGCCGGGCGGGACCTCGCCGGCATCCACTCGGTTGCCTCGGTGTTCGTCTCCCGGGTGGACACCGAGATCGATCGGCGGCTGGAGGAGATCGGCGGCGCGGCGCGGCAGTTGAAGGGACGCGCCGGGATCGCCAACGCCCAGCTGGCCTACGCCGCCTACCAGGCGGAGTTCGCCGCTGAGCGCTTCCAGGTACTCAGCGCACGGGGTGCCCGCCCACAACGTCCGCTGTGGGCCTCAACCGGGGTGAAGTCCGATGACTATCCCGACACCCTCTACGTCAGCGAGTTGGTCGCCCCTGGAGTGGTCAACACCATGCCGGAGAAGACCCTGCTGGCCTACGCGGACCACGGCACCATCGGCTTCCCGGTGGACGGCGCCGGGGTGAGTGCCGCGAAAGTGATGCGGCTGGTCACCGAGGCCGGCGTGGATCTCCCCGACGTGTTCGCCACCCTGGAGACCGAGGGGGTGGCGAAGTTCGAGAAGTCCTGGCAGGAGCTCACCGCAACGGTTACCGCCGCCCTCGGTTGAGTGCGCTCCGGCGGTCTTCGCTGGATCGAGCACCGCGCCGTCGGACCTGCCCCTGAACAGCGGTCGCGGCAAGGCCCGATAGCCGGCGCACCAGTTGCTGAACGCGGGCTAAGAATGGCGGGAGAGTCGCTGGACCGGGGGTCGGCCAGGGCGTAGCATTCCGGCAAGTGCTCATTCGGGGGGAAGGGCAAAAATGCGCTATCTGTTGCGTATTGCCGCAGTTGTTTCGGGGGTCGTCATAGCGAGTGCCGTTCTGGCAGTCGTCATCAACCATTTCCTGGTTCTGTACGGAGTCGTGTCCGACGCGGACGGGGTGGCAACGTTCGTCGGCCTCGTCACGTCCGGCATCCTGGCCGCCATGCTGACCAGGGAGAGCTGGCTGGCAGCCCAGTAGCCCAGCCCGGTTCCGGCACCGGGCAACACCCGCGCATCCGACCGGCAGGCCGGGCGCGGGTTTCGGCGCGTGACCAGGGTCCATCCGCCATCGGCGGGTTGGCCGACGCGCCCGCAACCACCAGCGACGGCCACGATTCCCGGAGCAGGGGCCCTTCTGGCTAAGGTTGTCCCCGCGCGGATGTAGCTCAATGGCAGAGCCCCAGCCTTCCAAGCTGGCCATGCGGGTTCGATTCCCGTCATCCGCTCCAGGTGGGATCCTGACGACCAGGAGCCCGGGGTTTGGTCAGGGCGCGTCCGGCATGAGTCCGACTCGGGCTCGCAGCCGGGTGCGCGCCGAAGCTCTCGGCAAGGACCGGAAGGACTGTCCGTGAGGAAGACTCCTCGCTCGATCGGGGTCCTCGGGCTGCTCGCAGCCCTGGTCGTGGGGGCATCGTCGCCGGCTCCGGCAATGGCGACCGCCGGTGCGCTCGAACCCTCGACTCTGGCCGTTCGGGTCATGAGCTACAACGTGCTGCACGCCGGCGCAGCAACCTCTGGCAAGTTCCCCCGGGTCCCGAGCGCCGACCTCGACTGGGCCGTCCGCGACGACCAGCTGGTGGAGTGGATCGCGCACGAGGACCCCGACGTGATCGGCTTCCAGGAGAACCTGGACGAGGTCGAGGTGGCCGGCCGGTCCGTGCTCCAGCTGCACACCGTTGCGCCCCTGCTGGCCGACTACGAGTTCGTGCGCCTGGACAACGCCAACCCGATCGCGTTCAGGAAGTCCAGGTTCCAGCTGGTCGCCGACGGGGCCACCCAGATCGCCACAGCGGACGGGGGCGCGACCCTGCTGCGGGACCGGTGGCTCACCCACGCCACCCTCAAGGATCGGGCCGGCGGAGGCCAGTTCATCGTCTTCAACACCCACCTGTCCGCCGCGGCAGAAGGACCCGGGGCCGCGACTGCACGCGCCGCCCAGGCCAGGCGGGTGACGACGGCGATCAGGTCGGTGAGCAACGACCTGGCCACCCCGTTGGTGTTGACCGGTGACCTGAACATCAAGGAGGGGAGCACCGGAACCACTGGAGCGCCGCTCGCCCAGCTGGCCGGCTCCGGGCTGGTGAACGCCTCGGAGTGGGCAGTCGTGAACACCACCGAAATCCCGGGCGCCGTCTCGCTGCAATCCATGACAG
>JADLEH010000144.1 GCA_020846255.1 Propionibacteriaceae bacterium
CCGGCGAGACCTTCGTCGAGGACGACGACTCCGCCAGCGGCATCGACCGGGTGGCCTGGGGTGCCGGCATCCTGCGCCTGCCGCATTCGGTCGCACGGTCGTACAGCCGCCGCGACCTGGTCTACCGGCCGATCAGCGACGCCGAGCCAACCTCGATCGCCCTCGCGTGGCTTGCCGACAACCCGAACGAGTTGATCGAGGAGTTCGTCGGGATAGTCCGCGGCAGGACCGCCAACAGCTCGCGAACCGCGCAGGCCAAGGCCGCCAAGGCTGACCCGGCGGCGAAGCCCGCCGCGCCGCCGACCAGGCGGGTTGCGCAGAAGGCCGCTCGCCGCCCAGGCGGGTCGCGGCCGGCCCGGGGGCAGCGCCACCACTGAGCCGTTTCCCGCGCTGGCCGAGCCGGTCAGCGGGACACCGGGTGAGCGGCGGCACAACCGCCGGCCCTCGCGGCCGGGAGGTTCAGACGTGGCGGCCGGACTTGAGCACGGCCTGGTACTGGGCGCGCTCGTAGGTGGACGGGTCTGGCACCGAGGCTGCGCTCATCGCTCCGCGAAGCTCGTCGATGCTCTTGTAGTCGTGGTCGACGAGCCAGTTCTCGGCCTCGGCGAGCATCGTCGAGATGGCTTCGGGCCCACGACGCAGGACCGCCGAGGTGGTGCAGGCGACATCGGAGCCCACCAGCATCGCCTTGATCACCTCGGTCCCGTTGTGCACCCCCGACGTGCAGGCGAGCCCGACCTCGGGCAGCTGGCCGCGCAGGATACCCAGCCATCGCAGCGCCAGCCGCTGGTCCTCGGGATCGGAGAGTTCGGCCCTGGCGAACAGCCGGAGGTCGTCGAGGTCAAGGTCGGGGGCGTAGAACCGGTTGAACAGCACCAGGCCGTCAGCACCGGCGTCCACAGCCTGCGAAGCGAACTGCGACAAGGCCGAGTAGTACGGCGACAGCTTCACGGCGAGGGGGATCTCGACGGCGATCCGCACCGCCTCGATGGCAGCCAGGTGCGCCAGCTCGACCTCCGCCCCACCCTTGGCCGGGTTCGCGGCCACCGAGTACAGGTTGAGCTCCAGCGCGTCGGCCCCGGCTTCTTCGAGTTCGGCGGCGTAGCGCTGCCACGAGCCCGGCCTGGTTGCGTTGAGGCTCGCGATCACCGGGATCTTCAGCTGCTCCTTGGCCTGCTGCAGCAGCCGGCGGTGCCGGCCGGCGCCAAGGGCCGGCTGCTCGATCTCGGGAAGGGCGCCGCCGGTGAACTCGGCGAATTCCTCGCCGGCCTGCATCATGTCGGATAGCTGGGTCTCCTCCTCGAGCACCTCCTCCTCGAACAGCGAGGGCAGCACCACCGCGGACGCCCCCGCCGCCTCGAGGGCGAGCAGGGAATCGATCCGGCCGGTCAGCGGCGATGCGGATGCGATCAGCGGACCCGTCAGTGGCAGACCGAGATAGCTGGTGGCCATTTGGGGCCTCATGATTCCTCCTTGACCACCGGCAGGCCCCGGACGAGTCCTGCCAGTTGCGAGTAATAGTGCCAGCGTTCGTCGGCGTCCGCCTGTGCAAGCATTGCCAATTGTTCAGCACGCGCCGGATTTGCCCGTGCCAGCATCGCGAATCGGGTCTCATTCATCATGAATTCCTTCACCGGCATCGTCGGCGCCTTGCTGTCCAGGTGCAGCCCGTCGCTGCCGGGGCGGAACCGGTACAGCGGCCAGTAGCCGCTGGCGACGGCTTCGCTCTGATGACTCATCGAGGTCGCCATGTCGATGCCGTGCGCAATACACGTGGAATAGGCGATCAACAGGGACGGGCCGGGCCAGGCCTGGGCCTCCAGCATCGCCCGCACGGTCTGCTGCTGGTTCGCCCCGATCGCCAGCTGCGCGACATAGACGTTGCCGTAGGCCTGCGCCAGCACGCCGAGGTCCTTCTTCGGGTTCGACTTGCCGGCTGTGGCGAACTTGGCCGTGGCCCCACGCGGGGTCGCCTTGGACGCCTGGCCGCCGGTGTTGGAGTACACCTCGGTGTCGAGCACCAGGATGTTCACGTTCCGGCCACTGCCCAGCACGTGGTCGAGGCCGCCGTAACCGATGTCGTAGGCCCAGCCGTCACCGCCGACGATCCAGACCGACTTGTCCACCAGTTCGTCGGCAAGCGACAACAGGCTTCGGACCTGTCCGAAGATCCCCGGGCCGGCCGCGACGAGCCCCCGGGATGGGGCGTCCCGGGCTTCGCCGGGCTCAGCCGGCGTCGTGGAGTGCCCAGCCAGCGCGCTGAGGTGCGCAGCCAGGACGCTCTTCAGCTCTGCCACCCGCGCGCGCTGGGCTGCCAGGCCGGCCTCCTCGGAGGAGTCCTCGGCCAGGATCGCGTCGACCAGCTCGTGGCCCACCTCGTTGCGGAGCCCGGCGAGCAGCCGCCGGGCCTCGGCGTGCTGCTGCTCCCAGGCGATCCGCATACCCAGGCCGAATTCGGCGTTGTCCTCGAACAGCGAGTTCGACCAGGCCGGCCCGCGACCGTCGGCGTTGGTCGTGTACGGCGTGGTCGGCAGGTTGCCGCCGAAGATCGAGGAACACCCGGTGGCGTTCGCCACGATCATCCGGTCGCCGAACAGCTGGGTGAGGGTCTTCAGGTAGGGCGTCTCGCCACAACCAGAGCAGGCGAGCGAGAACTCGAACAACGGCTGCAACTGCGCGACGCCCTTGACCTGGTCGTGGCGCACCAGGCTGCGGTCCACCTCGGGCAGGCCGAGGAAGAACTCGAAGTTGGCCCGCTCGGCCTCCCGGTGCTCGACCGCCGGCAGCATGTTCAGCGACTTGTGCTTGAGCTCGCTCTTCGACCGCGCCGGGCACACGTCAACGCAGATGCCGCAGCCGGTGCAGTCGTCCGGGGCCACCTGCACGATCAGCCGCCGGCCGGGCAGCTGCCGGTCCTTGTAGTCCTTGTGCTGGAAGCCGTCCGGGGCCCCGAGCAGGTCCTCGGGGGTGGCCAGCTTGATCCGGATGGCCGTGTGCGGGCAGGTGATGGCGCACTTGCCGCAGTCGATGCACAACGACGGGTCCCAGATCGGCAGTTCGGCGGCCAGGCCGCGCTTCTCCCACTTGGCGGTCCCGGTCGGCCAGGTCCCGTCCACGGGCAACGCGCTGACCGGCAGCAGGTCGCCCTGGCCGTGCAGCATCGCCCCGGTGACCCGACGGACGAAGTCGCCGGCAGCCAGCGGCATGGGCGGCAGCCGGTGCTCGTGGCTGGACGGCGCCAGGGCTGCCGGCAGTGGCTCCAGCGCAGCGATAGCTGCATCGATCGCTGCGAAGTTGCGCTCGACGATGGTGCGGCCGCGCAGGCCGTAGGTCTTCTCCACAGCCGCCTTGATCGCAGCGATCGCCTCATCGGCCGGCAGCACCCCGGAGAGGTAGAAGAAGCAGGGCTGCATGACGGTGTTGATGCGCTTGCCCAGGCCGGCCGCCCTGGCTACCGCCTCGGCGTCGATCACCCAGGTGCGCAGCTTCTTGTAGGCGATCTCGGCCTGCACCTCGACCGGCAGGTGGTCCCAGGTCGCCGCGCCGTGCGGGGAGTTCAGCAGCAGGGTCGCCCCGGGCTTGGCCACGTCCACGGTCTTCATCGAAGTCAGCAGGTCGAACTGGTGGACGGCAACGAAGTCGGCCCGGTCGACCAGGTAGGTGGCCCGGATCGGGGTGCGGCCGAACCGCAGGTGCGAGACGGTGACCGCGCCCGACTTGCGCGAGTCGTAGACGAAGTAGCCCTGGGCCGCAGCGCCCGGCTGCTCGCCGATGATCTTCACCGAGTTCTTGGCTGCGCCGACGGTGCCGTCGGAGCCGAGCCCGAAGAAGACGGCGGAGAGGTGGTCGTCCGGGACGCGGAAGTCGTCGTCCGGAGCCAGCGAGAGGAGGGTGACGTCGTCGACGATGCCGACGGTGAACCTCGGCTTCGGCTCCGGCCCGGCCAGTTCGTCGAACACCGCCTTCGCCATCGCCGGAGTGAACTCCTTGCTGGAGAGGCCGTAGCGCCCGCCGATGACCCGGGGACCTTGGCCAGCGGTCCCTGGAGGCCCGGCAAGGCTTCGGGGACGCTGGGACAACGCGACCAGGACGTCGGAGTGCAGCGGCTCTGCCGGGGCTCCCACCTCCTTGGTGCGGTCGAGGACGGCGATGCTGGTGACGCTCGGGGGCAGCGCGGCGAGGAACGCCTCGACCGGGAACGGCCGGTAGAGCCGGACGGTGAGCATGCCGACCTTCTCGCCCCGGCGGACGAGTTCGTCGACGGTCTCGGTCAGGCATCCGGCAGACGAACCCATCGCGACCACGACCCGTTCTGCGTCCGGGGCACCGTGGTAGTCGACGAGGGAGTAGCTCCGGCCGGTGCGCTCGGCGAGCTCCGCGAACACCTCGGCGACCACTTCGGGCACGGCGAAGTGGAACGGGTTGGCCGCCTCCGCGGCCTGGAAGAAGGTGTCCGGGTTCTCGGCCACCCCGCGGATCACCGGAGCGTCCGGGGTGAGCCCGCGGGCACGGTGCGCCAGCACGTCCGCCTCGCGCACCAGGGCCCGCAGGTCGGAGTCGGCCAGCAACTCGATGGTGTTCACCTCGTGGCTGGTGCGGAACCCGTCGAAGAAGTGGACGAACGGGACCCGGGAGCGCAGCGTGGCCGCGTGGGCGACCAGGGCGAAGTCGTGGGCCTCCTGGACGCTGGATGCGGCGAGCATGGCCCAGCCGGTCGTCCGGGCGCTCATCACGTCGGAGTGATCACCGAAGATGCTCAGCGCGTGCGTGGCCACGGTGCGGGCGGCGACGTGGATCACCGCCGGGGTCAGCTCACCGGCGATCTTGAACATGTTGGGCAGCATCAGCAGCAGCCCCTGCGACGCCGTGAAGGTCGTGCCGAGGGTGCCCTTGGTCACGGCGCCGTGCAGTGCACCTGCGGCGCCGCCCTCCGACTGGAGTTCGACCACCTCGGGAACCGCGCCCCACAGGTTCGGTCGCCCGGCCGCCGACCAGGCGTCGGCGGCCTCGCCCATCGCCGAGGACGGCGTGATCGGATAGATCGCGATCACCTCGCTGAGGGCGTGCGCCACGAGCGCTGCCGCTTCGTTCCCGTCCAGCGTCGCGCGGCCCCCCTCACCCACGTGACCAGGCTCGCCGGCCTTCTCGCTCCCGAAACGTGCGCTTGCTCCCGGAATTCCGGGAGCAAGGGCACTCATCGGGAGCGTGGTGGGTGCGCCGGGCCGGTCGTGTGTGGTCACCGGGTCATTCTCGCGCCTCAGAGCGGCTGGCGACCGACCGTCCCGACGATGCTGGTCCGGTACTCGGGGCTGCTGAACCGGGCGTACTCGGCTTCGGCAGCCTTGATCCTCGCGGTGACGTCGAGGCGTTCGGAGGGCTCCTCGTTGCCCGGAGTGCTGAGGAACTTCTCCAGGCCGGCCAGGCCGGCTGCTGCCCGAGTGGCCGCGGCGGCCTGCTTGGCGTCCAGCCGGGCGCCGTACCAGTCCGAGGCCACGATGTAGTCCCGACCGAACAGGGCCCGGAACCCGGCGGAGTCCAGGTCCCAGCCCTCGGCGCTGTGCCCGTGCGCCATGATCTCCAGCAGCGCCCGCAGCGGCGGGATCGCCAGCGCGATCGTGCCGTCGTCGAAGTACGCCTTTGCCACCCGCTGGTGGGTGGTGACCATGGTGGCCATCGACTCGGCGAAGACGTCGGCGTCCTGGAGCTCCGGGCGCAGCATCTCCTCGGTGAAGACGGCATGCGGGTGCAGGAAGATCCGCCCGAAGTACTTGCGGGCGAAGGCCTGCGTCATCCGGTAGCCGAGCCGGCTGGCCAGCACCGGCTTGCCGTCATGCTCGAAGTCCTCGATCTTCTCCAGGGCGCCCTCGGCGAGCAGGTTGGCCGCGCTGCGCTCGGTCGGGGTCATGCGCGAGAAGACCTCCGGCACGAGCATGGAGATGTCGTGCTCGACGCGGACCTTCGGCCCGACGTAGCCGGCGCAGGAGATCCAGCCGTCGTAGCCGGTGAGGGCGTAGGACAACAGGGCTGCGTTCAGGTCGATGATCGCCGGCAGCGCGTTGAACGGCCCCTTGGTCATGGCGCCCTCGGAACCGGCGCCGGTGGTGGACGGCGACTTGCCGGTCATCGAGGAGATGAACTCGGCGAACAGCTCCGGCAGCTCCAGGTAGTGCAGCGGGTTGAACGAGCACAGCGGCGGCACCGGCCCGTCCGGCGGGTTGTTGCGCCGTCCGGCGGCCACGACGTCCACCGGCAGTGGCAGCGGGGTATGGGACGGCAGCCGGCGCACCAGGTGCGAGGCCAGGTCCGACACGGCGGTGGCCGCGGCGTTGGTGCGGTCGGGCCGCTTCTGCAGGTAGCGCGGGTTCTTGCTGGGCTTGCCGTCCACGATGCGGGGGTTCGCTGACGACACGAAGTAGGCCGGCGAGGCGCCGGCGGGGGCGTCGGCGGCTGCGCTGATCAGGTTGCGCATCGGCTCGGTGAACGCGGAGAACGCGATGGCGTCGTCGCGCATCTCGATGGCGTCGGCGCGAGTGAGCGGCTGGAAGTTGGACAGGAACGTGCCCGGGCTGGCGATGTCGGCCTCGGCCTGCTTGTCGTAGCCGCGGTGGATCGCGTCGTCCGGTCGCTGGAAGAGCAGTTCCTCGCAGTTCTCCACCAGCTTGTAGGAACGGCTGTCGTCCAGCCCGAGCATGTGGCCGCCGACCACCACCGAGGCGGTGATGTCGTCCTCGGTCTGCACCTTCACGGCCGGGTTGAAGTCGTGCCGCAACCCGAACAGCCGCCAGGAGCCGTCGGTGTCGAACCCGACCCGGAGCATGTTGACCATGATCTTGTCGCCGTCCAGGCGCAGGTTGATCCCGCGGCGGCCGTTGATGATGCCGACGCTGAAGTGGCTGCGCCAGTCGGTGCCCCAGTCCGGGGTGTAGAACCGCTTCACCACGAACACCAGTTCCTTGATGTGCTGCGGGATCGACTCCAGCCAGGCGTTGTAGTCGGCGGTGTACTCGGCCGTGGACGGGGTGAGCAGCTTGATCACGCTGCCGATGCTCCGGTCGTCATCGAGGATCGGCCGCCGGTCGAGGCCGTGCTGGCCCGGGTCGGCGAACCGGTCGGAGAAGTCCTTCGCCAGGATGGCTGCGACGGCGTCCATGTCGGACTCGAAGTCCGGCGAGTAGGCGTTGCCGAAGATGAAGGCGTCGGTGATCGCCTTGGAGATCTCCGACTTGCCGCCGCCGGAGACCGTGCTCGGCTTGTGGCAGCTGGTGGCGGTCGGCACCGTGCCGACAAGGCTCCACTGGGTGCGGTCGGCGGCCTGCTGCACCATCCGGACCTGGTAGCCGTCCGGGCTGAGGTAGAACTTGTCGGCGCGCAGCTTGATCGAGCCGTGGCTGCCGTCCGGGTTGTCCCAGGACGCGGTGAGGGTGCGCAGCGAGAAGGTCGGGTTCGCCGGCACCAGCACGATGTGGGGCTGCTCGGTGTCGGTCGCGTAGCCCTGCGGCTGCAGCTCGAACCGGCCGGGATCGCGGTCGAGGACAGCGTCGAGGGTGTAGTCCGGACCGGCGGAACTCACCGTGTACTCCTGGCCGAGGTTGTAGCTCGGGAAGACGAGGGCGCCGCCGGAGTGCTCCTCCTCCGCGTTGCCGAAGAGGTTGGCCGAGTAGCTGATCTGGGTCTTGACCTCCTTCTTGCAGTAGCCGAAGTAGTTGTCAGCGATGACCGTGACGATCACGCCGCCGGCGTCGCGCGCGCAGACCTTGAACGCCTGGCCGCCGTTGTAGAGCTCGGACTCCTCCGTCCAGCACATCCCGTCGCGGCGCTGCCGGTCGGTTGCGACGCTGGAGTGCGGCAGCCCGAGCTCGGACTTGGTCAGCTTGGTCAGGTGCGGGGCGAGGATCACGGCCCCGGTGTGGCCGGTCCAGGTCTCCGGCTTCAGCGATGCGTCGTTCTCCGGGAGGTAGGGGTCGCCACCGTTGCCGAAGATCCCCTCGACGAAGTCGAGGTTCGCGACCAGGCCGCCGGGCACGATGAAGCGGGTCTCCATCCGCTTCTCCCGCACGAAGCCGGGGACAGCAGGGGCGACCAGCGGACGAAGCTGGAGCGAGACGAAACAGGAGGCCGGCACCGCCTGGTTGGCGGTGTAGGGCAGCACCAGGTCGACCTGCGGCGGCTGGAACGCGAGCTCGAGCAGCCGGGCGAACACGACCTTGGGGACGGCGATCTTGTCGTCCGGGATGGGCAGGCCGCCCTCGGCGATGTGGAACACCCCGGCGGTGGTCCGCCGGTCGTTGGCCGGGTTGTGCAGGACGCCGTTCGCGAGCCGGTAGCTGCTCAGCAGCGGCGAGGTGTAGGAGTCGGAGTCGTGCGGCAGGGAGAGCTCCCTGGCCAGGCCCGGCTCGTCGAGCACGAACGTCCGCCGCGGCAGCTTCGGGCTCACCCCGGTGTCGGCCAGGTAGTCGTCCAGCCAGGTCTGGATGCGGCTGTCCGCTGCGCAGAGCCGGTCGGCGAGCCGCCGGCTGAGTTCGCGCTGCCGCGCCAGGATCGGTGCGACGAGCTTCGCCGTCGCCGAGTCCTGGATCTCGGCCGGCAGGGCCATGCCGATCTGGGCCAGGCGGAGGTTGATGGCGGCATTCTGGGTCGGGGCCATGCCTCCATTGTGGTCAAGGATCCGGGTCGTCGTCCCCTGGTCTCGTTACCGCCGGCGCCCGGGAGCCGGTTCCCCGCCCCCACCGGCTCCGGGACTGACCCGCGCTGCCGGCGCCGCACCCGGAAGACTTGAGCGCCCGTGAACCGGTCCGGGGCGGATCCGCAATCCCCCTAATGGGGGACACAAATGGCCTTTGTGAGCGGATTCAGGTGGTGCGGGGCCACGGATCTGCCACCCGACACTGCATTGGTGTCAATGGCGAGTAACCTCCCTCCATGGGGACGGTATGGGTGGGGGTGGCCGAAATAGCACTCGGCCTGGTTTTCTGTTTCCTGGGCCACTCCGCTGCACGCGTGGTGCTGGGTTTGTGGGGCGCGGTGATCGGGTTCTTCGCCGGTGCGCTGCTGTACGTGATGGTCTACCAGTGGGTCGGCGGTGGCTGGGTGGCCGCAGTGCCCGACTGGACCTTCTCGATCGGGATGGCGTTGCTGCTGGCGTGGTTGTCGTTCGCCTTCTACACGGTTGGCGTGCTGTTCTCGATGGGCGCCGTCGGGTGGGGTCTCGGCCACGTACTGGCCCAGGCGTTCCACCTGCCGGCCTGGCTCACCTTCTCGCTCGCCCTGCTCCTGGCCTCAGGCCTGGTCATGGCCGGGTGGACGCTGAACATCCCGCGGCTACTGCTGATCGTGCTCACCGCCGCGGTCGGGGCAGCCGGGATCATCGACGGCGCCCAGCTGCTGCTCGGCGCGCGGCTGGACTGGTTCGACGAGACCAGGTGGCGGCTGGACACCGCGACCGCGGCAGCCTGGCTCGGGGCCTGGATGCTCCTGGTGGTCATCGGGATCATCGTGCAGTCACGACAGCCGGCGCAGGGCACCCTGCGGGCCGCCTACGGCAAGGACGACTGACTTCCGGTTGGGTCCCGGCACTATTCCGGTGGCGCCGGAATAGTGCACACCGGTTGCCGGCGCTACGCTCTCACCGAACCCACAGCAGAGGAAAAGGAACATGCTCGTCGTCACCAGTAACGACATTCCCGGATACCGCATTGAGGCGGTTCTCGGCGAGGTCATGGGCATGACCGTGCGGAGCGCCAACATCGGCGCGAACATCGTCGCCGGCTTCCGGGCGATCGGCGGCGGTGAAGTGGACGAGTTCACCAGGCTGGTCTACGAGAGCCGCCAGCAGGTCATGCAACGGATGTGGCAGGACGCGGTCAGCCGGGGCGCCAACGCCATCACCGCCATGCGCTTCGACACCGGCTCGATCGGCCAGACCTTCACGGAGGTCTGCGCCTACGGCACCGCCGTCATCGTGGAACCCATCGCGGACGGCCAGCCGGGAGCCACCAAGCAGTCGGCCGGAGTTGTCGCCGGCCAGGGCGGCCAACTGCGCTGACTCCTCAGCTGCGGGCCAGGGTCCCCAGCACAGCTGATGCGACCTGTTCGTAGCTGCGCTCCGGGTGGAAGACCAGCCATTCCAGGCCCGCCATCAGCGTCGCGCCGACGATCGCTGCGGCCTGCACCCCGGCCACGACCGGCTCGGTCCCGCCCGCCTCGAGGTCACTGACCAGCGGCAAGAGGGCGATCCCCCGCCAGACCTCGATGGACTCCCGCCAGGACCGTTCGGTCCGGAACAGCTCGGTGACCATCACCCGGGCGGCGGCCGCGTGTTCCTGCACCAGCCGGAGCAGGACGCGGACGACCTCGTCGCGCAGCTCCACCCCGCTGCGGCCCTCGGTGGCCTGCTGCAGGGCTGCGGCGAGGAGCTCGCTGTTACGGGCCATGATCGCCTCGACCAGGCCGGCCTTGGACTCGAAGTTGTAGTAGATCGAGCCCTTGGCAATGCCGGCCTTCTCGGCGATCTCGTCGATCGAGGCAGAGGTCACGCCGCGGGCGGCGAACAGCTCGGTGGCGGCGTCCATGATGGCCTCACGGGTGCCTTGGCGCCGGGCCACCCGCCCGTCCTGCCGTCCGGCTGCCGTCATGCCCGCCTCCTCAGATGCTCAATGCCGGGTGCAGCCGCGACATCGTCCACATCCGCTTGCGGGCGGACGCGATCGAGGTGGCGGCCAGCGACACAACGAAGATAGCCGCCATCACCCCCACACTGAACCAGAACCGGGCCTCAATCCCGCCGGTGATGGCCTCCCGCAGCCCGGTCACGACGTAAGTCATCGGCATGAACGGACTGATCACCTGCAGGAAGGCCGGCGTGGTCTGGATCGGGTAGGTACCGCCGGCCGAGGCCAGCTGCACCATCAGCAGGACGATGATGACCACCTTGCCGACAGCCGAACCGAGGGTGACCTGGAAGAACTGCTGCAGGGCGAAGAAGGCTGCGCCGGCCAACAGGGTGAAGGCGAAGGTTGCCAGCACGTTCTTCGGGTTCAGGCCGACGGCGAAGTGCATCACGGAGAGCATGATCACAACCTGGCCGACCGAGAGCAGCAGGGCCGGGTTGAGCGACCCCCAGGCCATCCGGAAGCCGTTGACCGAGGTCATCAGCGCGCGCGTCTGCAGGGGCCGCAGCAGCAGCCAGGTGATCAGCGCCCCGACCCACAGGGCCAGGGAGATGAAGAACGGGGCGAACCCCTCCCCCCAGGAGTCGGCCTCGTGGACGTGGCCTGCGGCGAGGCTGGCCGGGGTGGCGATGGCCTGGGCCCGGTCGGCGCGCACTGCCGGGCTGTCGTCCGGGATCGCTTCCGTGCCGTCGGCCAGCCTTTCACCGAGCTCCTCGGCTCCGGAGGTGGCTTCGGCGAGGCCGGTGGCCAGCTCCGGGGTGCCGGCCGCCAGTTCGGTGCTGCCGGCGCTGACCTTCGTCGCCCCGGCGCCTGCCTGCCTGATGCCGTGCAGCAGGTCTCCGGCCCCGGAGTGCAGCGCTGCCGCTCCGCTGACCAGGCCCTGCTGGGGGTCGGTGAAGCCGGCGACGAGTTCGGTGAGGCCTGACTGGAGCGCCGGGATGCCCGCTGCCGGGTCCGAGGCCCCGGCGCTCAGCTTCCGGAGTGCTGTCGCAAGGGACCTGGCGCCGTCGTCCAGCTGCTGCACCTGGGCGATGGTTGCCGGATCGGCCAGCTGCGCTGCACCGGCGGTCAGCTCGCCGGCTGCGGCTGCCAGCTTCCGCTGGCTGGTGTCCAGACCGCTCACTCCTGCTGCGATCTCGCCGGTCGCAGCTTCGTGGACCTCGGCCCAGCCGTCCTTCAGCGCATCGGCCCCTTCAGCGAGCTGGGTGGCACCGGTGTGGAGGCCGGCGATACCGGCACCGACCTTCCGGCCACTGCCGGCCAGGCCGGAAGCGCTGGCGCCGGCCCCCTGAACCTTGCCGCGTACGCCGACCAGGATCTCGGCTGCGCTCGCGGTGTCGCCGTCGGCCAGTGCCTGCTGGGCCCTGGCCACAGCCGCGTCGAGCTGGTCGAGCCCGACGGCGAGCTGCGCGTTGCCCTCGGCCACCGATCTGGCACCTTCTGCCAGGGCCGACCCGGGCGCTGTCGCCGCGGCCAGCCGGCCGGCGCCGGTCGCCAGGTCGTCGGTGCCCTTGACCAGCCGGCCTCCGGTGGCGCTGGCGACCCCCTGCTGCCACTGCCGGGCCCCGGCCACCCAGTCGCCGGCTCCCGACGCGAAGCCGTCAGCGCCGGCGGCGTAACCGGTCGCCCCGGTGGCGAGCCGGGTGACCCCGACGGCGAGCTGATCGATCCCTGCGGCGAGGGCCGGAGCCCCGGTGGTGTCATCGGCTGCCAGTGCCAACCCCTTCTGCAGGGTGCTGAGCCCGTCCGCGCCGGCCCTGAGCCGCTGGGCGCCGGCGCCGGCGCTGGTGACGCCGGCGAGGTAGTCGCCGAGCTTGTCGTGCAGGGTCGTGGCACCGGCCTTCAGGTCCCCGGTCCCGGCGGCGAGCCTGGCTGCACCCTCGGCCAGCTCCCCGGCGCCGACGCTCAGGCGTCCGGTCCCGTCCTCGGCCCTGGCCAGTCCGTCGCGCAGTTCGAAGGCGCCGTCGGAGGCCGCTGCGAAGCCGTCCCTCGCTTCACCCACCCCCACCAGGAGGGTGTCGACGGCTTCCTTGCCGATCTTCTCGCGCACCGCGGTCTGGACCTCGAGCATGGCACTGCGGCCGAGCGTCGAGGCGAGGAAGGAGTTGGAGTCGTCGTAGGTGACCTCGATGCTCGCCGGGCGCGGCTGCTTCTCGCCGAGCGAAAGGATCGAGCTGGAGAAGTCCGCAGGAATGGTGACGGCGAAGTAGTACCTGCCCGAGTCCATGCCGGCTCGCGCTGTGGCCTCGTCGACCGTGACCCAGCCCAGCGAGGCGTCCTCGGTGAGTTCGTCGACGACGTCCTGGCCGTAGTGCACGGTGTCGCCGTCGGCATCGGTGGCCGCCCGGTCGGTGTTGACCAGGGCCACCGAGAGGTCGTCCATGCGGGTGGTCGGGTCCCAGAACGCCCACACGTACATGGCTCCGTAGAGCAGGGGGATCAGGAGCATCACGGCGATGGCCGCGCGCGTGATCGGTTGCCGGGAGAACCGCTTCAGCTCGGTCCCGTGGGAGGTCCAGGCGAACATGTTTCCTTCTCAGCTGGGCAATGCGTAGTGGTTGGGCAGGGTGTCCCAGCCGAGCCGGGAGAGCTCTGCGGAGGTCGCTGCCGCGGCGATCACGGTGATGCCGGCCTCGCTGAGGCTGCGCAGGGACTCCCAGACCAGGCGGCGGCTCTCGACGTCGTGCAGGGCGTCGATGTCATCGACCACGATCAGCTGGGGCCGGCTGAGCAGGGCGAGGGCCAGCCGGAACCGGAGGTTGGCCGCCTCGTCCAGCTCGTGAACCAGCCGGCGGGCCAGCGGCGGCCGGCTGCGACCGAAGACCTGCCGGCAGACCTCGGCGACCCGGTCATCGTCCGGGGTGCGGACGATCGAGTACCACGGAGCCAGCCAGGCCTCCCGCTCGCGGAGGGTGGCAGCGACGGTCACCTCCTCGTCCAGGTCGTCGAGGCCGTGGATGCCGACGGCGGCGCTGCGGCGCTGGACGCCGGCTGCCCGCGCCGGCAGCGGACGCGAGAGCACCGTGAGCGTGGAGCCACGGTTCGGGCGCATCCGGCCGACGAGGGTGAGCAGGAGGGAGGTCTTGCCGCTGCCGGCAGCGCCGGTGACCAGGTTGAGACTGCCGGCCTCGATGGCCAGGTCGACCGGGCCGTAGATCCGGCCGCGCTTCCCGTCCAGCTGCAGGGACCTGGCGCTCACCGCCAGTTGTGCGGCCCGCGCACCGGCCGGCCGGGCCTCAGTCGTGGTGACAAGCGTTGTGCTCATTCGGGCGTCCTCTCCACACCCAAGAGTAGTTACACTGACCGGTCATTACAAATACATGCGGGAGGGCTGCTCAGGTGGGTAGGGGCTGGTGGCTCAGCTCTTGGCCGGCGGCTGCGGGGGGCGGCGCAGCTTCAGGTACTCCTGGACACCACGGACGATCGCGACGATGCCCATCGCGAGGATCACCCAGTCGAACAGGCTGGACTCACTGGCCACAGACATGAAGAAGATGGCCGCCACCACGGCCACAACGCCGGTGGCGATGTACACCCACGGCAGGTTCTTGGGATCTCTCACGGGTCGCAGCCTAGCCGCAGGCTGGAGACCGGCTCAGGTCCGCTCGCCCCGAAACCAGTGCGTGAGGGTGGCGGCCACCGCGGCCTCCAGGTTCGCCGGGCCTTCGCGCAGTGCGGTCGCCAGGTCGACCGATGCGGCGACGATCGGCACGCAGGCCGCGAAGCCGAGGTCCTCGATCCCGCTGCCGAGCCTGCCGGCGAACGCGATCACCGGGACTCCGTGCCGGGCGGCGATGGCCAGGACGCCGGCCGGTGTCTTGCCAGCGAGGGTCTGGGCATCCAGCGATCCCTCACCGGTCAGCACCAGGTCGGCCCCCTCGATCGCCCGGTCGAGCCCGGCGGCGGCCGCAACCACCTCAACCCCGGGACGCAGGTTCGCGCCGAGGGCGAGGAACGCCATCCCCAGCCCCCCGGCAGCGCCGGCCCCGGGCCGGTCGCGGACCTCGGGCAGCCCGGCTGCGACGAGGGCATCCGCGAGCCTGGCCAGGGCTGCGTCCAGGACGGGCACCTGGGCGGGGGTGGCTCCCTTCTGGGGTCCGAACACGGCGGCAGCCCCGGTCGGGCCGAGCAGCGGATTGGTGACGTCGCAGGCCAGGTCGACGGGGAGGTCAAGCAGCCGCCGATCCAGCCGGGCGAGCTCCACCCGCGCCAGCCGGTCGAGTCCGGCCGGGTTCGGCTGCACCTCGGCACCACCTGCGTCGAGCAGCCGGACGCCGAGGCCCGCGAGTAGCCCGGCGCCACCGTCGGTCGTCGCCGAACCGCCCAGGCCGACCAGCAGCCGCGTCGCACCGGCGTCGAGGGCTGCTCGAACCAGGTCGGCCACGCCGCGGGTGTCCGATGCCATCACGTCCCGGTCCGCCGGGGCGATCAGGGCGAGCCCGACGGCAGCCGCGACCTCGAGCACCGCCAGCCCGCCGGACGCAAGGCCGAAGCCGGCCGCCACCGGCCGTCCGAGGGCGTCGCGGACCGTCACCTCGCGCCGCTCAGCACCGAGGGTTGCGCTCAGCGCGTCGGTCGTCCCCTCGCCGCCGTCAGCCATCGGCACCAGCCGGCAGTCTGCGGACGGGAGCACGCGCCGAACCCCCCGCGCCATGGCCGCGGC
>JADLEH010000145.1 GCA_020846255.1 Propionibacteriaceae bacterium
CTGGGTTCGCTCAGCAACTCGCTCGCGCTCGGGGTGCGCAGCGGCCTGCTGGTGAGCCTCGCCGCCAGCGGGATCAGCCCGCTGCAGGGTCCGGTGGTGCTGATCGTGGACAGCACCAACCAGGTCATCCAGGCCTCCGTCGGAGCGGAGAGCCGGCTGGCCGAACTGACCTCCGGTCCGCTCTCCGCGGGCGCGTCCGGGCTGATCGGCTCCCTGGTCGGCGCGGCCAGGCGCCACGCCCGTGGCGAGACCAGCGTCACGCCGCGGAGCCGGGTCCGGGCGGCCAACGGGATCTGGCTGGTGCTGCACGCGGCTCCGCTGAGCCGCGGGGACGGCCCGAGCGGCGACGTCGCCGTCACCATCGAGGAGGCCCGGCCGCCCGAGATCGTGCCGCTGGTCGTGGCAGCGTTCGGGCTGACCCCGCGCGAGCGGGACATCACCCAGCTGGTGCTGCAGGGGCTGGACACCAAGGAGATCGCAGCGCAGCTGTTCCTCTCGGCCTACACGGTGCAGGACCACCTCAAGGCCGTGTTCGAGAAGGCCGGCGTGCGCAGCCGGAGGGAACTGATCGCGAGGGTCTACTTCGACCAGTACGTGCCGCGGATGAACACCTCGCTCGGCCCGTCCGGCTGGTTCCAGGACCAGCCGATCGCCGGCTGAACGCTCATCCGGAGCGTCAGGGCAGGCTGTACTCGACCCAGAGCAGCGCGTCCCTCGCCTCGCCCAGGCGGGCGGCCTCGGTACCCTTCGTGACGGTCAGGGTCGCCTTGCGGGCAGGCGACCCGAACGCCGCGGCGTTCAGCGGCTGCAGGTTCGCAGGGTTGCCGTCCCCGAGCACGCCGGCGTTCGACATCGCCAGGCCGTCGTCGATCTGGAACGGCCTGGCCGTGCCGCTGCCGAAGCGGAGTTTCGCAGCGACCGACCCACCGGAGACGCCCGGCAGCAGGACGGCGAGATTCGTGATCACGGCACCGTCCGGCAGGGCCAGCCGGTGGAGATCGAAGACCAGCTTGGCCTCCGGCTTGGCCGCGTTCCGCAGGGTTGCCAGGCCGGTGGCGTCCAGCGCGAGCGCCGAGACGAACACGGCCCGGCTCGCCGGCTGCGCGACCGGCGCCGCCATCGACGCCGGCACCTCGTAGGCAGCCTGCACGTCGAAGGTGATGCGGACGTCGGTGATGCGGTTCAGGCCGACGGCGTTCGCCTGCTGGGGCAGTTCCAGGGTCCAGGTGGTGGTGAAGCCGGCGCCCTCGAACGGCAGCAGCTGCTCGCCGGGCATCCCGTAGAGGGCCAGGTCGCTCCGCAACCTGAACTCGCTGATCGGGTAGGCGTCGGCGAACCGCAGCAGCGGAACGCGTTGCGCGCCCGGTGCCCGCCGGAGTAGCGAGAAGCCGCTGTTGGTGAGCATGCCGCGGGTCTGGACGACCGTCCCCGGCGCGTCCACCGCCACGTCGACGGCCCGGATGCGGTGGGCGAACGTTCCCGGATGCGCTGCCAACAGGTCGTCGTCGGTGAGGGTGAAGGTGCAGCGTCCGGTGGCTTTCAGCTGACCGAACGCCAGCGGCAGGTCCCGCGCCATCGAGTAGGTGCGGGTCAGCGGGACGGTGATGCGGGCGGCGCCGAGCCGCAAGGCCTCGAGTTCGGCGAGGTCGAGGGCCAGTCGGTCCACCCCGCCGATGTCGCGCATCCTCGGATCGAAGTAGCCGATCCGGATCACCCGGATCGGGGTGGCCAGCCGGTAGGCCAGCGCCCGTTCGGCGAACCACGCCGCCTGCCCGGACAGGTCGAGATACCGGTGCAGCGATCGGCGGGCCACCCCGGCCAGCGCATCCCAGAAGTCACGGTTCAGGAACCGCTCGTTCTGGTAGTTGACCAGGTCGCGGGCGTAGGCGAACTCGGTGGCAGCGATCTCGCCCTGCAGGTTGGCGATGGTCACGTTCCGCTCCTGGACGCGGACCGCGGCGTGGGCGGCGGGCAGGGCCTCGTTCTTCAGCGCCATCAGCTCCCCCTGGCGCTTCGTGGCCGCGTCAGCCATGCCCTGAAGCGTGATCGTGCTGAGCACGGCGAACGCTGCGAACCCGCCGACAACCCCCAGGCCACCCATGGCGCTGCCCAGCCCGGACGACCCGGACGCTGAACCCGCACCCGCGCCGGCTCCGGCCCCACCCTGGCCGCCGAGCCCCATCGCCTCGCCGACACCGCTGGAGCTGAGCGCTGTGTAGCCCTCGTAGGCGGACTTCCCGGTGTCCACCATCGAGCTCACGCTCGACTTCATGCCGCTGAAGTAGTCCTTGAACTGGCTGAAGATCGAGTTGGCGTCGTCGATCTCGGCCTGCTTGGCCGCGATCAGCTTCTCCACATCGGTCACCAGCTTCTTGGCGACCACCACACCCGCCTTGGCGATCTCGATCACCTCTGCCGCGATGGCCACCGAGGCCCGTGCCTTGCGCTCCTGAGCCTTCGCGGCCAGCAGGTCCAGGTCGAGTTGCTCAACCCGGCTGAGGTAGGCCAGATAGTCGGTCTGCGCGGACTTGGCCCCGGTGGCCCACCGGTGGGCCGCGCCAACCAGCGTGTCGTAGCTGAGCGTCGGCACCGCGTCGTCGTTGTAGCCGTAGAAGTTGAGGCCGGCCTCCAACTGGAGCAGCGCCAGCCGTGCCCGGTCGAGCTGGTTGATCCGGCGCGGGTTCTCCACCAGTCCGAACCAGGGCATCCAGGGCTGGGTCGGCAGGTAGGCGCTGGTTCCGGGATCCTCCCCGTGCAGGAAGACCACGGCCTTGTACAGCTCCCGCGCGCGTTCGAGGCTGGCAGCGTCGTCGGTGCGGTACAACGCCTCGGCCCAGGCAAGCAGCGCATCCGCCTGGACGATTCGCGCATAACGCTCCTCGAACGGATGCAGCAGCGCCGGATCCGGCTTGAGCACGTCGCGGCCGTTCCACAGCTGGGGGGTGAGCGAGAACGGTTCGTCGAGGTTGCGGTCGGCGTCGTACACCAGTCGCGCCGTGTAGGGGCGGTCACCCAGCTCGTCGTTCCACCGCAACCGGCCAGCCACCACCCGGGTGGGCGTCACCCAGATGTCGGCGTGCTTGACCATGCCGGCCGGTGAACCCTGCATCCCGATCCCGATGAAGAAGCCGGTCACGCGGGCCAGCAGGTCCACCGCTCCCGGGAGGTCGCCCAGCCCCGAGCGGACGGTTGCCCGCAGCATCGGCAACACGAACTTCAACTGGTAGGTCCGCAGCCGCGTGGCCTGGTCGCGCGCAATGCGGAAGTGCACGACGTCCTTCCACAGGTCCAGCGGCCTGGCCAGCTCGTAGAACCGCTCGATGCCGTCGGGAAGGTAGGGTCCCCGGGTGCCGGTGAGCTCGGTGATGTTGGACACCTTTGCCTTGCGGCGGCGCGCCAGGCTGAGCGGACGAGGGAAGTTGCCGGAACTGAACTCCGGCTCCCAGTCCTCGCCCGGTTTGGGGTTCGGCGTAGCGGCGGTGAGCAACAGCTCGGCCTCATCCGCCAGACGAGCCGCGGTTGCGTACTGGCTCCTGTCGATGGCCTGCACCACCTCAGCGAGCTTCGCGTCGGCGGCTCCGTACGCCAGCAGGAAGGTGGCCGACCGGTGCACCTCGTCCATGGTGGCGAAGTAGCCGTTGTAGGAGGACATGCTCTGCGAGCCGGGCAGCGCCTTGTGGTACTCGAGGAACACCTTGCGGGCATCGCTCAGCCAGAGGCCCCGCGCCACGCTGTCCACCTGGGTGCGGAGGGCGAACAGGTTCTCGGCGAAGAACGGCTGCTGCCGGGCCAGCCATTCGTCGAAGCGCAGGAAGAAGGGGGCCGAACCCACCACCTCAGTCCAGAGGATCGGCTTGCCGTCTTCTCCTGGCAGTTGCGGTGTGATCACGTTCTCGGGCGGTTCGATCGGACCCTGCGCGGTGTCGCTGAGGGCCCTGGACAGGGTGTGGATGTTGAGCTTCACCGGGGTGGAGGTGCTGGTGTCGGGCTCGGTGAGGGGCAGCCGGTAGCGGTTGGCGAACTCGGCAACCTTCACCGGTGCCAGCTCCAGCAGGGCGTCCAGCTGCTGCCGGTCGGTGCGGGTGCCCTGCGCAGGCAGGGTGGCCGGCGGAATCCCGAACCCGAATCCGGAGCCGGTGGGAGCAGTCAGGATCGCGGTCACTATCGGCAGCAGAAGTCGGTTGAGCGGCACCTCCACCCGGTCGGAGGTGCGGAAGTCCTGGAAGAACCGGAGCTTGAGCTGGCGCTCGACGATGTCGGGGAAGCTGGCCGGGTCGGCGCCCACCCCGAGCTTCTGCTGGTGGGCGAACAGCACGAATACGGAGCGCAGGTAGTCGCGGTAGGACTGGTCGTCTGGCAGCGACCAGTCGAAGCGCTCCCAGCCCAGCCCGGGCTTGGTGAACTGGTCGAGGTCGATGTCGAGGACCGGGCCAGGGCGCACGTCCCGGCCCTTGTCCAGTTCGCGGATCGGGACGAGCTTCACCCTGCCCCGGCGCAACGCCTCCGGGTCGATCAGGTGCGCGTCGCCGGCCGTCTCGTCGGCGGCTCGCCGGAGACCGCGCTCGAGCTGCTCGAGCAGTCGGGCCCGGTCGGCAGCCGGCAGCAGCCGCGCAATGCTGTCCGGCGCCGGGGCGGCCAGGTCACTGGCGAGGTCGTCGGCGCGAACCCTGCGGTTGGACACGAGCTGGTCGGCCAGGAGCGTGAGACTGCCCGGTTCGTAGCCGTCTCCGGAGGACACCGGCAAGACGATGGCCACCTCGCCGTTCAGTTCCTCACGGGAGGGCGCCACGGCCGAACCCGGCTGGCCGGCCACCCCGATCGTCAACGGCTGCTGCCACAGCTCGGCTGCGAGCTCGAGGACGGCGAAGCCGTCCGCCCCGGTCAGCGCGCGACCGACCACTTCGGACGTCCCGGGCTCACCCGAGAATGCCACGACCAGCACGTCGCCGAGGCCAACCGTGCTGGCGGCGTGGATCACCTGGACGTTGATCAACATGGGCTCGCTGTCCGTGCGCATGACGCCTCCTCGGGCGCGGGTTCGGGCCACCGGGCGCCGGCCGCGGGTGTGCCTGACCCAGAGCCTTCGTCCGCCATTCTTCGCGCAGGGATGGCGAACCGCCCCGGGGAGTTCTGCTTACCCGGCGGCTGGGAGCGCGGATCGGGGCGGGGCGAAAGTGCCCACTGACCCGCTGTGCCGGGCAGCGTTACGCTGCCCAGATCCACCCTCGGAGGCCGGTCAATGGATCCCGCGATCGCCGTTCTCTACCTTGCTGCAGGGCTCGCAGCCGGGTGGCACACGGTCGATCAGCTCTCACTCCTGCGTTGGGCACGCGCCGCCCGCAGCCGCCGGCGACCACTTCCGGGTGCTGCGGATCCGGCCGGGCTGCCGTTCGTCGTCGTCCAGCTGCCACTGTTCAACGAGCCGGAGGTGGCCGGCCGCCTGCTGGGAGCAGTCGCAGCGCTGGACTACCCGGCCGGGCGCTGGCTGATCCAGGTGCTCGACGACTCCACCGACAACACCCCCGACCTCGTCGGCGCCTGGCTCGCCGATCACCCCTCCGCCCCGGTCAGTCACGTCCGGCGCTCGAACCGGGACGGGTACAAGGCCGGCGCCCTGGCAGCCGGCCTCGCCCTCGTGCCCGAAGCCGAGTTCGTGGCGGTGCTGGACGCCGACTTCGTCCCGGCGCCGGACTACCTGCGGCGCTGCGTGGCCCGGTTCGGGGCTGGAGTCGCAGTGGTCCAGGGCGCCTGGGGCCACCTCAACCCCGACCAGAACCTCATCACCATCGCGGGCGCCGTGATGATGGACAACCACTTCCAGCTGGAGCAGCCCGGACGCCAGGAGTCCGGTTCCTTCCGTGCCTTCAATGGCACAGCCGGGCTGATCCGGGTCGAGGCGATCCGCGAAGTGGGTGGCTGGCGGGCCGAGACCCTCACCGAGGACTTCGACCTCAGCCTGCGGCTGCAGCTGGCCGGCTGGCAGGTGACCTACGACCCGACCATCAGCGTGCCCGCCGAGCTGCCGGCCACCCCGGCGGCCCTGCGCCTCCAGCAGCATCGCTGGATGCGCGGCGTGGCGCAGAACTCCCGGCTGTACCTGGCCAGGCTCGCCCGTTCGGCCATGCCGGCCCGGGTGCGGCTGCACCTGCTCAGCCAGCTGTTCGAGACCGGAACGTTCGTGGCTGTCGGCGTGCAGGTCGTCCTCGCCCCGCTGGTGGCGTGGCGGATCGGGCACGGCTCGATCCCGGCGTGGGTCGGCTGGAACCTGCCACTGCTCTTCGGCTTCGCCGGACTGCTCCCGGTCTACCTGTTCTCCCTGCGCCCGAGGGTGCCGTCCCTCGGCCTGCGGTTGTGGCGCTACCTGCAGTTCCTGGTGGTGTCGGCTTCCCTCTCGGTGCACAACGCCCTGGCTGTGGCCGCCGGCTGGACCGGGCGCCCGGCCGGCTTCGAACGCACCCCCAAGGTGGGCAGCGGGGACCGGCCGAACCGGGCGGACCCCACCCCCGTCAGCGGGCGGCGTCCGCGGCGGGCCACCCGAATGCTCGAGGCGGCGCTCAGCCTCGGCCTTGTCGCTTCCCTCGTCCTTGTCCTGGTGCGCGATCCAGCGCTGGCCGGCTACCTGTGGCCCACCCTCGGGTGGAGCGCCGGGACCCTGTTCCTGATACCTGCAAGAGCGGCGAACTTGTCACCATCGACCGCTCCCCAGCCCGGGCCTAGCGTGACCCTGAGGGCACAACGAAACCACTAGCGGGGGGAACCGAAATGGTCACCTTGTTCAACTTCGTCACAATCCGCAATCCACGAACCCCGACGGCGAAGGAGCTGGTCAGCGGGTTCTTCAAGCCACCGTCGACGGCATCCTCAGCCCTGCTTGACCAGGTGGCCGAGGCCCGCGCCAAGGGCGGGGGAGCAGCCCGCCGGGCCCTGCTGAAGGCAAGGGACAGCGACGTCGCCTACGGCAGCGTCGAGGGTCTCGCCGAGCAGGCCCCGCAGGCGGCGAAGGCGGCCAACTGGATGCTCGAGTTCGGACCCGGCCTCACCGTCGCCCAGCTCGAAGCCTTCCATGCCCGGCAGGACCCGCTGGATGCGGAGACCCTCGGCAGGCTCTGGGACAACCTCGCCATCCTCACCTACGTCGGCGGCTCACCCGACCTGCGCGAACAGGTGGTCGCAGCGCTGCGGGCCCACCACGTGCTGACCAGCGAACCCCCAGCAGACGACGACGCCGCCCGGCGGCTGGCTGAGGCGACGCCGCTGTTCCCCTCAGCCGTCCACGGCACCACCGACTTCGTGAAGACCCCGGTCGAACGCCCACCCGAGGACCCGGGGACGGCCGCGGCCGACAAGAGCGCTGCCCGGGCGGCGGCGCTGGCCGCAGCGCACGACGAACTGAGCGCCGTGATCGAGCGTGCCAGGGAGACCGCGAGGGCCGCGGCGGTGCAGCCGCCGTTCGTCCCCGCCTATGAGATGCCGATCGAACGCCCCACCACCGAGACCCCGGGGAAGGCACCCGGACGCCAGAAGGCGAAGGAGACGGTCACTGCCGAGCCGGCCGAGCCCGTGGCGCCAACCCGGCTGGTGCTGGACGCGGCGACACTGAAGGGAATGGCTGAGCCCAGCCGGCTGCTCCTCGACGAGCTCGGGATCCGGGCCGGGGACTCGGTGACGCTCGCCGTGAACCGGATCGTGGCAGAGAGCGCCCGGGTGGGCGCGGCCCAGGCCGCGGTCACGCCGCCGCAGCGGGTCGCGCGCGTCGGCGGGTCGCTGTGGGTGGCCAACGCTGCCCGCGAGTCGCAGGCCACCGAGCGCTACCAGGTTGCCGATGACCGGATGGCGGCCCAGTACGGCCGCTTCTGGGGCGACCACGTCGAACCGACCGAACGTTTCCGCTGCCGGGTCCGCCCGCTCGGCATCGGTGACTTCCGCCGGGTCGAGCAGGAGATCTGCTGCTGGGTGCCCGGAGAGGTCGCCCACATCGAGAACGTGCTCAAGGGCGAGACCAAGGAGCGCACCACCGAGAGCAGGACGACAACCGAGACCTTCACCTCGGTCACCCTCGAGGAGGAGACCGAGAAGGAACGCGACACCCAGACCACCGACCGGTTCGAGATGGAGAAGGAGGTGGCCAGGACCGTCGAGGAGAGCCTGAAGTTCGAGATCGGGGTCAACGTCAGCGCGGCCTACGGGCCAGTGAAGATCGTGGCCGACACCAAGTTCGCCACCTCGAGCTCCACCAAGGAGGCCGACAAGCAGGCAACCAAGTACGCCAAGGAGGTCACCGACAAGACGGTCGAGAAGGTGGTCACCCGAACCAAGGAGGAACGCTCCACCCGGGTCACCACCGAGTTCTCCGAGAAGAACCTGCACCGGCTCCAGGCGACCGACGAGCACGTCGTCGGCCTGTATCGCTGGGTCGACAAGATCTACAAGGCGAAGGTCGTGAACTACGGCAAGCGCCTGATGTTCGAGTTCCTGGTGCCAGAGCCCGCAGCCTTCCACCTGTACGCGCAGACCGACGCCGGCAGCGACGCCGCCACCGGCCTGGTCAAGCCGATCGACCCGCGCACCGACGCAGCTGCCACAGCTTACGGTCGCCCGAAACTGGCCGACTTCAGCGTGGTCAGCGAGACCAACTACGCCTTCTGGGCCGCAACCTACGGCGCCCTGGTGGACCCGCCGCCGCCCATCAGCCTGACCACGTCCAAGGCCTACAGCCGGGCCGACATGGACCAGACCGTCCAGTTCGCCGACTCCAAGACCGACCTGGCCATGCCGACCGGCTACGAGGCGAGCACCTTCTTCGCCAACTACGCCCTGCACAGCGAGAACCAGAGTGGCGGCAACAACTGGATCACCACGATGATCGGCCGGCGGTCGCAGTTCACCACCACCGGCGGCTCGTTCTCCGGCAGCCTGGACGGGGAGGACGACCTGGTGCCGGTGAACACGGTCGGGCGGACCCGGTTCTACGCGCTCAACGTCGAGGTGACCTGCATGCGGCGGGGCGAGGCGTACCTCACCTGGCAGCAGAAGACCTTCCGGTCCATCCTCGACGGCTACACCTCCCAGCTGGCTGCCTACGAGACCGCCCTGGCCCAGCTGAAGACCGAGGTCGGGGTGCAGATCCAGGGCAACAATCCGGCGTTCAACCGCCAGACCGAGGCCGAGGAACTCCAGAAAGGCTGCCTGCGGCTGCTCACCAGCTGTGTCGACCTGCCCTCGGATGCGATGAAGGACGGCGGCGAGTACGGCTATCCCGAGTTCGACTGCTGCGAGGCGATCCGGGACGGCAGCATCGTCCAGTTCTTCCAGCAGCTGTTCGAATGGGGCCTGATCACCTACTCCTTCTACCCGTACTTCTGGGGACGGAAGTCCAAGTGGGTGGAGATCTACCACCTCGACGACGTCGACCCGATCTTCCGCTCCTTCCTGCGGGCCGGGTTCGCCCGGGTGATCGTGCCGGTGCGTCCGGGCTACGAGAAGGCCGCACTGCGGTTCCTCGCCGACGGCAGCATCTGGGACGGTGGCGCCACCCCTGGCGTCGACGACCCGATGTACGTCGCCATCGAGAACGACCTGAAGATCCCGGTGGGCGAGGTCGACCCGGAGATCGAGCCGTGGGAGATCAAGCTCCCGACCACCCTCACCGTGCTGCAGTGCGAGTCCGGCTGCGTCCCCGGGGTGGGGCTGCCCTGCCCCTGCCAGGACGAGGACCACGACCACGATGACGAGGACGGCGACGACGAAGACGACGACGGGTAGGCGACACCATGGGGGACATCTCCACCCACGCCGAGATCACCGAGTTCTCGGTGGCCGAGGCCAAGCGGTTCATCAGCACCACCGATATCCCCGACTCCGACTACACGTTCCTGGAACTGGGCAACTTCCTCACCGACGTCTCCCAGTTCCGGGATCCCCCGGCCTTCCACCGGGCGCGGGATCGGGCGCGGGCCGAGGCCCAGTCGCAGAGCATGTTCGCCGGCATGGCCGGCGCCGACAACTGGGTGCGTGACGTCTTCGGCCGGCGCGCCGGCCCGGTCAACGGGGGACTCGCCGACCTGATGGCCGGGCTGATGCAGGCGTTCACCCAGCTCCTGTTCGACAACGACGGGCTGCCGCTGCTCGGTTCGGCGCTGGGGTTGATCGGGACCGGCACCCGGCCGGCCCTGATCCCGGCCCACGGCATTCCACCGGCCGAGGTGTCGGCGGCGATCTCTGCGCACTACACGCAGTACTTCCCGCACGAGCACCTCGACTTCCCGCCCACGCACCGACCGCTGCCGACGCATCGGACCGACCGGATCTTCCAGCGCCAGTCCCGCGGCCTGATCGGCTACCTGGAGTGGTTCACCCAGTACCTGTCGGAGGACCTCTCGAAGCTGGAACTCGAGTGGGCCACGGCAAGGGCCCGCGGCATCACCGCCACCGAGCGGAAGGACTTCCTGATCCGGCTGGGCCACCTGTCCCACCCGATCGAGGACTACTTCTTCCACGCCAACCTGCTCGACCTCTACCAGTGGCGGGACGTGCTGGCGGCGAACTCGAGCCTGAGCCCATCGGTGCCGGCGGAACTGAACACCCTGATCGACCGCAGCCTCACCGGCACCAGCCTCGCCCCGACCTCGGTGCCGCTGCGGCGCATCCTGGCGCGCCGGCTGCGGTACCCGGTGTGGACGAGCAACACCGCCTTGTCGACCTCCACCTCGGAGGACGCCAGCGACCTGGTGTTCACCGGCGGCTTCGGGGACGCCGACGTGTCGCACACCCTCGGCGGGGCGCTGGAGGCGATCGAGGGCAAGCTGGCCGTGCTGCCGAGCGCTCTCGACCCGCGGCGCAGCCGCCTGGTGCTGATCCGGATGCTGCTCAGCGCCAGCGAGCGCCAGGCCATGATCAGTGCCGGCAACCTCGACGCCGTCCGCGCCACCCACCTGGCCCAGTTGCGGGCCGGTGACTACCCGACCGAGATCACCCGTTGGGAGAGCAGCGGACTCATCTGCACCCATGCTGCGGCACGACTGCGCACGGCCTTCGCCGGCGACCGCACGATCAGCGAGCGCCACAGCGGCACCTTCGTCACCTTTCCCGGGCCCGGGGCGATCCTGCTCACGATGCTCGAGCAGGTGCAACGGGAGCGGGACGCCAGTGCAGCGGCCAAGGCCAGGCTCAACGGGCGCAGCGCTTCGATCTACGGCCAGGCGACCAACAACACCGCATCAGCCGAGCACATCGGAACCCACTCGCTGATGTCGAAGGACTCGAGCCGGTCGGAACCGATGCGCCCCGAAGCCGTCGCGTTCGCCAAGCATGCCGCTGCCAGCATCATCACGACGATGCTGCGCCGGATCTACTCGCCGGCCCCGGTGACCGAAGGCGTCGACTGGGACAGCGTGCTGCGGTTCTACCTGCGGCAGGTGGCGCCTTCGGTGTCCGGACCGTGGGAGAACGAGGTCCTGGACGGGGTGCGCCGGGGCGCCGCCCAGGCGCGGGTCGACGCCGTGCACCAGCAGCCGGCGTTCTCGCTGCTGGGCCCGGCGCTGGATCCGGCCAAGCTGGCCGCCCGGCGCGTCGGCGCCACCCGGGCGGCGCTGGAGGCCTACTACCGCAGCTTCGAGACCGATCCGCCCTGACCCGGCAGACCGTCCCGGTTCGCGCCGGCACGTGCCGGCCGGTGATGCCCCGTATGGAGTCGTATGAACCAGCCGGATGCCGACGACGCACCGGATCCCCGGCTGAAGACTTCTCGCAGCAGAGCACAGGTGGGCGGACCGGCCGACGTGAGCCGACCGCCGCGCACCAGCCGGCTGCACGTCCGCCTACGTCAACTCCCCGGCGACGAAGGAGCAGGACGTTGGAGCGGGCGAGGCCAGGGGTCTGGCTTCGTCCGCTCTGTCGGCCAGGGGCGCCGCCGCGCGCGGCGACCGGCCCGATTCCGGGGTCTTATGCGTTCCGTGCGATACTTGGTCCCAGGGCGCGGCAGTCGCAGCCCAGCATCGCACCACATTCCGCAGCGCGCGGGCGGCTCTGCCCCCGAGGACGCACACGGAGCTGGACCGTGGTGAACCTCCTTCGGAAGAAGTAATTCTCTTGTCACAACCCAAGCTCGACCCGGCGACCTTTGCGACGCTGGGTGTCCCCGCCGCCCTGGTGGCCATGCTCACCAAGCGCGGGATCAACTCCCCGTTCCCCATCCAGACGGCCACGCTGCCCGACACGCTGGCCGGCCGCGACGTGCTCGGCCGTGGCCGCACCGGCTCCGGCAAGACCCTGGCCTTCGCCCTGCCCGCTGTGGCCCGGATCGCCCACCTGGTCCCGTCCGCAAGCGGCATCGCCCAGCGCACCCAGCCCGGACGCCCGCGTGGGCTGATCCTCGCCCCGACCCGGGAACTGGCCAACCAGATCCTCGAGTCCATCGAGCCGCTGGCCACTGCTGCCGGGCTCACCGTGATGACCATCTTCGGTGGCGTCAGCCAGCACCGCCAGGTGCAGGGCCTGCGCCGCGGTGTCGACATCGTCGTGGCGACCCCCGGCCGCCTCGAGGACCTGATGGCCCAGGGCCAGGTGCACCTCGACGCTGTCGCAGTGACCATCCTCGACGAGGCCGACCACATGGCCGACCTCGGCTTCCTTCCCGGCGTCACCCGCATCCTCGCCGCCACCCCCGGGAGCGGGCAGCGCATGCTGTTCTCCGCCACCTTGGACAGTGGCGTCGACAAGCTGGTGAAGCGCTTCCTCAGCCGTCCGCTGGTGCACAGCGTCGACAGTGAGGACTCGCCGGTCGGCGAGATGACCCACCACGTGTTCATGGTGCGGGACGCCTCCCAGAAGAAGCAGATCATCCACGAGCTGGCCGGTGGCGCCAGCCGTCGCCTGCTCTTCACCCGCACCAAGCACCAGGCCCGCAAGCTCGCCCGCGAGCTCACCGCCGACGGCATCCCGGCCGTCGAGCTGCACGGCAACCTCTCCCAGAACGCCCGGGAGCGCGGCCTGGCCGCCTTCGCCGACGGCAAGGTCCGGGTCATGGTGGCCACCGACATCGCCGCCCGCGGCATCCACGTCGACGACATCGACCTGGTCATCCACGTCGACCCGCCGGCAGAGCACAAGGCCTACCTGCACCGTTCCGGTCGCACCGCCCGCGCCGGCAACGAGGGCGACGTGATCACCCTCGTGCTCCCCGAGCAGCGCAGGGACTTCCAGCAGATGGCCCGCGCGGCGAAGATCACCGCGCAGCCGGCGCCGGTCCAGTCCGGCGATGCCACTGTGCTGGCCCTCGTCGGTCGCCAGGCCGCACCGGTGGCACCGGGTGAGGCTCCGTCCGCCGCCGCCCGCAAGGGTGACGAGCAGATCCAGCAGCCGAGGCGCTCGAACTCCGGCAGGCAGCGCCAGCCGGCCAAGCAGCAGTCCGCCGGCTCCCGGACCGGCGGGAACCGTCCCCGCACCGCTGGTACGTCGACCGGTCGGTCCGACGCAGTCGTCCAGCTGTCCCGCCAGGGCAGTGGAAGTCGCCGGCGCCACTCGGGACGCACCCCGTCCCGCCTGTCCGCCTGACCTGAACCGATCGAGCGCCCGGCTGTAACAGCCGGGCGCTCGTGCGTTCTCAATCCCGTGCGGTCACTGCAGCCCCCGGAAGAGGAAGGCGCCCTCCCGGATCGCCCGATCACGTTCCTGCTGGCTGAGCAGCCGGGTGTGGTCGTAGCGCGGCTCCCCGGCCAGCCGGCCGGCCTCGAGACGGTGCTCGCGCCGCTCCCTGGCGCGGTCGGCCAGCCGGATCAGCCCGATGCCGATCCTCAGCGCCGCCCGCCCGACCGGCCCGAGGCCTTCGACGGTGGTGGCTGCCTGCGGGAACCCGGTAAGGGTGGGACTCTCGATCGTTGTCATCGCTGCGGCTCCGCTCACCGGTGGCTGGAGGCGTCGGCGGCCCGGGTGGCCGTGAAGAGCAGGAACTCCCAGCGCATCTCGCCGCCCCGAAGCGCCGCCGCGGCCAGGCCGAGAAGGGTCTCGTCCAGGGCTGCCAGCCGCCCCGGGGCGTCGGCGACGTTCCGGTAGGCGGCGATGGTCGGGCCGTACTTGTCCCGGAAGAAGTCGCGGAACTCCCCTGCGGTGGCGAACCGGGTCACCGGCAGGCTGCCCACCCGGTAGACCGGGGTGTCCACCCGATCGCCGAAGAGCTCCTGGAGGTGGGCCGGATCGCCCCACAAAGGCGGCGGCTGGGCCCCCGGCGGCGGTGCGGGCATGAACGGGCGCATCGCTGCGAACATGCGGCCGATGAAGCCGTCCGGGGTCCAGTTCAGCAGCCCGATGGTGCCGCCGGGTCGGGTTACCCGGACGAGTTCGTCTGCGGTCAGCTGGTGGTGCGGGGCGAACATCACCCCGACGCACGACATCACGGCGTCGAAGCTCGCGTCCGGGTAGGGCAGCGCTTCCGCGTCGCCCGGCTCCCACTCGAGTCGGAGCCCTTCGGCTTCGACGTCCCGGCGGCCCTCGGCCAGCAGTTCCGGGGTCAGGTCGCTGGCGACGACCCGGGCCCCGGCCCGAGCCGCCGGGATCGCGGCGTTCCCGGTGCCGGCGGCGACATCGAGCACCAGGGTGCCTGGCCCGATCCGGGAGGCTTCGACGAGCAGCCGGCCGAGGCCCGGGATCACCTCCCTGGCCACCGCGCCGTAGTCGCCCGATGCCCACAGCTTGCGATGCCGCAGCTTCAGTTGCTGGTCGGCCTCGTCGGTGCGGGTGATGGTAGTGGTCATTCTGGTTCCCTCCGTGGAAGTTGCTGTGCATCCAGATTGGGGAATTCGCCGGCCGGCCTCCAGTGCCGGATCTGTACCGCCGGGGGTTCAAATTCTGTACTGGTCAATGGCGGCTCCCCGGCGTGTACTAGTGCTCGGGAAGGGAGGGCAACGATGACGGCCTACGGTCAGTTCTGCCCGGTGGCGAAGGCGATGGAGGTGCTGGACGAGCGCTGGACGCTCCTGGTGATCCGGGAGATGCTCTTGGGCAGCACCCGGTTCAACGAATTGCGCAAGGGCGTGCCGAAGATGTCCCCAGCCCTGTTGTCGAAGCGGCTGCGCACCCTGGAACGCTCCGGTCTGGTGCAGCGGAAAAATCTCGCTGGCCGAACCGCCTACCACCTGACGCAGGCCGGCCAGGAGCTCTCAACGGTGGTCGACGCCCTCGGCGAGTGGGGAACCCGCTGGATCGGCGACCTGGGGGAGGCCGACCTGGATCCGCACCTGCTGATGTGGGACATCCGGCGGACGGTGCCGATCGAGAGGTGGCCGCGAGCCCGGACGGTGGTGGCCTTCGAGCTGCAGGAGGTGGTCGACTCCGGATCGCACTGGTGGCTGGTGGTTGCCGACGGCGACGTCGACCTCTGTGACTACGACCCGGGCTACGAGGTGAACGCAGTGGTGACCGGCAGCCTGCGCACCCTGACCCGGCTCTGGCGCGGCGACGTCTCCTGGCCGGAGGTGCTGCGCAGCGGCAACCTCGTGGTCGCAGCCGACAGCCTGGTCCGCCGGCAGGTGCCCGAATGGCTGGGCCAGTCCCTGCTCTCCGCGACGCCGCGGGTGGAAGTGGGCTGAGCCCGGCGAGCCCAGCCCCGGCGTCAGTCGCCGACCGTGTCCCTGGCGCGCTTGACGATCAGCGGGTCGGGCTCGCCGATCACAGACGCGTCCTTGCCCTCGTACTCGAACTGGCTGAGGAAGTAGCGCATGGCGTTCAGCCGGGCCCGCTTCTTGTCGTTGCTGCGCACCGTGATCCACGGCGCGTGGTCGGTGTCCGTGGCCGCGATCATCGCCTCCTTGGCCGCGGTGTAGTCCTGCCAGCGGCCCAGTGACTCCAGGTCCATCGGCGAGAGCTTCCAGCGGCGCACCGGGTCGATCTGGCGGATCGCGAACCGCGTCCGCTGCTCCCGCTGGGTGACCGAGCACCAGAACTTGGTCAGGTGGATGCCGGCGTCGACGATCAGGCGCTCGAACTCCGGCGCCTGCCGCATGAAGACGTCGTACTGCTCCTGGGTGCAGAAGCCCATCACCCGCTCCACCCCGGCCCGGTTGTACCAGGACCGGTCGAACAGCACGATCTCGCCCTCGGTGGGGAAGTGCTGGACGTAACGCTGGAAGTACCACTGCCCCACCTCGCGGGTGGTCGGAGTGGTCAGTGCCACCACCCGGGCGGCCCGCGGGTTGAGGTGCTCGGTGAACCGCTTGATGGTGCCGCCCTTGCCGGCGGCGTCGCGGCCCTCGAAGACGATGATGTGGCGCACGCCGAGGTCCTGGCCCCAGTACTGGAGCTTCAGCAGCTCGATCTGGAGCAGGTACTTGTCGTGCTCGTACTCCTCCCGGCTGAGCAGCTCGTCGTAGGGGTAGTCCTCGCGCCAGGTCTCGACGGCCCGGCCGCCGGGATCGATCAGCTCCGGATCGGGCCCCTGGCCGTCGGCGACGGTGTAGCCCTGCGCGATCAGGCGATCGATGAACTCCCGAAGGTTGTCCTCAGCTTCGGGCTGGAGTCTCTCCAGATCCGTCGGACTGTCCACTTCCGCCCTTCCTGTGCACCGGGAACGGCGAAGTCGCCGCCGTACTCACCCTAGTCGCGCCGGACGGGAAACGGTGGGGCAACCTGCCGCCGCTACCGGCTCAGCCCGACCGGGCAGTGCGAGTGCGCCATCAGCCCACGGACCAGCCCGCCGAGGGCCGGGCCGTCGCGGTGCACGCCGACGATCAGCAGGTCGACGGCCTTGCTGACCGCGACCAGCTGGTCGAGCGGATCCCCAAGTAGGACCTCGACGAAGATCTGGGCTTCGGGATGCTCTGCCCGCAACGGCGCGAGCTGGCGGTCCAGGTCGGCGCTGGCAGCGGCCACGAAGGTCGCTCCCTCCACACCAAGGGTCTCCGGCACGACGTGGACGACCCGAAGCCGCGCCTTCCGCTGCGCAGCCTCCCGGATGCCCCACTCCAGCTCGGAGGCATGCACCGGCCAGGTGTTCACGGCCACGGCCACCACCCGCAGCGTCCCGGTCTCCTGCGGTGTCGAGGCCGCCGAGATGACGATCACCGGGCACGCAGCCCTGCCGGCGACCGAGACGCTCGTCGAGCCGACGAACATCCGCTCCAGCCCGCTGATCGACCGGCGGCCGACCACCAGCAGCTGGGCCCGGCCGCTCAACTCGGCCAGCACGTCCCCCGGCCGCCCGAGCAGGACCTCCGAGGTCACCCGATCCGTCGGGAACCCCTCGGCTGCCACCACCTGGAGGGCCTCATCGACCTTCACCTGACCCGACTCCTGGAGCGACTCGACGGTGGACAGCAGGTCCCACAACCCGATCGCCAGAGCCTTCTCGTCGACGACGTGCACGATCCAGAGGTCGGAGTCGCCCGCCCGCGCCCGCCGGACGCCGTACCTGACGGCCCGAAGGCCGTCCTTCGATCCATCCACCCCCACCAGGATCTTCGGTCGTGAGGCCGCCTGGCCCGGCTCGGTTTCGCTCATACTTCGACGATTCTCTCTTCGCGGCCGGGCGTCAACCGTGGCGGCGGCCCCGCCGAACCCGACACCTGAATCGCGGAAGCAGTTCATCCCGGGGTCGCCGGCCGTTCCGCGACCGTCGATAGCTTTCGCCGAAATCGCACCGCCGGTTTCCGGACGGACCCGATGGACCGCCCGATTCCTGCGCCTGCAGCGGGGGACCGAGTTGCGGCTGGTCGTGGATCCAGAACCGGTGGTGGTCCGCCCGCCCGGTTGGCAGGCGGGGGCGGTCAGGCCCGGGGCGGGTGGTGTTCGACGGCCACGGTCTCGCCGTCCAGCGTCAGGTGGGCGACCAGGGCCGTCGCCGGATGCAGGGTCCGGCTGGAGATGTCGAAGGGCGCGAGCATCGTCGGCAGCACCGGTCGATGCCCGCAGATGGCCATCGGCTCCACGGTCGTCACGGTCTCGGCGATCAGGCGCCGGATCAGCTTGTCCACAGCCCGCAGGTTGTTCTCGGCCTGCTCCTCGCTCAGCGTGGTCCAGCCGACGACTTCGAGTCGATGTGCCTTGGCGTGGGGCTGCAGGGTCTTCATGCACCGGTTGGACGTGGAGGACACGAGCCGCGTGACCCCGTAGGCCTCGAGCAGCCCGGCGAGCCGCTGGCTCTGTCGCCGGCCCCGGGACGTCAGTGGCCTGGCCTGGTCGCGCCCGCTCCAGTGCGAGCGCTGCATCGCCTTCCCGTGCCGGACGATCAGGACCGGAACGGTGTCCGGCAGCTCCAGGGCCAGCCGGATCAGGTCCCGCTCGCCCGCGCCGGCGACCAGCCGCAACGCTCCAGCCCCGGACAGCCAGGCGACCTTGCCAACCCCGGGCCCGGGCAGCGGCTCGGCTTCCGTGACAGCCCGGCCGGACCAGTAGCTGACGGTGGCCGGGCCATGGCCCGCGCGTGGTGCGGTTCCGCCCAGCGGGAGGCCGAGCCGGATCCGGACCCCGGTCTGCTCATGGGTCTGCCGCACCGCGCAGACGGCGACGTACTCGTCGGGTCCCAGCTTTCCGTGCGGGAGCACCCAGCCGTCCGCCTCGGCTGGCTGCACCAACAGCACCTCAGGCCCGGTCGTTCCGTGGCGAACGACCACTGCACCTGCTGCGTTGATATGCCTCGCCGGTTTGGAGTCAGCCACGCGGCCAGACTGCAGCACCTGCCGGCAACGGGCGGCGATCCGTCCGAAGCGTGGGCACGGTGCCGTGGGGTGGCCCGGTCTGCCCGGTTCGCCACCGCGTTCACCTCTCGTTCAGGCACCGCTGCTAGCTTCAGCGAAGAGGGCGCCGTTCCCTCAGAGCAGTGAGGAGGGCCGCAATGAAGCTCCTGCCCGTGCCGGTCGCCCGGCCCATCCGGATGCCGTCCCTGCGAAGCCTGCCGCCGGAACCGGAGCAGGGCGCGGTCATGGATCCGGTGGACGTGGGAGACCCGCTGGAGGCGGCCGTCGACTGGGCCCTCTACGTCGACGGGAAAAGGCAGCCGCCCAATGACTTCGCCAGCGCCTGCGCAGCTGCCAGGCAGGGCCAGGGGTTCGTCTGGCTGGGCCTGTTCGAGCCGACCGTGCCCCAGCTGAACGGGCTGGAGCCGGTCTTCGGCCTCCACCCGCTGGCCCTCGAGGACGCCAGCGGGGTGCGGCAGCGCCCCAAGCTGGAGCGGCTCGACGACGGGACCGTCTTCCTTTCGCTTCGCACCATCGGCTACGTGGAGAGTGCCGTCCGCAGTGAGGGCGGTGAGATCGTCGAGACCGGCAGCGCATCGGTCTTCGTCGGTGACTGGTTCGCGGTCACGGTGCGGCGGGGCAGGTACGGCCCGCTCCAACCGGTTCGCCGCCAGCTCGAGGCCAACCCGAAGCAGCTGGCGCGGGGACCGATAGCCGTGATGCACGCTGTGATCGACAGCGTGGTGGACGGCTACCTCCGGGTCGCCGATGCCGTGGAGGAGGACGTCGAGGAGATCGAGAACCACGTCTTCGCCGTGCGGGGGGTGCCGCAGATCGAACGGATCTACGAGCTCAAGCGCGACCTGATCGAGATGAAGCGTTCGGTTGCGCCTCTGCACGCGCCGCTGCGGCTGCTTGCGGAGCAGCAGGCGGACCGGGAGATGCGCCAGTACTTCCTCGACGTCCACGACCACCTCGAACAGGTACAGGAGCAGGTGGGCAACTACGACGAGTTGATGTCGTCGATCCTGCAGGCGGCAGTGGCCAGGTTGTCGGTGTCCGAGAACGAGGACATGCGCAAGATCTCCGCCTGGGTGGCGATCGCTGCCGTGCCAACGATGATCGCCGGGATCTACGGGATGAACTTCGAGTCCATGCCGGAGCTGAGGTGGCCCTTGGGCTACCCGCTGGTGATAGCTGTGATGATGGCCGTGTGCCTGATGATGTACCGGAACTTCCGCCGCCAACGCTGGCTCTAGGCGCCGGGGGCCAGGCGAGCTTCGCCGTCGGGCCGGTTGTCGCCGCGTGGGCCCGGACCGGCCTGGGGGCCGCGAACACGAGCCTCGAAGTGCTCAGTCAACCGGACCGGCTGCGGGCCGCCGGGTTCGGGGCGGATCGGCTGGCGGAGTTCGTGCTCGGCCGGGCCGTCATCGCCGGCCTGGTGGCCGGCATGTTCCCGGACGCGGGCACCTGGTCGGTTGGGACCGGGAAGTGCCGAAGTTGCGGTGCCCGCCACGGGCCGGTGGAGGTGACCGGCGTTCCGGTCGTGGCCAGCGTCTCCTACGCCCCGGGGCTGGTCGTCGCGGCAGCAGCGCCCACGTCCCGGGTGAGCCGGCTCGGCATCGATGTGGAACCGGCTGCGGCCGATCCCCGGCGCACCCGGGACCTGCAGCGGTTGCTCGGCGTCTCGGCGGAGCCGGTGATGCAGCGCTGGACCCGGATCGAAGCCGTCCTGAAGGCCGACGGACGAGGGCTGCGGGTGGACCCGGGGGACGTCCGGATGAGCTCCGGTGGCGCCGGGATCCCGGGTGACCCGGCCCGGTACCGGGTGGCCGACGTGGCCGGCCCGGCCGGCTACCGGATCAGTGTTGCCTGGTGCGGTGAGGGAGCTTCGGCAGTGGCGTCCGGTCCAGCCACTGGGTGAACAGGGGTCTCAGGTCCTGGCCCGAGACCCGCTGCGAGGTCGTGATGAAGTCCGCGGTCGTCCCGGTGGCGTGCTTCCGCTCCCGGCACCAGGTGCGAAGGATGTTGAAGAAGACCTCGTCGCCGACAACCCTCCGCAGGGCGTGGAGGGTGAGGGCGCCGCGCTTGTAGACCCGGTCGTCGAACATGGCGTCCGGGCCCGGGTCCGCTGTCACCAGATCCTGCGGCAGGTCGGCGAGGAGCGCGTGGTGGTGCTTGGCCTGCTGGTGGGCCGAAAGGGCCCCGGAGGCCTCCGACCACAGCCATTCCGCGTAGCAGCTGAAGCCTTCGTTGAGCCAGATGTCCTGCCAGCGGGAGACGCCGACGCTGTTGCCGAACCACTGGTGGGCCAGTTCGTGGGCAACCAGGCGTTCCGATGATCCCTGACCGTCGAGGTGGTTCGCCCCGAACACAGCCATGCCCTGTGACTCGAGCGGGATCTCCAGCACGTCCGGGGTGACCACGACGTCATAGCGGGCCATCGGGTAGGCGCCGAAACAGCTCTCGAACAGGGCCAACATGGCCGGGAGCCCAGCCAGGTCCGCCAGGACCGGGTTGCGCAGCTCCGCCGGGTAGTAGACGGTGCCCGGGACGCCTGCCAGCGGCAAGGCCTCGGACCGGTAGCGTCCGATGTGCAGGGCGACGAGGTAGGTGGCGGTGGGAACGTCGCTGGCGAAGGTCCAGGTCATCCGTCCCGAGGACGCACTCTGCGACTCCAGCACCCCGGTGGCGGCGACGGTGTAGCCCTCTTCGAGGGTGAGTTCCAGGCGATAGCCGGCCTTGTCCGATGGCCGGTCGTTGCAGGGGAACCAGGTCGGGGCCCCGGTCGGCTGGGAAGCGACGAGGATGCCGTCCGCAAGGTGCTCCCAGCCGACCTGGCCCCACCGTGAGGTCCGGGGGCCGGGCGTCCCCGAGTACCGGAGGTGAACCGTGAACTCCTGTCCGGGGCTGATGGCTGTAGCCGGCGAGATGGTGACCTTCCGGTTGCCCTGGCGGAAGGAGGACCGCTTCTCGCCGTCCACCCGGACGCGGTCGGCCTTCAGCCCGACCAGGTCCAACCGGAAGGACGCCAGGGCCTCGTTCGCGACAGCGATGATGACGGCCTCCCCGTCGAGGCGGTTGGTGAGCACGCGGTAGCGCAGCTTCAGGCGGTACTCGACTACCCGGTAGCTGCCGTCTCCGCTCTGCGGAGCGTAGGGGTCGACCGTCACGAAGCGTCCGACTGATAGGCCCTGACCTTGACTGCCCGCCACGGACCGATCGGGTTGCCGCTCCAGCGACTGCCGACCGGCACGGTCTCGCCGCGCATCACCAGCGAGGCCGGGCCGATCGTTGCGTTCGCCCCGATCGTTGCCCCTGGCAACACGATGCTGTGTGGCCCGAGGGTGCCACCGCGTTCGATGATCACCGCGTCCATGCTCATGATTCGATCATGGAACAGGTGGGTCTGCACAACGCAGCCCCGGTTCACGGTTGCCCCGTCGCCGAGGGTCACCAGGTCGGGCTCCGGCAGCCAGTACGTGTCGCACCAGACCCCGCGGCCGATCCGCGCGCCGAGGCTCCGCAGCCACAGCGCCAGTGCCGGGGTGCCGACGTTGGCGTTGGCGAACCATGGCCCTGCGACCATCTCCGTGAAGGTGTCGGACACCTCGGTGCGCCAGACGAAGCTGGACCACAGTGGGTGCTCGCCGACCCGGATCGGGCCGACCACCACCCACTTGACCGCCGTAGTGATCGCAGCGGCCAGCACTCCTGCGGCCAGCAGGACGGGGCCCGAGAGCAGCACCGCCCAGACCAGCCCGACGCGCTCGTCCAGCCACGCCAGCGTGAGCATCACCCACAGTCCGATGCCGCAGGTGGTGAACACCGCCAGGATCCGGCAGGCCTCCCAGCCGGCCCGGGCCAGGCGCAGCGAAAGGGTCGGCCGGTAGGTGCGCTCGAGGTCACCCGAGACCGTGGTCCGGCGCAGCCGGACCGCCGGCGAACCCAGCCAGGACGAACCCGGCTTCGACTTCAGTGGTGTGACCGACAGCACCGCGACCAGGCCGTCCTTCGGCACCGAGTGGCCGCCGGCCGCCAGTCCCGAGTTGCCGAGGAACGCCCGCTTGCCGATCGTGACCTCACCGACCCGGAGCCAGCCGTTGTGCAGGTCATAGGAGGCGACCATGGTGTCGTCGGCGAGGAAGGCGCCGTCCTCGATCGTGGTGACAGAAGGCAGCAGGACCACGGTGGAGGCCTCCACGTCCTTGCCGACCTTCGCCCCGAGCAGGCGCAGCCAGACCGGGGTGACCAGGCTGGCGTAGATGGGGAACAGCAGGGTGCGAGCCGAGTCGAGCAGCCGCTCCGTGCACCAGGCCTGCCACCCGAAGCGGCTGCGGACCGGATAGATGCCGGGCGCAAGGCCGATCGCCAGCAACCGGACCGAGACCAGGATCGACCCAGCGAGGACGACCCCTGCGACCAGAACCCCCGGGACCAGCCAGGGTAGGGCCCACCAGCCGGCCGTGGCCACGTCCGGGGCACCCCGCACGCCCTGGGCCACCACTATCGCCCCAGCGGAGATGGCCAGGATCGGCAGCAGCCCGAAAGCCATCGATGCCGCCCCGTAGGCAGCAACCCAGCGGCGGCTGTGCGGTGGCCGTTCCTCCGGCCAGCCCGAACTGGGCTCGGCTGCCCGGACCGCGGGCGAGCCGGCCCACAGTTGGCCGGACCTCACCCTGCCGAACACCGCTGAGCCGGACGCCACCTCGGCGCCCGGGTCGATCCGGGTTCCCGGAGCCAGGGTGCTGCGGGCGCCGACGGTCGCGTTGGCGCCGATCCGGATGCCGCCGATCCGTACGGTGTCCCCGTCGATCCAGTAGCCGGCCAGGTCCACTTCCGGCTCGATCGCAGCGCCGTCCCCGATCCGGAGCAGCCCGGTTACCGGCGGCAGTGTGTGCAGGTCGACGTCGCGGCCGATCCGGGCACCCAGCGCCCTGGCGTAGAACACCACCCAGGGGGCGCCGGCCAGTCCGACCGAATCGACCTGGTGGGAGATCTGCTCTGCCAGCCACAGCCGCAGGTGGACCTGGCCGCCACGCGGGTAGTCGCCGGGTCGCAGGCCGGCCAGCAGCAGGCGGGCAGCGGCAGCTGCGATGGCCATACGGCCGAAGGGCAGGACGAACAGCGCCAGGCCGGCCAGCAGGACCCAGCCGTCCACCGCGGGCAGGAAGCCGAAACCGGGGGAGTGCCGGAGCACCCAGGCCGCCGTCAGCAGGTAGACCAGCCAGCGGGCCCCGGCGAAGATGAACAGCGGCACCGACAGCACCGTCTGGGCCCAGCGGGTGGCCAGCGGGGTTGGCCGGGGCTTGCTGAACGACTCGCGCCACTGGGTGTCGGCGGCCGTCTCTGCGATCGCTGTGGCCATCGCGTCCAGCCGTGGATGGTCATACACGTCGGCGACGCTGAACTCCGGCGCCCTCGTCCGGATCCGGGAGACCAGTTGGGCAGCCGCGAGGGAGCCGCCGCCGATGTCGAAGAAGTCGGCCTTCCGGTCCATCACCGGGATGCCGAGGACAGCCAGCCACTGCTGGGCCAGCCAGCCCTCCTCGTCCCGGAACAGGGTGAGGGCCTCGGTGATCTCTGGAAGCGGCCAGGGCAGGGCGTCCCGATCCACCTTGCCGGAGGTCCGGACGGGCAGCTCGTCGACAAGGGCCAGCATCGGGATCATCGGCGCCGGCAGCCTCCCCGCCAGTTGCGCCCGGGCGGCCCTGCGGTCGAACCCGGACGCTGTCACCAGGTAGCCGACCAGCATCGGGACGCCGGCCTCGGTGCGGCGGACGGCGACGGCTGCAGCTTCCACCCCAGCCAGGGAGGACAATGCCGCCTCGACCTCGCCGAGCTCGATCCGGCGGCCACCGACCTTCACCTGGTCGTCGGCCCGGCCGTGGAACATCAGGCCGGCCTCGGTCAGCGCCACCAGGTCCCCGGAGCGGTAGGCGCGGTCCCAGCCGAGCGCGGGCAGCGGGGCGTACGACTCGGCGTCCCTCGCCGGGTCCAGGTAGCGGGCCAGACCGACCCCGCCGATGACCAGTTCGCCCACCACGCCGGGCGGCACCGGCTCGCCGGCAGTGTTGACGACGGCGATCGACCAGCCGGCCAGCGGCAGGCCGATGCTGACCGGCGAGTGGCCGTCCAGCAGGGCTGCCGTGGCCACGACCGTTGCCTCGGTCGGCCCGTAGGTGTTCCACACCTCGCGGCCCTCTGCCACCAGCCGGGCGGCCAGCTCCGGCGGGCAGGCTTCCCCGCCGAAGATCAGCAGCCGGACCTGCTCCAGGGCCTCGACCGGCCAGAGGGCGGCGAGCGTCGGGACTGTGGAGACGATGGTGATCCGGTGCCGGACCAGCCAGCCGCCCAGATCCTCGCCGCTGCGCACCACTGATCGGGGTGCCGGCACCAGGCAGGCCCCGTGCCGCCAGGCCAGCCACATCTCCTCGCAGGAGGCGTCGAAGGCGACCGACAGTCCGGCGAGGACGCGGTCACCCGGTCCGATCGGGGCGTCGGTGAGGAAGAGGTGAGCCTCGGCGTCGACGAAGGCCGCAGCGGAGCGGTGACTCACCGCCACGCCTTTCGGCAGCCCCGTGGAGCCGGAGGTGAAGATGATCCAGGCATCATCGGTGAGCGTGGGGTCCCCGTGTCCCCGCTCCGACCCAAGCCGCTCCGGAGCGGCCGGCCGGAAGCCGTCGGTGGTGATCACCCCGACCACACGGGCCTCGGCGAAGACCAGGTCGGCACGCTCCTGCGGATCATCGGCGTCGACCGGTACGTAGGCGGCGCCGGCGGCGAGCACGCAGAGAATGGCGACATACAGTCCGCGGGAACCGGACGGCAGGCGCACCCCCACCCGGTCGCCCGCCCGCACGCCGGCTGCGGCCAGGCGGGCTGAGCCCGCGTCCACCTCAGCCAGCAACTCGCTGTAAATGATCGTTCCGGCCGGGTCCTCGATGGCCGCCGAGTCGGGGTGCCGGGTGGCGGTTGCCCGGAAGATGTCCAGCAGCGTGCGCGGGGCTGCCTGCTCGCCGCGGCGATCGATGATCGAGCGGTCCGGAACGGCCGGTTCGGCCCCCACCGGGCCGCTCACGCCTTCAGCACCGCTCACGGTTCGACGCTAGAGCACCCTCGGCGCCACCAACGGCGGTCTCACAAGGGCATTCGGGGTTCAGCACAGGCATGGTGCACATCGGATCGACAGGTCTCCTCGCCGGGCGGCAGGCGGCCGACAGGTCGCCTCAGGGTAATTCGTCCCACATGCCGTCCGGGCCGGGGCGACAGCCGGATGACAGCCAGGCAAACGGGAGCCGAACCCTTGCACCGACTGGTTCCCGATGCGGGAGCTGCTCCGCAGCCGAGCCCGGGGCGGCCCGCCGAAACCGTCAGCGTCCCCAGCCAGCTGTTCGCACCCCCGCACCTGTGCGTTCACGCGGTGGTTGGTGTGGGTTGGCCTTGACCCGGCATCGTCTGGTCCTGAGTCCACAAGGAGAGCCATGGCCGCCCAACGCCGCGCCGGAACCCGGCC
>JADLEH010000146.1 GCA_020846255.1 Propionibacteriaceae bacterium
GCGGCAGCGCAGGCCTTGGCGAACCGGACCGCGCCGTAGAGGCCGTCGCGGTCGGTGATCGCGAGGGTGTCCATCTCATGGCCCGCGGCGGCGGCGACCAGCGCAGCCGGTGCGGAGGCGCCGTAGCGCAGCGAGTAGCCGGAAGCCACCCGCAGGTGCACGAACGGGTCGCTCACCCCGCACCCCGGGCCCGCTCGACCGACCGCGACAGCCGGCGACCGACCGCGTCGTGGAAGGCCTGGGCGTCCCGGACCAGGTCATCAGCCTCGCGGTGGCTGACCAGGGCTGTGGCCCCGGCCGCCACCGCCTGCCGCTTGCCCTGGGTGGCGGCGAAGAAGCCGGCCCACTCGGCGAACTCGGGGGCCACCTCACCGACCACCTGCCACACGTTGCGCGGCCGTCCGCCGCCGCCCGACTTGGCCCTGGTGCCGAGGATGGCTGCGGCCACCCGCAGGGCGGCGAGCTGGGCGGCCAGGTACCGCTCGGCCGGGGATTCGGCCAGCTCGGCGGCCAGCAGCGCCGCCCGGGCCGGGTCGAGGGCCGAACCGTTCCGTGAACCCGGCGACGGGTTCCCCTGGCCAGAGACGGGGTTCATCAGTCCATCACCGCCCGCAGCCGCCAGCGTCCGCTGCCCCAGCTGTGCGCGAGCTCGTAGACCCCGGACGCCGCCGAGGCGCCCGCGCTGGCGACCACCCGCCAGATCTCCTCCTCCTCCAGCAGGTCGCCGGCGCCGGCAGCCTCCGTCGAGTCGCCGTGGACCGCCTCGACCTGGGCGCCGCGCCACCAGTCGGCGGTCTCCAGCCACCGCTGCTGCACCTGGCTGACCCGCCAGATCCGCCTCCGCCAGCTGAAATGGGCCGGGCCCTCCTGGGTGCCGATCAGGCCGGTACGAACCTCGATCTCCTCGTCGTAGCGGCGCACTGTTCCTCCCGGTGACTGACCGACCCCGGCAGGACGGTCCCCCGGGCCGGGTCGACGGGCGGGGGTCGAGACCACCCGAGCGACCAGCCAGGGACCGTCCCACCGGGGCCGGACGGGCCGCGGTTCCGCTGCCCGAGCGAGCTTCCCCAACTCGCGTTATCGAACGTGTATTCGATTGATTCCATCATAGGACTCCCCTCCGACACCTCGTCAAGCCCGGGGACAGACCCCATGGCTACGCTTTCCCCATGGACGTCGTCGCACTCACCTTCGCCAGCGGCTGGGCCAGCGGCATCAACGCCTACGCGACCGTCTTCCTGCTCGGCCTGATCGGCCGGCTGGGCGGCGTCGAGGGCATCCCCGGCGGCTTCCAGCGCACCGACGTGCTGATCATCATGGGCGTCCTCGCCCTCGCCGAGTTCTTCGCGGACAAGATCCCCTACCTCGACTCGGCCTGGGACGCCGTCTCCACCTTCATCCGTCCGGTCGCCGGCGCACTGATCGGCGCCCTCCTCGCCGGAGCCAGCGGCGAGCTGCTGCCGATGACCCTCGGTGCCCTCGGCGGCGTCACCGCACTGGTCAGCCACGCGGCCAAGTCCGGGGTGCGGCTGGCCGTCAACACCTCGCCCGAACCGCTGAGCAACATCGGCGCCTCCCTTGCCGGCGACGCGGCGCTGATCACAGTCGTGTCCCTGGCCGTCGCCTACCCGGTGCAGGCAGCCATCGTCGCCGCCGTGCTGCTGGCCGGCACCATCGTGCTGGCACTGCTGCTGCTCGCCCAGATCCGCAAGGGGCTGGTGGCGTTCCGCACCTGGCTGGCCACGCGTTGATCGGGATCATCGGCGGCGGGCTGGCCGGACTGGCAGCCGCCGCGCGGCTGGCGAAGGCCGGCCACCGGGTGCGCGTGCTGGAATCGGCTCCCGAACTCGGCACCGGCATCGAGGTCTCCGGCGAGCCGGACCGGACCGTCATCAGCCTCCCGGCCGCCTGGCGCGACCTGTTCCGCAAGTCCGGGCGCACGCTGGACGCAGAACTGGCCCGCAACGCCCTCGAACTGGTGCCAGCACCGCCGCGGCGCTACCGCTTCGCCGACGGCTCCGTCCTCGACCTGCCAACCGACCGGGGCGAACAGTGGACGACCATCACCGACGCCTTCGGGGAGCCGGCCGCCGGCGCCTGGCGCGACCTGGTCGACCGCCTGGACGAGACCTGGCAGGTGCTGCGGCGGCTCGGGCTGGAGTCCGAGTTCACCGGACCGGAGCAGCTGACCCGGGAGGTCCGGGCGGTGTTGCGGCCGCGGGAGAGCCTGGACCGCCTCGCCGGCGGCCTGCCGGTGGCCCAGCTGACCGAACTGGTGCTCGACGTTGCCGCCCGGCTCGGCCAGGACCCCCGCCGGCTGCCCGGCTGGCACGCCTTCCGGCTCAGCGTCGAACGCACCTTCGGTCGTTGGCAAGTCGTCAGCACCGACGGCACCCCGCAGCCGGCCGACGTGCTCGTCGGCCTGCTGGTCGAGCGGCTGGCCACCCGCCGCGTCGAGGTCGACACCGGGGTCGAGGTGGTCGCCATCCGCAAGGGCGACGCCGGCCCCCGGGTGGAGACCACCGCAGGACGGCTCGAGTTCGCGGCCGTGATCAGCACCCTCGGTCCGACCGCCCACGCCGGGCTCACCAGGGACCGGGCCGACTTCCGGGTCGCCCGCCAGGTGCGGCCGGCCCCGGCGGAGGGGCCGCGGTGGGAGTCCTGGCGCACGCTGGCCGAACTGCCGCGCCTGCAGACGGCCGTGCCCGGCGTCCTCGCAGCCTCGGCGTGGTCACCCGGCGGCCCGGACGCCTGGGCGCAGGTGCTCACCGGGGCGCTCGCCACCTACCGCGTGCACGCCGACCTGACCGGGGAGGACATCCGCCCAACCAACAAGGGCTACCGCCCCTGACCCCCGGGCCGCGGGACGGGGCGGGCGAGCCTCAGGCCAGCACCGTCATCTGCACCTCGACGAACAGGTCGGACGCCTGCGAACCGGAGTAGACGCCCTTCAACGGGGTGACGTCGAAGTAGTCGCGGCCGACACCGACCTCGACGTGGAAGTCGCCGGGCGAGGTGTTGTTGGTCGGGTCGAGGCCGACCCAGGCACCGTCCCAGTACTGCAGCCAGGCGTGCGACTCCCCCGTCGTCGGCTCGCCGACTACCGGGTCCTTCGCCGGCATGACGTACCCCGACACGTACCGGGTGGGGATCCCGACGCTGCGCAGGGCGCCGACCCCGAGGTGCACCAGGTCCTGGCAGACTCCGGCGCCGGCCTCCCAGACGGCGGTGGCCCGGGTGCTGACCTCGGTGGAGCCCGGCACGTAGGCGACCCGGTCCAGGATCCGGCGGATGATCGCGTTCGCAGCCTCCACCGGACGCTCGGACCGCTTGGCGGCGTCCTGGGCGATCCGGCGCAGTTCCGTCCCCGGATCGACGTGGTCGGTGATGCCCAGGTACTCCACCTGCTGGTCGCACAGCCGCGGGTCGCGCAGGTCCTCCCAGCTGACCCCCGGGCCGACGCTCAGCCGGTCACCCACGTCGACGGTGCTGGTGGCCACCACGTCGAGCCGGCTGTGCGGCTCGGCGATCTCGAAGGCCGTCACCGGGGTGCCCCAGTAGTCGACGAAGGAGTGCGACCACGCCACCGGGGTGATGTCAAGGCGGGTGGCCAGGACGAACTGCTCCCGCGTCGCCCGTGGCGTCATCCGCGCCTCGTTGTGCGAGGCGCTGACCAGGCCGCGGTACCGGTAGCCGGTGCGGTGGACGACGCGTAGTTGCCGGCCCATCAGTTGCCTCCGCTCCAGGTGGCCGCGGTCGCGCCGGTGAAGTAGCGCGTCGTCACAGCCTCGCTGACCAGGTTGCAGGTGCGCTGCAGGTCGGTCATCCGCTGCGGCAGGTCCTCAAGCATCCGCCCCGGGTCGCGGTACTCCAGCGCGGCCCGCGCCGTGCCGAGCAGCCGCTGCGCCTCGTCGTCGAAACCGACCCGGCGGCCGCCGGCGAGCGCCAGGTCGGACAGCGAACTCTCCGCCGCCCGCAGGCTGTGCACGACCGATCGCGGGAACAGCCGGTCCAGCAGCAGGAACTCGGCCGCGTCCTTGTCCGTGGTCACGCCGCCGTAGGTGCGGACGAACGCGTGGTGGGCCCCACAGCCGCGCAGCACGTTGTTCCACGCGCTGTGGGTGCCGGAGGTCAGGTGGGCGGTCGAGATCAGGCGGGCGGTCATGTCGACCCGCTCGAGGCTTCGGCCGAGGGTGAGGAAGTGCCAGCCCTCGTCGTGGCTCATCGTCTGGTCGGCCGTGCCGGAGATGACCGCGCACCGCTCGCGAACGTGCCGGAAGGCGGAGGCCGGACGCATCCGCTGCAGGCGGGAACCCTTCACCGAGTTCCAGGTGGTGTTGATCGCCTCCCACATCTCGATCGAGACCGTCTCCCGGGCCCGCCGCGCAGCCTCCCGGGCGCCCTCCAGCGCTGCAGCGATCGAGCAGACCGACGTCGGGTCGTAGCACAGGGCGCGGAGCACCTCGTTGCTGTCGGCGACCTCGGTCTCCGGGGCGCCCATCACTGCCAGCAGGGAGAGGGCGGCGTCGTCCTGGTCGACCGACGGGTCGTCCAGCAGCAGCTGCAGGTGCACCTCGACGATGCGGGTGGTGTTCTCGGCCCGCTCCAGGTAGCGACCGATCCAGAACAGCGACTCGGCGATCCGGCTCAGCATGGCGCGCCCCCGGTCCGGGTCTGCTGCTGTTGCTGGGCCTGCTGCTGCTGCACCTTCTCCTCGCCGAGCTCGCCGAGCGGCACCGACGTCACCGGCTCCCGGGTCCGGCGTCGCCGCCGCTTCCCGCGGACGCCGTCCCGCGCGAGCACCCAGGTGTCCTTGGAGCCGCCGCCCTGGCTGGAGTTCACGATCAGTTCGCCCTCGGGCAGGGCGACCCGGGTGAGACCGCCGGGCAGGACGTACACGTCGTCGCCGGAGTTCACTGCGAACGGTCTCAGGTCCACGTGCCGAGGCGCCATCTTGCCGTCGATCATCGTCGGGACGGTGGACAGCTGCACCACCGGCTGGGCGATCCACCCGCGGGGGTCCTTCAGGATCCTGGCGCGCAGCGCGTCCAGCTGCCTCGCCGTGGCCCGCGGCCCGATCACGATGCCCTTGCCGCCGGAGCCGTCGACCGGCTTCAGCACGAGCTCCGCCAGCCGGTCCAGCACCTCCTCGCGGTGGGCCGGGTCCTCAAGGCGCCAGGTGTCGACGCTGGCCAGCAACGGCTCCTCGGCGAGGTAGTAGCGGATCAGTTCCGGGATGTAGGTGTACACCAGCTTGTCGTCGGCGACGCCGTTGCCGATCGCGTTGGCAAGGGTCACGTTCCCGGCCCGGGCAGCCGTGATCAGCCCGGCGCAGCCGAGCATCGAGTCGGAGCGGAACTGGGCCGGGTCGAGGAACTCGTCGTCCACCCGCCGGTAGATGACGTGCACCGGCTTCAGGCCCTGCGTGGTGCGGATCGAGACCCGCCCGTTGTGGCACAGCAGGTCGCGGCCCTCCACCAGCTCCACGCCCATCATCCGGGCCAGCAGCGCGTGCTCGAAGTAGGCGGAGTTGAAGACCCCTGGGGTGAGGACGACCACGGTCGGGTCGCTGACCCCGCTCGGCGCTGCGGCCCGGAGCGCAGCCAGCAGGTGCAGCGGGTAGCCCTCGACCGGACGGATCCGGTGCCGGCTGGTCACCTCAGGGAGTGCGGAGAACATGGCGCGGCGGTTGGTCATCACGTAGGACACCCCGGACGGCACCCGGACGTTGTCCTCCAGCACCCGGAACCGGCCCACCTCGTCGCGCACCAGGTCGATCCCGGCGACGTGGCAGCGCACCCCGTTGGGTGGCCGGACGCCGGCCATCACGCGGTGGTAGTGCGGTGAGCTGACCACGACCTTGCGCGGGATCACCCGGTCGCGGAAGACGCGGCCCTCGCCGTACACGTCGGCGAGGAAGGCCTCGAGGGCGCGGACCCGCTGGGCTACGCCCGCCTCCACCTCGGCCCACTCGTCGGCCAACAGCACCCGGGGGACGATGTCGAGGGGGAACGGCCGTTCCTCACCGCCGATGTCGAAGGTGACGCCCTGGTCGAGGTAGGTCGACTTCAGGTACTCCGCGCGTGCCCTGACCTCGTCGCCGTCGAGCTTCGCCAGTTGCCGCAGGACGGAGCCGTACGCCACTCGCACGCCTTCGGCGCCCACGACCTCGTCGAAGGCCTTCGGGGTGCCGGCATAGTCACGAAACAGCAGGCTCACCTGCGTCAGGTTAAACGGAGGTTGTTTCAAGCAGGTGTCGCCCGTCTCGGAAACATTGCGGGCCGGTTACCGACCGCCCCGCGAGCCGCCGCCCTTCGGCTGCTGCCCCTTGCGGTTGCCACCCGGCCGGTCGGCCGGGGCCTCCGCCGAACGTCCCCAGGCGCCGGTGCCGAGCTGGGCCCGGGCCTTCGTGGCCCCCCGGGCGTGCCCGAACGAGCGGCCGCGGGCCTGGCCGGGCGCCTGGCGCGGACGCTTCGTCTCGAACCGCCGGTCGACCACCGGCTCGGGAACGTAGGTGAGCGGCGCTGCGCGCTCGCCCCTCACCTCGGCGATCAGGTCACTCCCTGGACCGACGACCTCCCGGCGCGCGTTGCCGATCCCGGCAGCGGCCATCATCGCCTTCACCTTGCGGTTCTGGTCCTGCTGGCAGAGGGTCACCACGATGCCGGTGGCACCGGCCCGCGCCGTCCGGCCGGAGCGGTGCAGGAACGCCTTCGCCTCGGCCGGCGGATCGGAATGGACGACCAGCGCGATGTCGTCGACATGGATGCCGCGGGCGGCGATGTCGGTGGCGACCAGCACCCGGACCGCCCCGGTGGAGAAGGCGGTGAGGTTCCGCTGGCGGATCCCCTGGCTGAGGTTGCCGTGCAACTCGGTCGCCGGCACCCCGGCCCGCGTCAGGTCGCTGGCGAGCTTCGTCGCGCCGTGCTTGGTGCGGGCGAAGACGAGGCTGCGGCCGGCGCCGCTGAGCAGGTCGACCAGCACCTGCTGCCGGTTCTCCCTGGTGACCAGGAAGACCAGGTGCTCAGCCGGACGCTCCTTCGGCGGCTCCACCGAGTGCGTCACCGGCTTGTCCAGGTACTTGCGGACGAGCTTGTCGACGTCGCCGTCCAGCGTCGCGGAGAACAGCAGCCGCTGGCCGGGCGGGGTGAGGTCGAGCAGCCGGCGGACCGGCGGCAGGAAGCCCATGTCGGCCATCAGGTCGGCCTCGTCGAGCACCGTCACCTTCACCTCCGACAGGTCGCAGGCGCCGCGTTCGATCAGGTCCTCCAGCCGGCCGGGCGTTGCGATCACGATGTCCACGCCGGCGGCGAGCTGCTTCAGCTGTCCCGGGTAGCCGACCCCGCCGTAGACGGTCATGGTGCGCAGCCCGGCAGCCTTGGCGAGGAAGTGCACCGTCCGCTCCACCTGGACGGCCAGCTCCCGGGTGGGTACCAGCACCAGCCCGGCCGGCCGGCCGCGACGACGGGCCCGGGTGACCGCTGCCAGCCGGGTGACCAGCGGCAGGGCGAACGCGACCGTCTTGCCCGAACCGGTCGGCCCGCGGCCGAGCACGTCCCGGCCGGCGAGCGAGTCGGGCAGCGTGGCTGACTGGATGCCGAAGGGTTCGACGATGTCGCGGCGGGCAAGGGCGCTGACGAGCGCGGTGGGCAGGCCGAAATCGGCGAAAGTCGTCAAGGGGTTCCTCAGGAAGGCGAAGAACCGATTCTATCAGCCGGGCCGATCCGGGCCCCGGCGCCGGTACGCCTCAGCCGCGGTAGCGGGCCTTCTTCGGCCGCTCGCCGTCGGCCACCGGCTGGTTGCCGAACCGGCTGAGCTCGATCAGCTTGCCCGAGATCCGGGTGCTCTGCAGCGCCTCCCAGGCGCCGGCCGGCAGCTTGGCGGGCAGCTCTACCAGCGAGTGGTCGATCCGGATGTCGATGTGGCCGAAGTCGTCCCGGCCGAGGCCGCCCTCGTTGGCCAGCGCCCCGACGATCTGGCGCGGCTCCACCCGGTGCCGCCGGCCGACCGAGATGCGGTAGGTGGCCAGCTCAACCTGGCCGCGCGAACGGGGTTCCCGCGGTGGCCGCGACTCGCGGTCGCCGCGCTCGGGACGCTCGCGCTCGAACCGCGGCAGCTTCTCCGGACGATCCTCGAGCAGCAGCGGCACGTCGCCCTGCAGCACGATCGCCAGCGCAGCTGCGACGTCCACCTCCGGCACGTCGTGCTCACGCACGTAGTGGGCGACGATGTCGCGGAAGGTGTCGACGGAGTCGGACTCGAGGGCTGCGGTGATCGCGCTGTCGAACTTGGTGAGCCGGTTGCTGTTCACGTCGTCGATGGTCGGCAGCGGCATCAGGGTCAGTTCCTGCCGGGTCGCCTTCTCGATCAGGCGCAGCAGGTAGAACTCCTTCGGCGTGATGAAGGAGATCGCGTCGCCGGTGCGGCCGGCCCGGCCGGTGCGGCCGATCCGGTGCACATAGGACTCCGTGTCGGTGGGGATGTCGTAGTTGACCACGTGGCTGATCCGGTCGACGTCGAGCCCGCGGGCAGCCACGTCGGTCGCGACGAGGATGTCCAGCTTGCCGGCCTTCAGCTGGTTGACGATCCGTTCCCGCTGGGCCTGGACGATGTCGCCGTTCAGCGCCGTCGCGGCGAACCCCCGGGCCCGGAGCCGTTCGGCGAGCTGCTCGGTCTCCTGCTTGGTGCGGGCGAAGATCAGCATGGCCTCGAAGTTCTCCACCTCGAGGATCCGGGTCAGCGCGTCCAGCTTCTGCGCCGGCGCCACCCGCAGGTAGCGCTGGGTGGTGGTGGCGACCGTCGTGGTCCTGGTCTTGATGGTGATCTCGACCGGGTCGACGAGGTAGCGCTTGGCGATCTTGCGGATCTGGGTCGGCATGGTGGCGGAGAACAGCGCCACCTGCTTGTCGTCCGGGGTGCCGGCCAGGATCGTCTCGACGTCCTCGGCGAAGCCCATCTTCAGCATCTCGTCGGCCTCGTCGAGGACGAGGAAGCGGATCTGGCTCAGGTCGAGCGTGCCCTTCTCCAGGTGGTCCATGATCCGGCCGGGGGTACCGACGACGACTTGGACGCCGCGGCGCAGGGCGCTCAACTGGACGCCGTAGCCCTGGCCGCCGTAGACCGGGAGCACGTGCAGCCCGGGCAGGTGCGAGCCGTAGCTGGCGAACGCCTCACACACCTGCAGCGCCAGCTCCCTGGTCGGGCAGAGCACGAGGGCCTGGGGTGCCTTCTGGGACTGGTCGAGCCGGGAGAGGATCGGCAGCGCGAAGGCAGCGGTCTTGCCAGTGCCGGTCTGCGCGCGACCGACCACGTGGCGGCCCTCCAGCAGCGGCGGGATGGTCGCCGCCTGGATCGCGGTCGGGGCCTCGTACCCGAGATCGCGCACCCCCTTCAACACCCGGTCGTCGAGACCGAGTTCGCTGAAACGGGGGATTGGGAGTTCGTCCTGGGGCTGATCCACCTGCGAAGTCTAGTGATCGGGCCGGCCGTAGGCGAACGGGAGCGGTCAGGCGAAGCGGCGTCCGGGCGCCGTGCTGATCACCATGGTGCCGGCCAGGTGGTCGTAGACGGTGCGGCCGTCGCCGCGGAAGAGGGTCACGACGTAGGCGACCGGGACGGCCATCGAGAGGACCGCGCCGATCTGCGCGTCGATCCCGCCACCACCGGCCAGCGCGATCGCGGCAAGGTGCCCGAGGGTCCACGGCACCCCCAGCTTGAGCAGGTTGCGCAGCAGGGACCGCTGCCAGCTGAGCCGGCTCCCGGTCGGGTCCACCCGTACCCGCAGGCCGAGTCTCAGCTTTCCCGGGGTGGCCTCGTACCGGCCGCACTCCAGCACGGTCAGCGCGACGGTCACCGGCAGCACGACCAGGACCAACCCGAGCAGGTTCAGCCCCAGCGGGCCGAGCACCGGCGTCCGTCCGGACAGGTAGAGCGGCACACCCACCGCTGCCACCACCAGCGCCCAGGCCAGCGCCAGACCGAGGTCGATCAGGCCGGCGAGGAGCCGTTGGCGCGGGGTGCTGGTCACCCTGGAAGGTTAACGCCGGGCACCCGGGTTGCTGCGCAGGCGCCCGGCGCCGGTTATCCTGCACCGATGTCGGAGTTCCACATCGTCGAGGCCCGGCCGCGCTCCGACTGGGCCTATGACCGGCTGCACGCCCTCGAGGTGGCCGTCACCGAGGAGTTGCTCGGCGAGGACCAGTCGGTCTCCCCGGACTGGAACCGGGCCGCGTACGCCGACGAGCGAACCGCCCGGAAGGGCCTGCTGCTCGCCCTGCCCGGGCCGGCTCCGGCCGATGCCGAGCCGGGTCGCTTCGGCCTGCCGGAGGCCCCGCTGGAGCCGGTCGAGCCGCTCGGCTCCGTCGAGTTCGTCCTCCCCCGCCTGGACAACCTGCACCTGCTGGACGACACCGGGCTGCAGGTGTCGGCCGGTGCGCGCCGTCGCGGCATCGGCACCGCACTGTGGCGCGAAGTGGTCCGGATCGCCGCGGCCGAGGGCCGGGACACCATCATCGCGTGGAGCCACCACCTGGCCGGAGCCGCCAGCCTTCCGGAACGGGTGATCCCGCCCACCGGCGCCGGCCACCTGCCCGTCGACCGGGCCACCAGGTTCGCCCAGTCGCTCGGCCTCTCGCTGGCCCAGGTGGAACGGGAGTCCAGGCTCACGCTGCCGGTCGATCCGGCCCTGCTGGCAGAACTCCGGGAGTCGGCCGAGGCGAAGGCGCGCCCGGCCTACGAGGTCGTGTCCTGGCTCGGGCCAACTCCCGAGGAGCACCTCGACCGGGTCGCAGAGCTGAACCGGGCGTTGTCCGCGGATGCGCCGACCGGGGACCTGGATTTCAAGGAGGAGGCGTGGGACGCCGAGCGGGTGCGCCACTCCGACGAGCGGGCGCACCTGACCGGGCACTCGGTGACGACGATGGCGATCCACGCCGCCACCGGGGCCGCGGCCGGCCTGACCCTGATCCACGTCCACCACGCGCACCCGCACCGGCCGGAGCAGTGGAACACCGTCGTCGCCGAGGGCCATCGCGGGCACCGTCTGGGTCAGCTGATCAAGAGCGTCAACCTGCAGCAGCTGGCGGCCTCCGACCCGCAGGCGAGCTACGTCGAGACCTGGAACGCCGGCGAGAACAACCACATGCTGGCGATCAACACCCGGATGGGGTACCGCCTGCACTCGGTGCACGGCGCCTGGCAGCTCCGGCTCCCGGCTCAGACCGCCTCGGCGCCCTTCAGCAGCCCGTAGAGGACGGTGTTCACCGGCACCGGCACGCCGGTCTCGCGGCCGAGCCGGATCATCGTGCCGGCGAAGCTGTCGACCTCGGTCGGGCGTCCGGCGAGGGTGTCCTGGGCCATCGAGGTGTAGTTGTCCGGCCCGAGCCCGTCCAGCACGTCCAGCCACCTGTCCAAGTCCGCCTCGCCGAGGCTGATGCCGCTGGCGTTGGCCACGGCGATGACCTCCCGCTGAGCTGCGATCATCACGTCCCGGGCCGGCTGCCCGCGGGTCTGCAGGACCCGGTAGGGCGCCCTGATGACCGCAGAGACCTGGTTGACGCCGACGTTGATCAGGAACTTCCACCACAACTCGTGGAGCATGTCGGTGGGCACGCTGTGGGCGATGCCGGCCCGGTCGAGCACCCCGGCCACCCACCGCACCCGGTCGGCCAGGGGCCCGGGGTTGACCGGCTCGCCGAAGATGATCCGGCCGAGGGAGGTATAGCGCACCTCCCGCCCGGACCGGACGGCGTCGATGCCGACGCAGATCGCGTGCAGGACGATCGCCTGCGGGAAGGCTGCAGCCAGCTGCTGCTCGCTGTCGATGCCGTTGAGCAGGCTGAGCAGGACGGTCCCGGTCGACACCGACGGCCGCAGCGACTCGATCGCAGCCCCGAGCTGGGTCTGCTTCACCGCGATGATGACGAGGTCGGCCGGCAGGTCGTCGTCCAGCAACGGGAAGTGGTGGGCCCGTCCGTTGACCACGGTCGGCTCCGAGCGGTAGCGGGCCAGCCGCTCACCGTCCACGACCACCCTGAGGTCGGCACCGGAGTCGAGGAAACGGCTCGCGTACGCCGCCCCGACCGCGCCGAGGCCGACCAGGTGGATCCGGGGCATCAGTCGCCCAGCGGACCGAACTTGACCCCGCGGGCCGCCAGTTCGGCCTCCCCGCCGTCCTCGGCAGTGAGCACCCAGACCCCGGCAGGGGTGACGGCGATCGTGTGCTCCCAGTGGGCGGCCAGCGAGCCGTCCCTGGTCATCACGGTCCACTCGTCGTCGAGGGTCGCGGTTTCGGCCGACCCGATGGTCACCATCGGCTCGATCGCAAGGCAGATGCCCTTGGTCAGCAGCTCGCCGCGTCCTCGACGGCCGAGGTTGGGTACGTCCGGTGGCTGGTGCATCTCGCTGCCGATGCCGTGCCCGGTGTACTCGGCGACGATGCCGTACCCCTTCTTGTGCGCACGGATCGAGGTCTCAACGGCGTGGCCGATGTCACCGATGCGGCCGCCGATCCGGGCCGCGGCGATGCCGGCCCACATCGCCTGCCTCGTGGTCTCGCTGAGCGCTGCCGCAGCCTCGGACAGCTCGCCGATGCCGATGGTCACGGCCGAGTCGCCGTGCCAGCCGTCCTTGTGGACGCCGAAGTCGACACTGACCAGGTCACCGTCGACCAGCACCCGGTCGCCCGGGATGCCGTGGACGATCACCGAGTTCACCGAGATGCAGGTGACCGCGGGGAACGGTGGCAGCCCGAAGCCGCCGCCGTAGCCGAGGAAGGACGATGTGGCACCGGCGGCAGCGATGTGCTCGCGGGCGACAGCGTCCAGCTCGGCAGTGGTGACACCCGGGCGGGCAGCCTCGCGCACAGCGGCGAGAGTGCGGCCGACGATCAGTCCGGCCACCCGCATCCTGCGGATCTGCTCGGCGGACTTGAGTTCGATACCCGTCCGGCGGCGCATCCTCAGCCGAGCTTGGCGTCCAGCGCCGAGGTGATGCGGCCGGACACCTCTTCGATGCTGCCGATGCCGTCGACCTCGACCAGCAGGTCACGGTCGCGATAGGTGGCCAGCAGCGGGTCGGTCGCCTCGGTGTAGATGACCATCCGGGCGCGGATCGTCTCGGCGTTGTCGTCCTCGCGGCCCTCGAGCTCGGCCCGCTTCAGCAGCCGCTCGACCAGGACGTCGGTGTCGGCGACGAGGGAGATGACGGCGTCGATATGCCGGCCCGTCCGCTCGAGCACCTTGTCGAGCGCGAGCACCTGGCCCTCGGTGCGCGGGTAGCCGTCCAGCAGCCAACCGTCAGCGGCATCGTCGTGGGTGAGCCGGTCGGCGACGATCGCGTTGGTGATCTCGTCGGGCACATAGCCGCCGGCGGCCATGATCCGGGAGACCTCGACACCGAGCGGGGTCCGGTCCTTCACGTTGGCCCGGAAGATGTCACCGGTGGAGATGGCCGGGATGCCGTAGTGGGCGGCGATGCCCACAGCCTGGGTTCCCTTCCCGACGCCGGGAGGGCCCATGATCAGCAGTCTCATCTGAGGAATCCTTCATAGTTTCGTTGTTGCAGCTGGCTTTGGATCTGCTTCACCGTATCGAGCCCCACCCCGACGATGATCAGGATGGACGTACCGCCGAAGGGGAACTCGTTCTGGGTACCGAGCAGGAGGAAGGCGATCGCAGGGATCAGGGCCACGATGCCGAGGTAGGTGGCACCCGGCGCGGTCAACCGTGACAGGACGTGGGCGAGGTAACGCTCGGTTGGTCCGCCGGCCCGGACCCCGGGAATGAAGCCGCCGTACTTCTTCATGTTGTCGCTGACCTCTACCGGGTCGAAGGTGATCGAGACGTAGAAGTAGGCGAAGAAGACGATCAGGGCGAAGTAGACCCCGTTGTAGACCCAGCTGCCGTTGGTCAGGTTCGTCGCGATCCAGTTGGAGACCAGGTTGGGGTTCTCAGCCGTCCCGGGCTGGAACTGGGCGTAGAGCACCGGCAGGTACAGCATCGAGGAGGCGAAGATGACCGGGATGACACCGGCCTGGTTGACCTTGATCGGGATGTAGGTGCTGGTGCCGCCGAGCAGTCGGCGGCCGACCATGCGCTTGGCGTACTGCACGGGGATCCGTCGCTGCGCCTGCTCCATGAAGATGACGCCGAGCATCACGGCAAGTCCGATGGCAAGGACGACGGCGAACACGAACCAGCCCTGGGCGCCTTCGCGGCTCTCCTTGATCGCCCACAGGGAGGCCGGGAACTGGGCGGCGATCTGGGTGAAGATCATCACGGACATGCCGTTGCCGACGCCGCGGTCGGTGATCAGCTCGCCGAGCCACATGATCACGCCGGTGCCGGCGGTCATGGTGAGGATCATCACGATGATCGGGAAGACGCTCTTGTCGTAGACCAGGTCGAGCGAGCAGCCCTGGAAGAGCTGGCCGTTGATCGCGAGGGTGACGAAGGCTGTGGAGTTCAGCACTGCGAGGACCAGCGTCAGGTACCGGGTGTACTGGGTGATCTTGGCGGTGCCGGAAGCGCCTTCCTTCTTCAGCGCTTCGAGCCGCGGGATGACCACGGTGAGCAGCTGCAGGATGATGCTGGCTGTGATGTAGGGCATGATCCCCAACGCGAAGATCGCCAGCTGGAGCAGGGCCCCGCCGGAGAACAGCTGGATCATCTGGTAGAGGCCGGCAGCGTCGCCGGAGGTGGCCTGTGCCCGGCACTGGTTGACGTTGACGATGTTCACGTTCGGGGTCGGGATGACCGAGCCCAGCCGGAAGATCGCCAGGATGGCCAGCGTGAACAGGATTTTCTTGCGCAGGTCAGGCGTCCGTAGCGCATTCGCGAAGGCGGAAAGCATGAAGAGGACCTACTCCTTACTCTGCGTGGGTACTGCATGACCACAGCCCCGGTAGCCGCCACAGCGCTGAGCGCGAGGCAACCCGGCAAACTCTATCAAGGCAAGCCCCGGATACGCGCATCGGCTGCCACCGTCTTCGGCCGCTCCCCCGCGTCCTCCAGCCCTCCCGCTCCCGAACCCGGCCCCTGCTCCCGAAATTCCGGGAGCGACGGCTCGGATCGGGAGCGGGAACGGTTGGACGGCGCGTCTGAGGGCGCCACGCAGCCGCGGATTCCGGCCGGACGTGCCTGGTCGAAAGCAGACTCGATCCTGCGGCGCAGCGCCCGTGGATTGCCGAGGTCAGCCCAGTCCCACCGGACCACACCCCACCCCGCTTCGCGCAGCCTTGCCTCCCGCCGCTTCTCCTGCATCACCGCCTGCGACACCTCCTCCCGCGTCCCCTGGTACTTGATCTGGCCGTCGAACTCGCCGAGCACGCCGAACTCCTCCCAACAGAAATCCGGACGCGCCAGCCAGCCACCCAGTCCGTCGAAGACGTTGAGCTGCAATTCGGGCATGGGCAGCCCGGCAGCAGCCATCCGGACCCGACTCACCGACTCACCGACACTCTCCGACCTGCCGTCCGCGAACTTCAGGGCAGCCCGGGCAGTGATCACTCCGCGCCGTCTCGCGGCTCTCGCAAGGATGTCCGCAAGGACCAGGGGATCTCCCCCGAGGTGCAGCGCAGCATCCAGGACGGCGACGGCCCGCTCGAAGTCCAGGCTGCAGGCGAGGTCAATCGCCGTCCGCACGATCGATGTGACCATGAGGCCATCGACATCTACCACCTCCCGGTCCGTCAGTGGCGCCGTCATGACATGGAGGTAGCGTCGCCGTGACCCGTGACCGTTCGAGCGCCGAACCACGCTCACCCGTCCGAGCATCGACTCCCAGCTCGGCAGGCCGTGCAGTACGCCGGCGCTGACGTGGCTCAGGACGGTTGCTTCACCGAGAAGGGGGACGGTGCCCTCGATCAGTCGTCGATGGCGGTCGAGGGCGCCGGCGGGCGGCGCGTCGGCGTAGGCGCCGTGTCGCACCACGACGAGTTCGCCGGCCCTCGCCATGCGCGCACGCACCTTCGGGGACTGCCCCGCGGCGTTCAACTGACGGGTTCGCTTGACGCTCATCACCAGAGTCCACGACCAGCAGGACGCGCTCGGCAATGGCCGGCGGAGGATCGACAACACCTCTGGCGCAACTGCCAACACCGTCCGCCCGGCTCCCCCACCCACCCGCCAGCCTCCCGCCGCGCCAGCCCGCCCCCTCCACGCTCCCGAAACGCGCCCTTGCTCCCGGACTTCCGGGAGCAAGGGCGCGGTTCGGGAGCGGGA
>JADLEH010000147.1 GCA_020846255.1 Propionibacteriaceae bacterium
ACGACCCCGAGCCGCAGGTCCGCCTGGCCGCCCTGATCGCGCTCGGCGAGTTGGGCCCCGACGCCCGCCCGGCCATCGAGGCCGCAGCCGGCCAACCAGCGCTCACCGGCGTCGCCAGAAGGCTGCTTGACCTTCACGTCACGTGAACCTCTAGCTTCGTCCCCAGACGGGCAGGTGACCGGACGCCTCGACGAGGCCGCCACCTACCGTGAGCACGGCCAGGTGGACCGCGCGCTGATGCTCAAGGCGGAAGCGCTCGTGCTGTCCGACCGACTGGACGCGTTCGCCGGCTGACCCGGGTCAGGCGGCCCGGGCGATCAGGGACTTCAGCTCGGCCACGGCCGCAGCCAGGTCGTCCCTGGTCGCCGAACGCTCGCCGGGCTTCAGGGTCACGGCGTGCTCCACCCCTGCCGGTGGCGAATTAAACCCGTGGGGGTATATCCCCAAGCCGGGGTCAGCGGGACGCAGGGGCGATGCGGTCCAGCACTTCGCGACGCTCGTCCGGGTTGAGCCGGCCGAGGAGATCCAGCATCTCAGCGGCTATTTGTGCCGCCCTCGACTTGGCCGGACGGTAAAGCCAGGCCCGGCCGTCCAAATTCCTCACCACGAGCTTTTTCTTGGCGAGCCGGTCCAGGACAGTCATTACCGTCGTGTAGGCCAAATCCCGGTCGCGGGCGAGCAGTTCGTGCACGTCCCGAACCGACAGGGGTTCCGGACGGTTCCAGAGGATGTCCATCACCGCCTGCTCGAGCTCTCCCATCGCGGCCATGAGATCATGTTACGTCAATGATTGCGGTCTACGACACTGGGTAGTAGATTGCGCGCCATGAGCGCGGAAACCCTTGCCAGATGGCAGTTTGGTATCACGACCGTATACCACTTCTTCTTCGTGCCGATCACCATCGCTCTCTCGATGCTGGTTGCGATCATGCAGACGATCTGGGTCCGGACCGGAGCTGAGAAGATGCTCCGGCTGACCAAGTTCTTCGGCAAGTTGTTCCTGATCAACTTCGCCATGGGCGTGGTCACGGGCATCGTGCAGGAATTCCAGTTCGGTATGAACTGGAGCGAGTACTCCCGATTCGTCGGCGATATCTTCGGCGCACCGCTCGCGCTGGAGGCACTCCTGGCCTTCTTCCTCGAATCCGTGTTCATCGGCTTGTGGATCTTCGGCTGGGACCGGCTGTCGAAGAAGGTGCACCTGCTGACCATCTGGATGGCCGCCATCGGCACGATGATCTCGTCCGTCTTCATCCTCGCCGCGAACTCCTGGATGCAGAACCCGGTGGGCGCCAGGTTCAACCCGGCCACCGACCGCGCCGAGATGACCTCCCTGTGGGACGTGATCACGAACCCGGTTGCCCTGGTGACCCTGCCCCACGTGCTCACCGCCGCGTACATGACCGCCGGCGGGCTGGTCGTCGGCGTGGCCGGCTGGCACCTGGCCAAGCTCGCCAAGGCCAAGGCTGTGAACGGAGAGCTCACCGAGCGCCAGGCCAAGGACGAGGGCGCCTTCCGCTGGGCCACCAAGTTCGGCGCCTGGGTGCTGCTCGCCGCTGGCCTGTTCACGATCATCTCCGGCGACATCCAGGGCAAGATCATGACCGAGGTGCAGCCGATGAAGATGGCCGCGGCCGAAGCGCTCTGGGAGACCGAGGGCGGGCCCGGCACGAACGGTGCGGCCTTCTCGATCTTCACCATCGGCACCCTGGACGGCAAGAGCGAGATCTGGTCGCTGAAGGTCCCCGGCGTGCTCTCCTTCCTCGCCACCGGAACCTGGGACGGCAAGGTCGAGGGCATCAACCCCCTGGCCGAGGACTTCGCCGGCGGCCGGATCGTCAACCCCGACGTCCAGCTGCAGAACGAGGCGGCCGAACGGCTGGCCAAGCTCGGCGTCGAGGACTGGGTACCGAACATCCCCGTGTCCTACTGGTCCTTCCGGTTCATGATGGGTCTCGGCTTCCTCGGCATGGCGATCGCTGCCTTCGTGCTCTGGACCCTGCGCAAGGGCGGGCTGCCGAAGCCCGGCAAGCTGTGGACCGGGCTGATGATCGCCACCCCGCTGGCCCCGCTGTTCGCGAACTCGTTCGGCTGGATCTTCACCGAGATGGGGCGCCAACCGTTCATCGTGATGGGCGTCCTGCCGACCGCTGCTGCCGTCTCGCCGGGGGTGAGCGCCTTCGAGGTCGGCCTGACCATGGTCTTGTACACCCTGATCTATGGCGCGCTCGCCGTGGTCGAGGTCGGCCTGCTGCTCCACTACATCAAGCTGGGACTGCCGGACGTCGAAGAGCCAAAGGTGCTCGTCGACGATGACGCTCCCCTGTCCTTCGCGTACTGAGAGGCGAGAACATGTTTGCACTTGAAGTAACCGCGAACGCGCCCCTGGTCCTCCAGGTCGTCTGGTTCGTCCTGATCGCCGTCCTGTGGATCGGCTACCTGGTCCTGGAGGGCTTCGACTACGGCGTCGGCATGCTGATCCCCTTCCTCGCCAGGAACGACAAGGAGAAGCGGGTCATGGTCAACACCGTCGGCCCGGTCTGGGACGGCAACGAGGTCTGGCTGCTCACCGCCGGTGGCGCCACCTTCGCAGCCTTCCCCGCCTGGTACGCCACGCTGTTCTCCGGGCTCTACCTGCCGCTGTTCCTCGTGCTGGTCGGCCTGATCATCCGCGGTGTCGCCTTCGAGTACCGCTCGAAGCACCCCGAAGCCAAGTGGCGCAACGCCTTTGACTGGATGGCTGCCATCGGCTCGTTCCTGGTCACCCTGGTCTTCGGTGTCGGCTTCGCCAACTTCATCATCGGCCTGCCGGTCGCGACAGCTGCCAACAACCCGTCCCTGTTCGTGGTCACGCCCAGCCCCTACTTCTTCCAGCTGTTCAACTGGTTCGGGCTGCTCGGCGGGGTGTGCCTCGTCGCCCTGTTCCTGTTCCACGGGTCGCTGTTCCTTGCCCTGAAGACCAAGGGTGAGCTGCACGAACGGGCGAAGGGCTTCGCGGCCAAGGTCGGGCTGGTCTCGATCGGTCTCGGCGCGATCTTCCTGGTCTCCCAGAACCTGATCCACCCCACCGGGGTGCTCGGCTGGGTGCTCCTGGTGCTGTCCGCGGCCGGCCTGGCCTCGGCGTGGTGGTTCAACAGCAAGGATCGCGACGGCATCGCTTTCGCCTCCACGGCCGCAGCCGTCCTGTTCGTGGCTGTCGGGATCTTCCTGACCATGTGGCCGGGCCTCGGCTTCGCAGCCGTGGGTGGCGGCGAGTCCCCGCTGAACGCGTTCAATGCCTCGTCCAGCGAGATGACCCTTACGCTGATGACCATCGCTGCCGTCATCTTCGTCCCGATCGTCCTGGCCTACCAGTCCTGGACGTACTGGGTGTTCCGCCGGCGCCTCGGCGTCGAGAACATGCCCGACGATCAGCCGGCTGAGCCAGCGCTAGCTGGCTGATGGCGGGACCGATCGACCCACGCCTCCTCCGTCGAGCCCGCGCCACCAGGGGTTACCTGGTGGCCGGGGTCGCGGTCGGCAGCACAACAGCCATCCTGACCCTTGGTCAGGCATGGCTGTTGTCGCATTCGGTAGCCGACATCTTCGCCACCGGCCAACTCGGCACCCTGGCCTGGGCGGTCGGCGGGCTCGCCGTCGTGTTCGGCCTCAAGGCCGTGCTGGCGTGGCTGAACGAGTGGCTGGCGCAACGCGCCTCTGCTGCGGTGAAGTCCCAGCTCCGCCGCGAAGTGATGGCCGCGCGGATCGACCGTCCGCTCGACGCCGCCTCCAGCAGCAGCCTGGTGACCCTGGTCACCCAGGGACTGGACGGGCTGGACGGCTACTTCAGCAAGTACCTGCCACAGCTGTTGCTGGCTGCGACCGTGCCGCTGATCATCGGGGTCGCCGTCCTTTCCGCCGACCTGACGTCGGCGATCATCCTTGCCCTCACGCTGCCGTTGATCCCGGTGTTCATGGCGCTGGTCGGCTGGACCACGGAGGCGATCACCAAGCGCCGGTGGGCGGTCCAGACCCGGCTGGCCAACCACTTCGCCGACCTGATCGCCGGCCTGCCGACGCTGCAGGTCTTCGGCCGGGCCCGGGCGCAGGCAAGGGGCCTGCTGGTCACAGAGACCCAGCACCGCTCCGAGACCATGCGGACGCTGCGGGTCTCGTTCCTTTCCGCCCTCGTGCTCGAGCTGCTCGCAACCCTCAGCGTCGCGGTCATCGCCGTGACCGTCGGTTTCCGCGTGGTCTTCGGTGACCTGGACCTGGCCACAGCCCTGTTCGTGCTGATCCTCGCCCCTGAGGCCTACCTGCCCGTCCGCCAGGTCGGCGTCCACTACCACGACGCTGCCGACGGCCTGGCTGCCGTCGACCAGGCCTTCGCCCTGATCGACCCGCCGGCCGACCCGCCCGACCCCACGTTGCGCCCGGTGGTGCACCACGTCGGGGGTGGGGGGGTGCTGCTCGGTGTCCACGAGCTCACCCACACCTATCCGGGGGGTGCTGCGCCGGCCCTGCTGCCGGTCTCGCTGGAGGTGCGGGCGGGCGAGATAGTCGCCCTCACCGGGCCAAGCGGGGTCGGCAAGACCACCCTGCTGAACGCTGTGATGGGCTTCATCGCTCCCACCGGTGGCGGAGTCACAGGTAACGGCGAACCGATCGGCAGGCTGCCGCAGTGGCGCGACCACCTCGCCTACGTCGGCCAGGCGCCCGGCCTGGTGTCCGGAACCGTCGCCGACAACGTGCGGCTCGGCTTCCCGCACGCCACCGACGCTGCGGTCGCGGACGCCCTCCGCCGGGCCGGGGCCCCCGACCTGCCCGTCGACCAGCCGGTCGGTGACGATGCCGAGGGCGTGTCCGCCGGCGAACGCCGCCGGATCGCAGTCGCCCGCGCACTGCTGCGGGTCACCCTCGGCCGAGCCAAGCTGCTGGTGCTGGACGAACCCACGGCCGGCCTCGACGCCGACACCGAAGCCGGCCTGCTCCACAGCCTGCGGCAACTGGGGGTGGCCGCACTCGTGGTCACCCACCGGCCGGCGGTGCTGGCCGAGGCCGATCGGGTGGTGCGGCTCGACCCGGCGCCGGTTGCACCAGCCGAAATCGGGACGGGCGGCCGCCGGGACGCCTCGCCGGTCCCTCCCGGGGCCGATCCGGGATCGTCAGCCGGAGCAACCGCAATTGTCGAAGCGGAGACCGCGAGCTCACCGGGCTCGCCCCGGACTCCGCCTGAGCAGCCCGTGGAAGCACCGGACGGGAGCCGGGTCGCCCCGAGCCTGCCGAAGGAGTCCTCGGGCAGCCTGCTGAAGCGGTTGTTCGACGCCGTCCCAGGGGCCCGGGCCCGGCTGGCGCTCTCGATGCTGCTGGCCTTCTGCGCCACGGCTGCCTCGGTTGCCCTGATGGCGGTCTCGGCCTGGCTGCTGTCGAGAGCTGCCGAACAGCCGCCGGTGCTGTACCTGGAGGCTGCGGCTGTCGGCGTCCGGTTCTTCGGCATCTCCAGGGGGGTGTTCCGGTACGTCGAGCGGCTGGTCGGGCATGACGTGGCGCTGCGGCTGCAGTCAGCCCTCCGGCTGGAGACCTACTCCCGGCTGGCTCGCACCACCCTGCTCGGCCGGCGCCGGGGTGACCTGCTGACCCGGGTGACCGCGGACGTCGAGGCGATCCAGGACCTGGTTGTGCGCGTCTGGATCCCGTTCGCGTCCTCTTCGGTCGTGCTCCTGGTCACCTCCGCAGCAATCGCTGTCTTCTCCCCAGGGTCTGCGCTGGTGCTGCTGGCCACGTCGCTGGTCGCAGCCCTGCTCGTGCCTTGGATCTCCCGGACGGCCTCGGCCCGCGCCGATGCGATCGCCCTGCCGCTTCGTGGCGAGCTCGCCGACGCTGCGCGGGAGTTGTCCCGGACCGCCCCCGACCTGGTCGCCTACGGCGCGGCTGCCGCCCGGCTGGACGCCTTCGCCGCTGTCGACGAGCGGCTCCGCCGGGCGGCTGCCAGGTCCGCGTGGATCCGGGGGGTGGGCACGTCGGCGCAGGTACTGGCAGCCGGCGCTGCGGTGATCGGGGCCCTGGTGATCGGCGGCGGGCAGGTGCAGGACGGCACCATGGCACCCGTGATGCTCGCCGTGGCGGTCCTGACCCCGCTGGCGCTGCATGAGGCGCTGTCCACCCTCATCCTCTCCGCCCAGACCAGGACCCGGGCGCGGGCGGCCCTGAAACGGGTGGCCGAGGTGCTGGAGGCAGAGCCGGTCGGCAGCGGCGACCTGGCCAGCCCCGGCGCGCCGGTCCTGGACCCCGGCCTCGAGCTGCGGGAGCTGGGTGCTGGCTGGCCCGGATCCCCGGAGGTGGTCAGGGGTCTGTCCCTCAGCGTCCGGGCCGGGGAGAAGGTCGCGCTGGTCGGACCGAGCGGCATCGGCAAGACCACGGTCGCTGCCACAGTGCTCGGGCTCATCCCGGCAAGGGCGGGGTCGGTGGCGGCCCGCGGGCGGATCGGCTACCTGGCCCAGGACGCCCACATCTTCACAACGACCATCGCCGAGAACGTCCGGATCGGGAACCGGGACGCCACCGACGACCAGATCGCCGAGGCGCTGGCACGGGCCGGGCTGGACCTGGACCCGAGGCGGCAGGTCGGCGAGGCCGGGGAGAGCCTCTCCGGTGGCGAGGCCCGCCGGGTGGCGCTGTCCCGGCTGCTCGTCGGCAGCTACCAGGTGCTGATCCTTGACGAGCCGACCGAGCACCTCGACGCAGCTACCGCGTCCGCCCTGATCGACGACATCTGGGCCGACAGCTCCGACCGTCCGGTCCTCGTGATCACCCACGACCCGGCGCTGGTCGCTCGCTGCGACCGCGTGGTCACCCTCTCCTGACCGGAGAACCGAGGCCTGTCCGGGTTTGACAGCGAGCTTGTTGAACATGAGAATGATTGTCATGAAGCTCTGGAAGGCACTCGCGGCCACTCTCGCCATCGCGTCCATGACCACCCTCGCCGCCTGCTCGACCGGAGCACCGGCGGCGAGCGGCCCGGCCGGCGGGCTGAGGGCCGTGGTGGCGTTCTACCCCTTCCAGTTCATCACCGAGCGGATCGGCGGTGACCAGGTCGACGTCGCCAACCTCACCCAGCCCGGAAGCGAGCCGCACGACCTCGAACTGACCGCGCAACAGGTGGCGTCGCTCACCACGGTCGACCTGGTCGTGTTCCAGTCCGGCTTCCAGGCCGCGGTCGACACAGCCCTCCAGCAGGCCCAACCCAAGCGCGTCGTCGACGCTGCGGCCTTCCTCACCCTGGCGCCGGCCACCGAGCCGGACGAGCACGAGACCGAAGAGGGCGCGGCCGGGACGGAGCCCGGCCACGGCGGCGACCCCCACACCTGGCTCGACCCAGCCAACATGGTGACGATCGCCGAGCATGTCCGCGACAGCCTGATCGAGGCGAAGCCGGCGGCACGGGCCACCTTCGCAGCGAACGCGGACGCCCTCATCGCCGACCTGAACCAACTCGACACCGACTACAAGGCCGGGCTCGCCGGCTGCGCGATCCAGCCGTTCGTCACCTCCCACGCCGCCTTCGGCTACCTGGCGGCCCGGTACGGACTCGAACAGGTCGCGATCCGCGGCCTTGAGCCGGACACCGAGCCGACCGCAGCCCGGATCGCCGAGGTCCAGCAGATCGCCAGGGACCACGGGGTCACGACCATCTTCTTCGAGACCCTGGTCTCTCCCGTGGTTTCGGAGTCGATCGCCAACGACCTCGGACTGAAGACTGACGTGCTGGATCCGCTCGAAGGGATCACTCCGGAATCCAGGGGGACCGACTACCTTGAGGTCATGCGCTCGAACCTGACCAGCCTGCGGACCGCCAACCAGTGCTCCTGACCACTCCGACAGCACTCGTTGCGTCGCCGGCCGCGGCCGTCACGGCCGCGTCGGTCGACGTCGCGCTGAACGGCGTCCCGATCGTGCGCGGCGCCTCACTCGACATCGCCGGCGGGGAGGTGGTGGCGATCCTCGGCAACAACGGCTCCGGCAAGACCACCTTGATGCGGGCCCTGCTGGGCCTGATCCCCCACCGCGGCGACATCTCGCTGTTCGGCACCCCGCTGGAGGAGTTCCGGGACTGGGTCCGCATCGGGTACGTCCCGCAGCGCGGCAGCATCCTCGTCCAGCAGGCGACCGCACGCGAAGTGGTCGCCAGCGGGAGGCTGGGCCGCAGACGCCCCTTCCTGCCCGAGTCAGCCGCCGACCGGGCAGCGATCGCTGAAGCCCTTGCCGAGGTCGGCCTCACCGATCGGGCCCGCTATCCGTTCGTCCGGCTCTCAGGTGGGCAACAGCAACGCATCCTGATCGCCCGGGCCCTGGCGACCGGCGCCGACCTGATGGCCTGGGACGAGCCTCTGGCCGGAGTCGACCGAAGGACGCAGGAGCTCCTGGCCGGGGTGGCCGCCCGGCTGAAGGCGAAGGGCACCACCATCGTGATGGTGCTGCACGAGCTCGGCTGCTTCCGCGATCTCATCGACCGAAGCATCGTGCTCGCCGACGGCCGGGTGATGCCACCGGGCTACAGCCACCACGACCACGACCACCCGGATCACGACCACCGGACTGCCCACGGTGGCCACGAGGTCGCCGAGATCGAGCCGCCGAGGACACACCGCACCGGACTGGACGTGGGCTGACATGGAGTGGTTCGCTCTCGAGTTCATGCAGCGGGCGCTCCTGGCGGCCCTGATCACCGGCGCCACCGCCCCTGCCATCGGCACCTTCCTGGTGCAGCGCCGGCTCAGCCTGCTCGGCGACGGGCTCGGCCACCTCGCGGTAGCCGGCGTCGGGCTCGCCTTCCTGACCGGGACCGCCCCACTGCCGATGGCGGTGGCGATCTGCGTGATCGGCTCGATCGGCATCGAACTGCTGCGGGAGTCCGGTCGCGCGAGCGGCGACGTCGGGCTGGCGATCCTGTTCTACGGCGGCCTCTCCGGCGGCCTGCTGCTCGCCGGCCTCGCCGGCCAGGGCACCGGGACACTTTCGGCCTATCTCTTCGGGTCGCTGCTCACAGTCAGCGCCGCGGACCTGTGGGTGATCGGCGGGCTCGGCGCTGTCGTCCTCGCCGTTACGCTCGGCCTGCTGCCGCAACTGTTCACCGTCTCGGCCGACGAGCCGTTCGCACGCTCGATCGGCCTCCCCGTCCGGCTGTTCAACATCCTGGTGGTGAGCCTGGCAGCGATCACGGTGACCGTGTCCATGCGCACGGTCGGGCTGCTGCTGGTCAGCGCACTGATGGTGGTTCCGGTGGCCACAGCGAACCACCTGGTGATCGGTTTCCGCGCCGGGCTGCTGGCAGCGATGGGACTCGGCGCCGTTGCCGCCGTCGGCGGGGCGATCAGCTCCTATTACCTGAACACAGCTCCCGGCTCCCTGATCGTCGTCATCGCCATCGCGCTGTTCGCGATCAGTTGGCCGATCTCACTGCTGCTGCAGCGCAGGCACCGTCCGATCGTCGAAGTGGTCGACGCCGCCGAGCCCGTCGAGCACGAACTCGCCGAACTGCACCCGCACGAACACAGCGAGGGTTGCGGTCACGCGGTCGTGCAGCACATCGACCACGTCGATTACGTCCACGACGGCCATCGGCACGCACTCCACGAGGGTCACTATGACGAGCACTGACCTCACCCCCGCCGGTCCCCGCCAGACACGGCAACGCGCCGAGATCCGGCGGGCCGTCGAGGAGCTGGCCAGCTTCGCCACCGCCCAGGAGATCCACGACCGGATGCGCCACAACGGTTCGGGAGTTGGCCTGGCCACGGTGTACCGGACGCTGCAGTCGATGGCCGGCGGCGGACAGCTCGACTCCATCCGGAACCCGGACGGTCAGGTCGCCTACCGGACCTGCTCCCCCGGCCACCACCACCACCTGATCTGCCGGACCTGCGCGCGGACCGTGGAGGTAACCGTCCCGCAGCTGGAGCAGCTGGTCCGCGGGCTCGCCGCCGACCACGGCTTCTCCCGGATCGACCACGAGGTGGAGTTCTTCGGCACCTGCGCCGACTGCGCTGCCCGCTGAGCCGGGCGTGACGGTCAGGCCGGGGGCTGCTCGGTCACCAGCGGTGCGACCAGGACGCCGCCGGCCGTCGGTTCGCCAACGCCCATCGCCGCGGTGAGGATGGCCACGACCTGTTCGGTGGTCCCGGCGCCGGGCGAGTACGGGTCGACGAAGTCGTGCATCCACTTCAACCCGGGGTCGATGTTCGCCTCGCCGTAATAGCCGGACCGCGCTCCGAACACCCCGGCGGCGTAGGCCCGGGCCGCATCACGACGAATCGCGAAGTCGCCGGGATTACTGGTGAGAACCACCCGGTCAAGCTCGTGCGAGGCCGTCACGGAATGGTCTATCAGCGCTTCCGAAAGGTGCAGGAACGGCATGAGCCCGGGGATGGGAAAGCCTGGATAGGCGTACGGGCTATGGCCGAGATCGGCTTTCTTGCGCGGATCCCACCACCAATAGAGCTTTGGCACGATGCCGCGGAACCTGACCATCAGCCGAACCAGCGGGAGCGGGAAACCCACTGGCGCCACCAGCGGCGCTGCCAGCACGAGGCGTTCAACCTCGGAGCGGTTGGCCGCTGCCCAGCCGGCGAGCGTCGCACCAGCCGACAACCCGATCACCCAGACCGGGTCGCCGAACCCGCCGGCGATGTCGATGCAGGTGTCCACGTGCTCAACCAACTCCGCGTCGGTGAGGTTGTTGAGGTCGCGGTTCAGCACGTCGGGCAGGCCGTGGCGGGGGGTCCGGGGTACCAGCACCCGGTAGCCCAGCCCGCCTAGGGCTTCGGCCACCGCACCGAACTGGGACGGAGCGTTGGTGAAGCCGTGCCAGACCACCAGCGTGGCCACCGCCCGGCCCTCCGGCTCGACCAGGCGGGTGCTCGTGATCTGCGGAATCCCGGCGTCGGCTGCGCGCAGTTCAGCCAGCCTGGCCAGGGCGGCCGCCCGGTCGCCGGTCGGGTTGGGCGCTGGGGTCGGCGGCGCCGGAATGGGGATCAAGCGCCGATACCAGGCCGGCCTGCTCGCTGGGGCGACATCGGACATCTGGTTCGCCGTCCTCTCCTGAGCTTCTGGCTGTGCAGGAGGTTATCAGCGCCAATGCCGATCCAGCAGTGATGGCTGCCCCGGTCCCGAACCCTGGTTGAGGTTTCCGTTCGACAGGAGAAATGCTGAGGCCAACTTCAATGGCGGTTCAATGAACACCGCTACACTCTTGCCGCTCCCCCCTGCGGGGGTCCGCCAATCGAAAGGCAACAATGCCGGAATTCTGGTCAGCTCTGGGCAACACCATCTGGTGGGCCTTTTCCCTGCTCGTCATCATCTCCTACCTGATGGTGCTGTTCTCGATCATCGGGGACGTGTTCCGTGACCGGGAGCTCAGCGGCGGCGCGAAGGCGCTGTGGATCTTCTGCCTGATCTTCTTCACCTTCATCACAGCCCTCGTCTACATCCTGGTCCGCGGCAAGGGCATGAACGAGCGTGCGGTCGAGCAGGCGAACCAGCACAAGCAGGCGGCGGACAACTACATCCGTTCCGTGGCCGGCAGCCCGGCAGACGAGATCGGCCGCGCCAAGGCCCTCCTCGACGCCGGCACCATCAGCGCCGAGGAGTACGCGACGCTGAAGGCGAAGGCCCTGGCCTGACGCCGGAGGCGCACCGTCCCTCCTGAGCGCCACCGCCCACCCGGACGGTGGCGCTCACTCAATTCTCCGCAGTTGGTAGAACATTCGGACATACCCAGCTGGGTATTAACGCGTTGCCGATTTTGCGTAAATCCCCTTGTGAGCGCAAAACGGGTGGGCTCCCAGAAGGAGTACATTTACTCCGTAACCCCTAACCCCCCAACGAAGGGTGGCCCATGGCCCGCGACATCACGGAGCTCCCCGACCTGGCAGTCGAAGGCGGGCGCGTAGCCCCGATCCGCTCCCGGATGCCGGTCTACGTCGACCTCCTGCCACCCTGCAACGCCGGCTGCCCTGCCGGTGAGAACATCCAGGAATGGCTCCGGCTGGTCAAGGCCGGCCAGGAGGAGGCCGCCTGGCGTGAGCTGGTGAAGAACAACCCGTTCCCAGCCATCCACGGCCGCGTCTGCTACCACCCCTGCGAAGCCGCCTGCAACCGGGTCGAGCTCGACGGGTCCGTCTCGATCCACTCGGTCGAGCGCTACCTGGGCGACCTCGCGATCGAGAAGGGCTGGACCTTCGAGAAGCCGCGCTTCTCCACCGGTCGACGCGTCCTCGTCGTCGGCGCCGGCCCCTCCGGGCTGAGCGCCGCCTACCAGCTGGCCCGAATGGGCCACGAGGTGGAGATCCGGGACTCCTCCGACTCCCCCGGCGGCATGATGCGCTACGGCATCCCCGAGTACCGGCTGCCCCGCAATGTCCTGGACGCCGAAGTGGCCCGCCTGCTCGACCTAGGGGTGCGGATCGTCAACAACTACACCGTCAAGGACCTGCTCGCCGACCAGGCAGAGGGCGGCTTCGAGGCCGTCTTCGTCGCCATCGGCGCGCACCTCTCCAAGCGGGTGGACATCCCCAACCGGGACGCTTCCAAGATCCTGGACGCGGTCAGCTTCCTGCGCGACGTCGCCTCCGGCGAGCGGCCACTGATCGGCCGCAAGGTGGCCATCTACGGCGGCGGCAACACCGCGATGGACGCGGCCCGCGTGGCCCGGCGGCTCGGTGCAGAGGAGTCGATCATCGTGTACCGGCGCACCGAGGAGCAGATGCCGGCCCACGCAGAGGAGCGCGAGGGCGCGCTGCGCGAGGGCGTCAAGATGAACTGGCTGCGAACCATCAGTTCCCTCGACGAGGGTGACCTCACCGTCGAGATCATGGAGCTGGACGAGAAGGGCAAGGCTCGCGGCACCGGGCGGTTCGAGACCCTGGAGGCCGACACCGTCATCCTCGCCCTCGGCCAGGAGGCCGACTCCAACTTCCTGCGCCGCATCCCCGGCATGCTCTTCGAGCACGACGTGGTCCAGGTCGACCCGCGCACGCTGATGACCAACGCCCCCGGCATCTTCGCCGGTGGCGACGCCGTCCCGTCCGAACGCACAGTCACCATCGGGGTGGGCCACGGCAAGCGCGCGGCCACCCAGATCGACGCCTGGCTCGCCGGACGCGAGATCGCTCCTCGCCCGAAGCACGACCTGGCGAGCTTCGACAAGCTGCACCTGTGGTACTTCGGCGACGCGAGACGCAACACCCAGCCAGAGCTGGAGCCATCGGAACGGATCACCGACTTCGACGAGATTGTCGGCGGGCTCACCGATGACCTCGCGCACGTCGAGGCTGCGCGCTGCCTGTCCTGCGGCAACTGCTTCGAGTGCGACGGCTGTCTCGGGGCCTGCCCGGAGGATGCCGTGATCAAGCTCGGCAAGGGCCTGCGTTACCGGTTCGACTACGACAAGTGCACCGGCTGCGCCACCTGTTTCGGCCAGTGCCCGGTGCACGCCATCGACATGATCGAGGAGAAGCGATGAGCCGCGTCATCATCGACGGCAACGAGGCAGCGGCCTCGGCGTCCTACCGGCTAAACGAGCTGTGCAGCATCTACCCGATCACCCCGTCCTCGACGATGGCCGAACTGGCCGACGAGTGGTCGGCGAAGGGCCAGCCCAACGTCTACGGCACCGTGCCGACCGTCATCGAGATGCAATCCGAGGGCGGCGCGGCCGGCGCCTTGCACGGCGCCCTTCAGGGCGGCGCCCTCAGCACCACCTTCACGGCCTCCCAGGGCCTGCTGCTGATGATCCCGAACATGTACAAGATCGCCGGCGAGCTCACCTCGATGGTGCTGAACGTCGCGGCCCGGTCGCTGGCCGCGCAGGGCCTGAGCATCTACGGGGACCACCAGGACGTGATGGCCGTCCGCCAGACCGGCTTCGCCATGCTGAACTCCTCCAGCGTGCAGGAGGCCCACGACATGGCGGCCATCTCGCAGCTGGCCACCATGAAGTCGCGGGTGCCGTTCGTGCACTTCTTCGACGGCTTCCGCACCAGCCACGAGGAGAACAGCGTCGAGCTGCTCAGCGATGACGAGCTGCGCACCCTCGTCCCGGAAGACCTGGTCCGCGCGCACCGCCAGCGCGCCCTCTCGCCGGAGCACCCCTACATCCGGGGCACGGCGCAGAACCCCGACACCTACTTCCAGGGCCGGGAGTCGGCCAACCCCTACTACAACGCCACCCCCGGCATCGTCGCCGACGCCATGGACACCTTCGCCGGGATCACCGGCCGGAGCTACGACCTGGTCGAGTACTACGGCGATCCCGAGGCCGACCGGGTGATCGTGATCATGGGCTCCGGCGCCCAGACCGTCCGCAGCACCGTCGAACACCTGACCGCTTCCGGCGAGAAGGTCGGGGTGCTCCAGATCCGGCTCTACCGGCCGTTCCCGACCGAGGCGGTGCTGGCAGCCATCCCGGCGACCACCCGGGTGCTGGCCGTGCTCGACCGCACCAAGGAGCCCGGCTCCGGCGGCGAGCCGCTGTTCCTCGACGTCGCTGCGGCGATGGGCGAGGCCCACGCCTCGGGCGCCCGGACGAACCTGCCCCTGCTCGTCGGTGGCCGCTACGGCCTGTCCAGCAAGGAGTTCACCCCCGCGATGGTCGTCGGCATCTACGACGAGCTCGCCAAGCCGTCCCCCCGGCCGCGGTTCACCATCGGCATCAATGATGACGTGACCATGCTGTCCCTGCCCTACGACCCGACGATCGACATCGAGGACCCGTCGACGCTGCGCGCGGTCTTCTACGGGCTCGGCTCGGACGGCACCGTCGGGGCGAACAAGAACTCCATCAAGATCCTCGGCTCGATCGATGACACCTACGCCCAGGGCTACTTCGTCTACGACTCGAAGAAGTCCGGCTCGCGGACGGTCTCGCACCTGCGGTTCGGGCCGAAGCCGATCGAGGCGCCGTACCTGGTCAGCCAGGCCGGCTTCATCGGTTGCCACAACTGGTCCATCCTCGAACGCGTCAACGTGCTCGAGTTCGCCCGGCCGGGCACGATCCTGCTGGTCAACACCCCCTACGAGCCAAGCGAGACCTTCGCGCACCTGCCGCTGCCGATGCAGCGCCGGATCATCGAGCTCGGCATCGAGCTCTGGGCCATCGACGCCAACCTGGTCGCCCGCAAGGCCGGCATGGGACGGCGCACGAACACCGTCCTGCAGACGTGCTTCTTCGCGATCAGCAAGGTGCTGCCGCGCGAGGAGGCCATCGAAGAGGTCAAGAAGACCATCCGCAAGTCCTACGCCCGCAAGGGCGCCGACGTGGTGCTGAAGAACGAGGCTGCCGTCGACGCCTCCGTTGACAACCTGCACCGCGTCCAGGTGCCGGAGCTGCCGATCGGCGAGATCGGCATGATCCCGCCGGTGCCGGCCGACGCCCCGGACTTCGTCCGCAACGTGACTGCTTCCATGCTGCTGGGCACCGGCGACGACCTGCCGGTCAGCGCGCTGCCGGTTGACGGGACCTACCCCTCCGGCACCACCAGGTACGAGAAGCGGAACATCTCCGACATCATCGCCGAGTGGGACTCCGAGGCCTGCATCCAGTGCGGCAACTGCGCCTTCGTCTGCCCGCACGCCGTCCTGCGCGCCAAGTACTACACCGCCTCGGCCCTCGACGGCGCGCCGGAGGGCTTCCAGTCGGCGCAACTGAACGCCGCCGGGTTCCCGGGCTCGCGCTACACCCTGCAGGTGTACGCCGAGGACTGCACCGGCTGCGGCCTGTGCGTCGAGGCCTGCCCGGTGAAGCCGCTGGGTACCGGCGGGGCCCGCAAGGCGATCAACCTCACTCCCGTGCTCGACCGCACGAAGGAGAAGGAGAACGTCAAGTTCTTCGAGACGATCCCGATCAACCGACGCTCCCGGGTGGACTTCGCCAACGTCCGCGGCACCCAGTTCCTCGAACCGCTGTTCGAGTTCTCCGGCGCGTGCTCCGGCTGCGGCGAGACGCCGTACCTGAAGCTGCTCACCCAGCTGTTCGGCGGTCGCGCAACCGTGGCCAACGCCACCGGCTGCTCCTCGATCTACGGCGGCAACCTGCCCACGACGCCGTGGTCGTCCAACAAGTACGGCCGTGGGCCGGCGTGGTCGAACTCCCTGTTCGAGGACAACGCCGAGTTCGGGCTCGGCCTGCGGCTGGCCGCCGACCTGCACACGGCAACGGCCCGCCGCCGGCTGGACTCGCTGCGCAGCGAGCTCGGCGACGGTCCGGTGGACGCGATCCTGGATGCACCCCAGCAGTACGAGTCGGAACTCAGCCAGCAACGGGCCCGGGTGGACGCGATGAAGGCGTTGCTGGACACCATGTCCGGGCCCCTGGTCGAGGACCTGCGTTCAGTGGCCGACCACCTGCTGCGGCGCTCGGTCTGGATCGTCGGCGGCGACGGCTGGGCCTACGACATCGGCTCGGCCGGCGTCGACCACGTCCTCGCCTCCGGCCGGAACGTGAACATCCTCGTCCTCGACACCGAGGTGTACTCCAACACCGGTGGCCAGGCGTCCAAGTCGACCCCGATGGGCGCTGTGGCGAAGTTCGCCGCAGCCGGCAAGCCGACCGGCAAGAAGGACATGGCCCTGCAGGCCACCGCCTACGGCAACGTCTACGTCGCCAGGGTGGCGATGGGGGCCGACCCGCAGCAGACGCTGACCGCGTTCCGGGAGGCCGAGGCCTATGACGGTCCGAGCCTGATCCTCGCCTACAGCCACTGCATCGCGCACGGCATCGACATGAGCAAGGGCATGGAACAGCAGTACGCCGCCGTGGCGTCCGGGCACTGGCCGTTGATGCGGTACAACCCGGTGCTGCGCGATGGCGGCAAGAACCCGTTCCTGCTGGACTCGCCCCGGCCACGGATACCGCTGCGGGACTACCACGCCAAGGAGCTCCGGTTCCGGATGCTGATGAACTCCGACCCGGTCTCGGCAGAGCGCCTGCTCGAGCTGGGCCAGGAGCAGGTCAACCGGCGCTGGGCCGAGTACGAGGAGATGGCCACCCGCGGCGCCGAGCGGTTCGCCCAGGTAGCGAAGGGCTGACCATGGACACCACATACCTGGGCATGCCCCTGCGCAGTCCCCTGGTCGCCTCCGCCGGGCCGCTCTCACAGACCGTGGACGGGGTCCGGCAGCTCGCCGACGCCGGTCTCGGCGCGGTCGTGCTGTACTCGCTGTTCGAGGAGCAGGTCCGCCGCGAGGCCGAGCGGGACGCCCTGCTGGAGGAACTGCACTCGGAGTCCTTCCCGGAGGCAACCAGCTACTTCCCGAGCCTCGGCGACGCGGACGACTCCCCGGCAAGGGCCTACCTGAACCTTGTCGAAGGCGCGGCCAAGGCGATCGAGGTACCGCTGATCGCCAGCCTGAACGCCTCCGGGGTGGGGAGCTGGACGAGCTTCGCCCGGCAACTGGCCGACGCCGGCGCCGCAGCCCTGGAGTGCAACATCTACTTCGTGCCCGGCGACCTCTCCGTCACCGGGGCGGAGGTCGAACAGCGCCACCTGGACATCCTGGCGGCCGTCAAGGCTGCAGTGGACATCCCCGTGGCCGTGAAGCTGTCGCCGCACTTCTCCAGCGTCGGCAACTTCAGCCTGCGGCTGGTCGATGCCGGCGCGGACGGGCTGGTGCTGTTCAACCGGTTCCTGCAGCCGGCCGTGGACGTGGAGAAGCTGGCCGTCGTGCCCGGAGTCACCCTCTCCTCGCCGACCGACGCCCGGCTGCCGCGCACCTGGATCGCCAGCCTGCGCCGGCAGACCGACGTCTCGCTCGCAGCCACCTCAGGAGTCGAGAGCGCAGCCGACGTGATCGCCTACCTGCTGGCCGGGGCTGACGTGGTGATGACCACCTCGGCCCTGGTGCGCCACGGCGCCGGCTACGCCAACAAGCTGCTCGGCGGGCTCGCCGAGTGGATGGCCGGCAAGGGCTTCACGTCGATCTCGGAGTTCCGCGGCCTGCTGGCCGTGCCGGAATCGACCGACGGCAACGAGTACGCCCGCGCCGGTTACGTCGCCGCACTGGAGAAGGCCAAGTCCACCTACGGGTCGCTGCTCGCGTAGGCGATCCTGCCGCCCAGCGGAGGGGCGTAAGGCGCCCGGGGTTCCGCGTCCGCGCCCCCGCCTGCCCGGCGCTAGAGTATTTTCAGTTCCCGTGCAGGAAGGCTCTCCCATCAGCGACAGCGCTCCAACGGCGTCGGACGCCGCAGTCCCCGCCTCCGGGTCCGTCCCGGCCCGGAAACCCTTGACCATCGCCGAGTTCACCGACAACTACGGCCCTGCCCACAGCGGGCTGCTCTACGCCGTCCAGTTCCTCGAGGAGCAGGTCCTCGCCGCCGGCCACCGGGTGCTGCTGGTGGCCCCGGTCTCCGACGGCCCCAACCCGCACGCCGGTCATCCGCACCGGCGGGAGATCCGGCTGCCGTCCGTGCCGATCCCGGGTACCCAGATTCGGCTGAGCATGGGCCAGGACTTCGACTACCGGCTGGCCCAGATGGTGGCGAACCCGCCGGACGTGGTCCACATCCACGGCCTTGGCGCCATCGGCTTGCTGGGCATGTGGGTGGCTCAACGCACCGGCAAGCCCCTTGTGGTTACGTGGCACACCGACCTGGAGGCCTACGCCGAGCACTACTGGCACGTGGTTCCGTTCCTGAACGCCGCCTACAAGGTGTACGAGCTGCACATGGCCAAGAGCACCTGGGAGCAGTTGAAGAAGATGCGGTTCAAGCGGCCGCGTCGCGGTGGCGCGCAGGTCGAGCTGCTGCAGCTGGCCGCCAAGATGCTCTCCGACGCCGACCTGGTGACGACGCCGTCGGACAAGACGGGCAAGCGGGTGCTGGAGATCGCGCCGACGGCTCGGGTGCGGGTGGTGCCGAACGGCACCGATGCCCTGCCCGAGATGCCACCGGTTCCCAAGGGCCGTGGGCCCCGGCTGATCTATGTCGGCCGGATCTCGCTGGAGAAGGGCATCGGATTGATGCTGGACGCGTTCGAGTTGGTGCGCGACCAGGTCCCGAACGTCGAGCTGATGATCGTCGGGGACTGGCGGGAGACCCCGGCCAAGCTGCGCCGCCGGTTGCAGCGCGCGGCCCGGTTCGGCGGGGTGAAGCTGCCCGGACAGATCCCCCGCGAGAAGCTGGGGGCCTACTACGCCTCCGGGGACGCGTTCGTGTTCGCCTCCCTCACCGACACCCAGGCCCTGGTGCTGCACGAGGCCGCGCACGCCGGGCTGCCGTTCGTCATGGTCGACCACGAGTTGCGGCTGGTGGTCGAGCCCGGGGTGAACGCCGTCCTGGCCAGGCCGAACCCCGTCTCCCTCGCCGGTGCCATGGTCGGCATGCTCAATGCCCTGAAGGACGAGGACTTCGCGGCCACTGCCCGGGCCCGCAGCCGGGAACTGGCTGCGAAGTTCACGATCGCCAACCAGTCGAAGGAGTTCATCGACATCTACGAGGCGCTGGCCGCCGGGCGCGAGGTCGCCCTCACCGATGGCCTGAACCCCGACTACGGCCGGCGGGTGTTCCCGCGCCGTCGGGTCACCGCAACGTTCGAGACCCCGGAGTCACCGCTGGAGATCGTTCCAGAACCGCGGCCGGGCCGCTGGTGGCGCTGGAAGCCGGCGCAGGCCTCGGGGCGCTGACCTTCCCCGGGGGAACCCCTGCGGGACCTGTCAGGACCCCACTAGATCCGCCTGCTCGTGGCAGGTGGGAGCTGTGGCCCGCCCGCCGGGCCCGCCGCGGCCAACCGGTCGGCAGAGTGACCCGTTTCGCGATCGCTGGCCCCCGACACGCCGCGCAACCGCCTCGGCGGCCCCGGGCGGACGCGGTTCGCCTCGCCGGCCGGCCGCGGGAGCGGTGGATCACGGGCGCTGGCCGCGTCCCCCGCCCATGCCACCGGCGACAGCTTCGCCAGCGGTGACCGTGGTGGTCTTCGTCGCTCCGGAGACGTCGCCGGAGTCGGAGTAGGTACCCAGCGTGGTCCCGGCCGGCTTGCCGCCGACGTAGATGTCGTAGGTCTGGCCGCTGGTGATGTCGGCGTCGGCGACCACGAGGGACGCGGCCGCCTTGACCGTCGTGTAGGCGGCGATGACCGTGCCGTCCTTGACGACGCTGATCGTCTGGCCGGCTGCGATGGCCTGGTCGAAGGCCACGGCGACCCAGCCGGTCGATGACTCCGCCGACGGGCTCTCGGCCATTCCGGAGCTCCCGGCTGCCACCACGGTGCCGCCGGTGACGATGATGCCGCCGTTCGAGTCGAGGGCGCCGTTGCCGTCCGCCGTGGGCCCGGACACCACTGTGGTGCCACCGGTGATCACGGTGGTGCCGTTGGAGTCGAGCCCGTCCCCGCCGGAGTCGACGATCAGGGTGCCGCCGCTGATGGTCAGCAGCGAGCCGTCGTCGGCCATCCCGCCGCCGCCCCCCGGCCCTGCCGTGTCGGTGCTGCCGGAGCCCGAACTGGCGTTCACGCCGTCGTCGGACGCTGTGACGCTGGTCGCTCCCCCGGCGAGGGTGACGGTGGCCCCTTCGAGGCCCTCGTTGGACTTCGCGATCGTCACCTCACCGCCGCTGATTGCCAGGTCGCCCTCGGCATGGACGCCGTCGTCGCCGGCTGCGACCCGGACCGTCCCGTCCTCGATCAGCACGTAGCCGACGGTGTCGTCGGTCTCGTTGTCGGACTTGAGCCCGTCGTCACCGGACTCCACGCTGACCGTTCCCTCCTCGATGATCAGGTAGTCCTTGCCGCGGATGCCGTCATCCACAGCCGTCACGGTGATCGTGCCGCCCTGGATGACCAGCCCGTCCTTGCCGGCGATGCCGTCGTTCGTGTTTCCGGCGACGGTGAGGGCACCGGTGCCACCGATGGTCAGGTCGGCCATCGAGAAGAGGGCAGCGTTGGGCGCGTCGGTGGCTGAGGTGTCGTAGTCCTCGCCGTCGGTGAGGGAGTTCTCCGAGCCGTCGGCCAGCACCAGGACGGCTTCGTCGGCAGCAGCGACCACGAAGGCGGAGCCGGCGGAGTTGGTGACCGATACGTTGTCCAGGACGATCCGGACCTTGCCTTCGGCCTCGCTGTCCACAACGACCTGACCGTTGCCGAGGGTGCCACTGAGGAGGTAGGTGCCGGGCGCTTCGATGGTGATCACGTCCCCGCTGATGGTCACTCCGTCGGTCGAGCTGGACTTCGAGGCCCCGTCGGCCAGGACGATCGTGGTGGCATCGGCGGCGTCGTAGTCGGTGTCGCCGGCTTCAGCGTGGCTCTCTGCGTTGTCAGCCAGGGCCGCGATCGCCGAGGCCGCGACCACGGCTGTGCCGGCGCCGGTTGCCGTAGTGCCGGTGGCGGTAGCAGAGCAGGCGGTGAGCGTGATGGCTGTGGCCAGCGCGGCGATGCCGGCGGCCAGCCTCCTGGTGATCGGTTTGCTGAAGGCGTTCATAACGTTCCTTTCGGGTGGGTCAGGCCGGGCGTTGTGCTGTGGGCAGGTGGGCGAGGACGCGGTGCCACTTCAGGTCGGGAAGTTCCTCGTCGAGGGCGGCAAGGCCGGCGCCGTACTTGCTGACGCGGCTCGGCCTCGTCCCGGCGCGCCAGAGCGCGCGATCCAGCGCCGCCGGGGACGAGCCGCCCTTGGTCTCGACGATCAGCCTCCCCGGAACCGTGATCGAGAGCTTCGAGCCGGGACGGCGCCAGGCCAGTCCGGTGTCGATGGTGGCCCGGCTGACCGCCGGCCCCCCGGTTAGCAGCAGGGTGGTCCGGTCGTAGGCGGTGTGCAGGGAGGGGACAAGTCCCGCCACGTCCACGTCATCGATCAGGTGGCTTGCGAGGATGGCCGCCACGAAGTCCCGGCCGGCCGCGGTGAGCCGCCCGGCGTCGCCGAGATCGTACGGCAGCCTGTCCTTCACCGTAGTACGGCGAGGACCGCGCGTCTTGACCTCCAGCCAGGTCTCGCCGGAGTGCCGGTAGACCCGGGTACGAACCTTGAAGCGGCGCCGCCGGCCACGTCCGGCCCGGTGGAAGGCGTCCAGTTCCGGGGTGTCGAAGTAGGTGGAGCGGTAGGCGAATTGCCGCCGGCCGTCGATGCTCAGCACTTCGGCAGCGCCATCAAGGTGGCGAAGGACCTCCGGCAGTTCGGCTTCGTCGAGCACGTACTTCCGGTCGACCCGCGTCTGCAGGGCTGCTGCCTGGAGCAGCCGCTCGAGGGAGACGGCGGGCAGGGCTTCGAGCGTCCGGCTGGTGGTCCGGGCCGTCATCGGACGCCGGCTTCCATCGGGACGGGTTCGGTCGCCGCTACGGATGGCTTCGGGGTGCCGCTCCGGTCCTGGCGGCTGTAGCGGACGTCCACAGTCGTGGTGTCGTTGACCAGGTCGGTCCTGATCACGGTGAGCGACTGGATGCCGGCTCCGACGATGGCCTCGACCTGGGTCCGGAGGAGGCCGTCGTCCGTGATCGCCCGGTCGAGGAGCAGTTCCTGGCGCGCGGAGCCCCGGAGGATCCGCGGGTGGTCGCCGAGGAAGAGGGTCACCAGCACCAGGGCCATCAGGCCACCGACGAGCAGCTCGGAGAGTCCGCTGCTGCCACCGAGGAGGCCGAGCGTCAGGGCGGCGAAGTAGTACGCGACCTCGTGCTGGTTCAGTTCCTCGGATCGCAGCCGGATGATCGAGAGGACGCCGAACAGGCCGAGCCCGACACCGAGCCCGACCGAGGTCGCCGACAAGGTTGCCATCACGGCGAGCACCCCGACGTTGACCACGAGGAAGGCGACCACGAGGTCGCGCCGGTGGTGCCGCGGGACGAACAGTCCGAAGACCAGCACGAGGATGGCCACCAGGTCGGCGGCGAGCAGGATTGGGGACACGGAAGGCTCCTTGTTCGGGTATGGGAGCCATTCAGCCAGTCGACTTTGTCAGGAACCCCTTGAGGCGTCTGTGTGCCTCCTGTGACCCGCAGAAACCCGAAGCCCGCCCTCGACCCGGGGACGGTTCCCTTTCCGTTCACCCGCCTCGACCCGGGGACGGTTCCTTTTCCGTTCACCTGAACAGGAAGGGGACGGTTCCTTTCCCGTTCAGAGCTCGAGCAGGGCGCAGGCCGCTCCCCGAAGCCGTCCAACGCAGCCGGACGGTGAACGGAAATGGAACCGTCCCCATCGGCCGGTCCCCGTCGGCGGGTCCCCGTCGGCCGCCGCTGGACGGTGAACGGAAATGGAACCGTCCCCGTTGTTCAGGAGGCGGGTTTGAAGCCCCGCAGCCGGAGGCTGTTCAGGACGACGAAGACGCTCGAGAACGCCATTGCTGCGCCGGCGATCATCGGGTTGAGGAAGCCGAGGGCTGCCAGCGGGATGGCGGCGACGTTGTAGGCGAAGGCCCAGAACAGGTTGCCCTTGATCCGGCCGAGGGTCGCCCGGGACAGGCGGATCGCGTCGCCGGCCACCCGCAGGTCACCTCGCATCAAGGTGAGGTCGGCGGCCTGGATGGCCGCATCGGTGCCGGTACCCAGTGCGATCCCGAGGTCGGCCTGGGCGAGCGCGGCGGAATCGTTCACACCGTCGCCCACCATTGCGACCTTCCGTCCGGCCGCCTGGAGCTCCTTCACCTTCGCCACCTTGTCCTGCGGCAGCACCTCAGCGATCACCTCCTGGATCCCCACCTGGGCCGCAACAGCACCTGCCGTCACGGCGTTGTCACCGGTCAGCAGGATCGGGGTCAGGCCGAGCCGCCGGAAGCCGGCGACCGCCTCAGCCGAGGTCTCCTTCACGGTGTCGGCCACGAGGATCGAGCCGCGGTACCGCCCGTCCCAGGCCACGGCCACCTCCGTGGCGGCCACCTGTGAGCGGGACTCGGCATCCAGCCCGACCAGTTCCCCGCTACGGGCCCGTCCGGTCGCGTCCAGCTGCCGGTTCGCCGCAGCAACCCAGTCCGGACGCCCGACCTGGACCTCGCGACCGCCGATCCTCGCGATGATGCCCTGCCCCGGGGTGTTGTTGAGCGAGGTCACGCCCAGGTCGCTGTCCGCATGTGCTGCGATCGCTCGGGCGATCGGATGCTCGGAGCCCGCCTCGGCAGCGCCGGCGAAGCGCAGCAGCTCGGCCGCGTCGACCCCGGCTGCCGGGTGGACGGCCACGACGGACATCTTCCCCGTGGTCACGGTTCCGGTCTTGTCCAGCACGATGGTGTCGATCTCGCGGGTGCGCTCGAGGGCTTCCGCGCCCTTGATCACGATGCCGAGCTGGGCGCCGCGACCGGTGCCGACGAGCAGCGCTGTCGGGGTGGCGAGGCCGAGGGCACACGGGCAGGCGATGATGAGCACAGCAACGGCAGCTGCAGCAGCGAAGGCAAGGCTCTCGCCGAACAGCAGCCAGGTGGTCATGGTGAGTGCGGCCAGCACCAGCACCACCGGCACGAAGACGGCCGAGATCCGGTCGGCGAGGGCCTGCACCCGCGCCTTGCCGGTCTGCGCCTCCTCGACGAGCCTTGCGATGTTGGCCAGCTGCGTGTCGCGGCCGACCCGGGTGGCCCGGACGACCAGACGGCCGGTCGTGTTCAGGGTGGCACCGATCACCTGCCCGCCCGCGCCCACGTCCACCGGTACGGACTCGCCGGTGACCAGCGAGTTGTCGATGGCCGAGAAGCCCTCGGTCACCTCGCCGTCGGTCGCGACCTTCTCCCCCGGCCGGACGACGAACAGGTCACCGACCGCCAGCTGCTCGATCGGCACGAGCCGCTCCCTGCCGTCCACCAGCAGGGTGGCCTGGGTGGCGCCCAGGTGCAGCAGTGCCCGGACGGCCTCGCCGGCCGCAGCCTTCGACCTGGCCTCGATGTAGCGGCCGAGCAGCAGGAACACGACGATGCCGGCGACGGCTTCGAAGTAGATGTTGGCCTCGCCGGCACCCCGCATCAGCGCCAGCTCGAACGGGTGGGTGTAGCCGAGGTGCCCGGCGTCGCCGAAGAACAGGGCGTACAGCGACCAGCCGAACGCTGCAGTGGTGCCGAGGCTGATCAGGGTGTCCATCGTGGTCGCGCCATGGCGGGCGTTCACGATGGCCGAGTGGTGGAACGGCCAGGCAGCCCAGGCGTAGATCGGCAGCGTGAGCGCGAGGCTCAACCACTGCCAGCCGGTGAACTGCAGCGCCGGAACCATGGCCATGGCGACCACCGGAACCCCCATCGCGGCCGCAAGGACCAGCCGTGTGCGGAGCAGCGCGGCGCGGTCGACCGGAACCGCCTCGGGTTCGGGGATGGCTGCGCCGTAGCCGGTGTCCTCAACGACCTGGATCAGGTCCTCCACCCGAAGCAGCCCCGGGTAGATGACCTTGGCCTTCTCCGTGGCGTAGTTGACCGATGCCTGCACCCCGTCCAGCTTGTTCAGCTTCTTCTCGATCCGGGCTGCGCAGGACGCACAGGTCATGCCCGAGATGTCGAGTTCCACCGACTCGCGCTGCTGGGTGCTCATCGGCTCAGGCCACGCTGTACTGTTCGCCGGCCTCGTAGACCGCCTCGACGATGCGGTCGAAGTCGACCGGGGCATCGGAGGTCACGTCGAGCTTGCCGGTCTCAAGGCTCACCGCGACAGCGGTGACGCCGGGAACGGCGCTGACCTCCTCGGAGACCGCGTGGGTGCAGTGGTTGCAGGTCATGCCGGTGACGGTGTAGCTGGTGATCATTACTTCCCTTTCGGTGGTCGGGCCCTCGGGGCCCCTCGGTTCAGGAGCGGACGAGTCTTGCGATGGCTGCCGAGGCCTCGGCGAGCTTGAGCTCGGCTTCCTCGCCCCCGGCCTGGGCAGCGCGGAAGACGCAGTGGCTGAGGTGTTCGTCGAGCATGGCCAGAGCCACGGCCTCGAGCGCCTTGGTCATTGCCGACACCTGGGTGAGGATGTCGATGCAGTACTGCTCCTCATCGACCATGCGCTGCAGTCCCCGCGCCTGGCCCTCGATCCGCTTCAGGCGGCGCAGGTACTCGCTCTTGTTGTCCAGGTAGCCGTGCCCGGCGTCATGGTGACAATCGGACTGGTGTGACAGCTGTTCATCGTGGTTCATCGGCAT